>JBDHTJ010000147.1:0-12985 GCA_039808585.1 Hyphomicrobiaceae bacterium | reverse complement strand
AGGACGGCAAGCGCATCGAGCCCGAGATACCCAAGGCGACCGCCCCGCTGCCTAAGTCGGTGTGGCTCATTCCGACGAAACATCATCTCGACTTGCAGGCGCCGGTGGCAGAGATCGTCAAGGCGGCGGGCGTCAAGGCGGCGGGCGTCAAGGTGGAGACGGGCAGCATCGAGGACGGCTACAAGCCCGGCGACGATGCGCTGATCCTGCTCACGCAGATCGGATGGGACCTGACGACGGCCATTCGCGACCTGAAGCTCGATGCACGACGCACGGTCTCGCTCGATGTCCTGTTCGGCATGAAGGGGCCGCGGACGCTAATGGTGACGCCGGCAACGGATCCGGCAATGCGCGACGCGGCGCGCGCGCTGTTGTCGTCCGACGGCCAGCCGGTTGTAGTGATCAACGACAGCCCGGGGTTCGTCGCGCAGCGGCTCGTGGCGATGATCGTCAACGTCGGCTGCAATATCGCCCAGCGCGGCATCGCGACGCCGGCCGACATCGATAAGGCGACGAAACTCGGGCTGGGCTATCCGTTCGGCCCGCTGGAATGGGGCGACGGGCTCGGCGCCGGCCGCATTCTTTTCATTCTCGAGCGGCTCTACGACTTCTACCGAGATCCGCGCTATCGCCCGAGCCCCTGGCTCAAGCGCCGCGTGATGCTGGGCCTGCCCCTGTCCGCACCGGAAGGGAAATAGAGGGGGCGGGCTGCCGTTGGGGCACGCCTTGCGCCATTTCGATGCTTGCGTGGATGCCAGCCTTCGCGGGCATGCCATCAGAGATGAAGGTCGTGTCGCGCCTATTCTTTGGCGTCCTTGGCGGGGGCTGTGGGTTCAGTGGCGGACGCAGGCGCGGGCGTGGGGATCGAGCCGGTAGAGATGCTGCTCGGCGCCGGTGCGGCTGCAGGCGTGGTCTCGCTCTTGCTGCGGAATTCGGGGAGCTTTGCAACGTTGCGCCAGTCGACGCCGAACCACTGATCGTGCGGCAGCATGCGTTTGTTGAGATCGGTCCACATCGGCTTCGACGTCATGCCGTCGGTGAAGGTCTTGGTGGATGGCGCCAGCCAGAAGGCGAACATGGCAGCCGCCACCATCGCGATCGAATGTCCGGGATGCTTGAAGTCGGCGAGCTTCATGGCCGTGCCGAAGGACGACTTGATGCGCGTGTCCATCACGTCCACCGAGTAGATCTCGTCGAGGATGAGGTGGGTGAGGAAGCCGATGAACAGGAAGCCGGCAGCGAGCCAGGCGACGCCCTCGTGCCGCCCGAGCAGGTACTTGTAGACCACGGCGGTTGCGCAGGCGCAGAAGATGCCGGCTGCGAGCGAGTGCCAGATGCCGCGATGGTAGCTCATGTTGTAGAAGATGGGTCTTGCCAGGTAGCGCACCGCGAGCAGGGTGCCGAGCCACATCACCAACATTTCCACCACGGAATACTTGTTCTCCAGCGAGAACAGCACCGCAAAGGCGAAGAACACGCCAAGCCCGGCGAACAGGGCCTGGCTGGGGCGCGAGTCCTTGAGGTCGATGTCCGGCAGCACCGAACCCAACACGCCCGCGAGCGTCACCGCCACGAGGTTCTCGGGAGCAACGACATCGGCGGCGAGCGTGACGGTTGCAAGGGCGCCGGAGACGACCGTACCGATTGCGATGTGCGTCGGAAAATTAGCCATGGTCGGCTCCTGGATCGAGACGGGCAGGTCCGACGCTTGCATCAGATTCTCGCCTTCCCGTGTAGGCGCACCTGTGTGTAACCTGTGGAGATCCGCGGGTTCCTCGTGCATCTGCCCAAGAGCCGCGTGCGCATGCGCATCTGCGCCGATCCGTCAAAGCCGTTGAAAAGCTTGCTTGCGAGGCGCACTTCACGACGCCTGTGCGATAGAACTGCGCCGTCTGAACCCTAGAGGATTGGAACGCGAGCGTGGCCCGCAGCCCCAGCGCCGACATACACATCGACGTCGATCTCGAGCACGCGCGGCGAGAGGCCCTGCGGATCGAGACGTTGCTGAAAGCGCTACGGCGGCGGCACGATCTTTCCCGCTACGAATACACGAATGTCGTGCGCATCGTGCCAGGCGGCGATACCTTCGCGCACCCGGTGCTGACACTCGGCAACCGTTTTGCCGACAGCGAGGATCAGCTGCTGTCGACCTACCTGCACGAACAAATGCACTGGTACCTCTGGAAGCTCGGAACGCCGGAGGTGGACGTGCTGGCCCCGCTCATGGACGATCTCGTCCGGCGCTATCCAGATGCGCCCGTCACGCTGCCGGATGGCGCCCGCAATTACGAGGCGACGTACGTACACCTCGTCGTCAACTGGCTCGAGATCGCGGCCCTTTCGGAGTTCATAGGCCGCGAACGGGCCGTGGCGCTGGCGCAGTTGCAGAAGAGCTATCGCTGGATCTATCGCACGGTGCTGGCGGACTGGGACTGGCTCGGCCATCTCTACGAACGGCACGGCCTTGTGCCCATCCGCACCGCCCAGCAACTGGCGGCGCCGCCTGCTAGCGCCGCGCGGCGAAGAAGGCCCGCAAAATCTCCCCCGCCCGCGTCTCCTCGATCCCGCCCAGGATCTCGGGCGCGTGGTGGCAAACGCTCTGGCTGAATAGGCGGGGGCCGTTCTCCACGCCGCCACCCTTCGGGTCCTGCGCGCCGAAGTAGAGGCGGCGGATGCGGGCGAAAGAGATGGCCGCTGCGCACATGGGGCAGGGCTCCAGCGTCACGTAGAGGTCGCAGTCCGTCAGCCGCTCGCTGCCCAGCACCCTGCAGGCCTCGCGGATGGCCAGCATTTCCGCATGGGCGGTGGGGTCTGCGAGTTCGCGCGTACGGTTGCCGGCGGCAGCGATCTGGCGGCCATCCGGGGATACTATGACGGCTCCCACCGGTACCTCGCCACGGGCTGCGGCAGCTTCAGCCTCAGCGAGGGCGGCAAGCATGTGGCCGGGCGCCTTCGAAGGTGGCATAAGGGCGATCCTCTCGAACGACAAGCGCCCGCATTCCATGACCAAACCGTCCCATCGTCAACGCTCGTCCGACAAGAGCGACATTGCCCCGCTATGGCCCATGCGCATCGCCAAGGCGCTCGCCAGGGCGGGCCTGTGCTCGCGCCGGGAAGCGGAGCGCTGGATCGCGGAGCGCCGTGTCTCGGTGAACGGGACCGTCATCAAGAGCCCGGCGCTCGACGTGGCCCAGAGCGACAAGGTGGTGGTGGACGGCCAGCCGCTGCGTGCGCCAGACCCGCCGCGCTTATGGCGCTATCACAAGCCACGCGGTCGCGTCACCACGCACCGCGATCCGCAGGGGCGGCCCACTGTATTCGAGGCGCTGCCGGAGGAGATGCCGCGGGTGATCTCCGTGGGGCGTCTCGACTTCAATACGGAAGGTCTGCTGCTTCTCACCAACGATGGCGGTCTTGCACGCCACCTCGAACTGCCGTCCACGGGTTGGCTGCGGCGCTATCGCGTGCGCGCACACGGGCAGACGACGCCGGAGGCGCTTGGCCGGCTGAAGGATGGCGTCGAGATCGCGGGTGTTCGCTACGGCCCGGTGGAAGCGGCCATCAACAAGGTGCAGGGCAGCAATGTCTGGCTCGATATCGCGCTGCGTGAGGGGAAAAATCGCGAGGTGCGCAAGATCCTCGAGCACCTGGGCCTCACCGTGAACCGTTTGATACGGGTGTCGTACGGACCTTTCCAGCTGCTGGATCTGCCGGCAGGCGCCGTCGAGCCTGTGAAGCGGCGCGTGCTTGTCGAGCAGCTCGGCGCGTCGGTGGCACGAGAGCTTGGCCTGGAGGACGACGCTGTGGATCGTCGCGCGGGACATGGCCAGGGTCGCGCGCGGCAACAGTCTCAAAAGGGCGAGCGGCGATGAGGGTCGTCGGCGGAACCTTGAGGGGCCGGCCGCTCGCGACGCCCGATGACATGAGCATCAGGCCCACGTCCGACCGCGTGCGTGAGGCGATGTTCAACATCCTGGCACACGGCATCGAGGGTTTCGAGCTGGAGGGCGCACGCGTCCTGGATCTCTTTGCAGGGACTGGTGCGCTCGGGATAGAGGCCCTGTCGCGGGGCGCAAAATACTGCCTGTTCGTGGAGGAGGAGGCTGGCGCGCGCGCGCTCATCCGGCAGAACGTGGAAGCCTTCGGGCTGACGGGAGTGACCAAGATATTCCGCCGTGATGCCACCAACCTCGGCCCTGCCTCCGGCCGCGAGCAGCATCGCCTGGTCTTCCTCGATCCACCCTACGGCAAGGGATTGGCCGAAAAGGCCTTGGCAAGCGCAGCAGCAGGGGGATGGCTGGCCGCCGGTGCCCTATGTGTCGTGGAGGAGCGCCGGGACGCGAAAATTGAATTGCCTGCTGATTTTGCGCTGGTCGACAGCCGCACGTGGGGCGATACCTCGGTCCACTTCCTGCGCTTTGCTCCGACCAAGGCTTGAGCCGATCCCCCTCATGCAGCGTTCAACAGCACAGATCGAGCCAGCGCGCCCGCCGCAGTATCCCATCAGCGGCTGGGTGGAGGCGGGCCTGTACGTCATCGCCATTGCCGTGCTCAGTCTCACGTACGTCGTGGGGCATCAGCTAGGCTCGCATCCGATCGCCTTCGTGCTCTATGCGATGCTGACGTCGGCGCTGGTGCTGCTTGCGGTCACGGGGCCAGGTCCGCACTGGCTCGCCATCGTCCTCACGCCGCAAAGCTGGACTGTGGGTGCCGGAACGATCCTGATGGAGATCTTCTACTACCTGCTGCTCGAGCACATCGCTCCCGCGCACGGCAGCCTCATCGTGCGGCTGTCCATTCCCGTTTCGCTGGTGGTGGGTGTTCTTATCTTCAAGCGGCGACCAGCGCTCATGGCCGCCGCCGGAGGTGCGGTGGTGGTTGCTGGTATCGCGCCGCTGATCTGGGTGGTCGATCCGCAGTATCGGCTGCAGGTGCTGATCTGGGGCCTCGCCTCTGCCGCTTCCTTCAACTTGCGCGGCTTCTCGGCCGAGTTCCACCCCTGGAACCGCCAGGCGCGCACGGTGAAGGAAAAATTGCGGATCACCGGCCTGGTGGTGCTGGTCAGCTCGATCGTGAGCCTGCTTGCCGCCGCACTCAGCGCGTTGCTGATGGGCGCTGGTCTACTGCCCGCAACAACGCTGGTGCCGACCTTTGCCCAGATGATGCACGTGCCTACGATCCTGCTCGGCGGCCTCGTTGGCAGCGTGGTGCTTACCGCCATGGCCTTTCTGAGTTTCTCGAGCGTGGTCAAGATCACGACGGAGAACTTCGCAGCCACCAGCGCCTTCACGCCCGTCGCCACCCTTCTCGTGCAGCTGGCGGCAAGCGCGGTTGGCCTGATCCCCGTCTACGTGCTGGATCTGAGCCTGCTTCCCGCCATGGGCGTTGTGATCGGGGGCGTCTTCCTCATCCTTTATGCGGCGCGGCGTCGCTGATGCGATCCGCGACGGGTGCTTGTTCGTATAAAGCGCATGCCCCGTCCGAAATCGTCTGAAAGCCCTGCGATCGTCTGGTTCCGCGACGACCTGCGTCTTGCGGACAACCGTGCGCTTCATGCCGCTGTCGAGAACGGTGGTCCCATCGTGGCGCTCTACGTCCACGACGAAGCCAGCGACGGCATTCGCCGCCTCGGGGGTGCTTCGCGGTGGTGGCTGCATCACGCGCTCGAAGCTCTCGATGCGGGCCTGCGTGCGCGCGGCGGTTCGTTGACGATACTGGAGGGGCCTGCCTTCGACGTCGTGACGGCCTTTGCCCAGGAAATCGGGGCGAGGCTCGTCACGTGGAGCCGCCGCTATGGCAAGAGCGAGCGGGAGATAGATGCCCGCGTAAAGACGGCCCTCTGCGAGCGGGGGATCGCGGTTGAGAGCTTCAACGATCATCTCATCGCCGAGCCCTGGGAGGTGAGAACGCAGGCAGGGGCTTCGTTCCGTGTCTTCTCGCCGTTCTATCGCGCGCTCACGCAGGCTATCCTGCCACCGCCGCCGCTGCCCGTGCCGGAGCGGCTGCAATCCATGGCGCTTCCGTCTTCCATCGCGGCTCGCCCGCTGGCGTCGCTCCGCCTGCTGCCTCGGATCAAATGGGACGCTGGTCTCGGCCAGACATGGACGCCGGGAGAGGACGGCGCGCAACGCCTTCTCACGACCTTCGTGCGCAGCAATCTGCGCGGCTATGCAGATGGCCGTGACCGTATAGATCTTGCGCACACGTCGCGGCTGTCGCCGCATCTGCGCTTCGGAGAGATAAGCCCGCGCCAGGTCTGGCATGCGGTGGAGGCTTCGCGCGGGGAGGCGCCGGAGGCCTCCCAGGCCGATCGCAACAAGGTGCTGTCGGAATTGGGATGGCGCGAGTTTTCCTATCACCTGCTTTTTCACAACCCGGACCTCGCCACGCAAAACTTCGCTCGGAGGTTCGACGGCTTTCCCTGGCGGGATGATGCGCGCGCTCTGCGGGCCTGGCAGCAGGGTGCGACTGGCGTGCCCATCGTCGATGCCGGCATGCGCGAACTCTGGCACACGGGCTATATGCATAACCGTGTGCGGATGATTGCGGCGTCCTATCTCATCAAGCACCTGATGATCGACTGGCGCGCAGGCGAAAGATGGTTCTGGGACACGCTGGTGGATGCCGATCCCGCGAACAATCCGGCGAGCTGGCAATGGGTGGCAGGCTCCGGCGCGGACGCTGCCCCCTACTTCCGCGTTTTCAACCCCGTGCTGCAGGCGGCAAAGTTCGATCCGGAAGGCGCCTACATCAGGCGCTGGGTGCCAGAGCTTGCCAAGCTGCCTGCGCCCCACCTCTTCAAGCCCTGGGAGGCACCCGCGATGGTGCTTTCGGCTGCAGGCGTGGCGATCGGGAAGACCTATCCAGCTCCGCTCGTCGACCTCGACGTGGGGCGTGAGAGGGCGCTGTCCGCGTTTGCCAAGCTGCCGAAATCGTGACCTTTTCGGGTTCGGCCACGGCAACGATGCCGCCACGCCGAAATGCATCTCGCCGCAACCGGAAAGCCGGTCTAATCTTATAAGGCTGCACTGTCTTACCCGGGAGCCGCACTTGCAGCCCAAGCCACAGGACTACGACTACGATCTCGAGGACGTCTTGCGCGCCGTGGTGAGTGTGCGCGCGGTGATCCCGCCGGATGCCTTCACGGCGGAAACGCTGGGGACGGAGCGCGCTGGCAACGGCGTCGTCATCAGGCGCGACGGCCTGGTGCTCACGATCGGCTATCTCATTACCGAGGCGCAGACGGTCTGGGTGACGCTTGCCGGTGGCAAGGTGTTGCCGGGCCATGTCGTGGCCTTCGACCAGGAGACAGGCTTCGGCTTGGTGCAGTTGCTGGCGCGCGTCGACCTGCCTGTCTTGCCCATCGGCAGCTCTGCCACGGCCCGCGTGGGTGATGATGTGGTGGTGGCGGGGGGCGGCGGTATCGCGCACGCGGTGGCGGCGCGGATCATCGCCAAGCAGGAATTCGCGGGTTACTGGGAGTATGTACTCGATGAGGCGATCTTCACGGCTCCGGCACATCCGAATTGGGGCGGCACGGCCCTCATCAATTCAGCGGGTGAACTGATCGGCATCGGTTCGCTGCAAATCCAGCGCTCGGCTGGCGGGCGGAATCTCGAGGACGCGAACATGGTCGTGCCCATCGACCTCTTGAAACCTATCCTGGATGATCTCGTGACCATCGGGCGGCCGAACAAGCCGGCTCGGCCCTGGCTAGGCCTTTACGCCTCGGAACTGGAAGGTGGCATTGCCGTTCTCGGTGTTGCAGCCAAGGGGCCGGCACAGGACGCGCGCCTGCAGGTGGGGGACGTGATCCTGGACGTGGCTGGAGGCCGTGTGAGCTCGCTTGCGGATCTGTTCCGGCGCGTGTGGAGCCTGGGACCGGCGGGCGTGGAAGTGCCGTTGACGATCAGCCGCGAGGGGCGCGTGCGCTCCCTCAACGTGCACTCGGGCGACCGGCGTGATTTCCTAAAGGGGCCGGTGCTGCATTGAGCAGCGCCAGCCGGGCGATCAGTAGATCGTCTGCCGCAGGCGCTCGGGGTAGTTGGCGTCGTAGGTCTTTCCGTCGAAGTCTGCCTTTATGGCCTGCACCATCTGTCCCACCGTCGGCAGCTCCGAACGGGGGATATGCTGGGCGGGGTCCCACAGCTTGGAGCGCACAAGCGCCTTCTGGCACTGCGGGTAGACGCGCTCTGCCGTCACCACGATCACGCAGGACGGCACCTTGCCCTGCATCTCGAAGCTCTTGCACAGTTCCGGGTCGCGAGAGAGCTTCGCCGTGCCATTGACGCGCATCGTCTCGCCGACGCCCGGCACCAGGAACAGCAAGCCGACGCGCGGGTCGCGCACGATGTTGCGCAGCGAGTCGACTCGGTTGTTGCCGCGCCTGTCGGGGATCATCAGCGTCTTCTTGTCGACGACGCGCACGAAGCCCTTCGGGTCGCCGCGCGGAGAGCAGTCCATGCCCCCGGGGCCGGACGTTGCAAGGATCACGAACGGCGAAGCCTCGATGAAGGTGCGGTAGTGGTCGGAGATGTGATCGATCTCCTTGATGATGGCCGCTTCCGGCGAAGGGCCGTAGATGGCGTCCAGTTCCGCCTCGCTGGTGATCAGATCGCTCATGGGTGTGCACCTCCGGTTGCGGCCGCACTTTAATCTGCATCACGAGCCTGTTCCAGGCCTTCAAAGCTGCCGAGAAGGGGCCCGAAACGCCGAATTCTTGCTGCCGGGGCGCGTTGGGTTGGAACAGGTAAGTTTCGGGTAAACACTCGGGCTTATTGTCGGAGGCCTCATCTGGAGGCTGCCCGTGCTGTCGTCCACGTATACGTCCTACAACCTCATCACGAAGGACCTCACGAAGTCCCTGGCGCGCACCGCCAAGGAGCCTGATGTCAAGCGCGAGACGGACTACTACAAGGCGCACATCGGCGACATCAAATCGGTCGACGACTTGTTCAAGAACCAGCGCGTCTACCGCTATGTGATGAAGGCCTTCGGTATGGAGGATCTCACCTACGCCAAGGCGCTGATCCGGAAAGTTCTGGAAGGCGGCCCCGACGACAGCAAGGCGCTCGCCAACAGGATGAACGATCCGCGCTTCAAGGCGCTCGCGAAGGCTTTCGATTTCAAGGCGTTGGGGCCTGCCACAACCGCCACGGAAGCGGTGCAGAAGACCACCGTCGACCAGTATATGCGCCAGCAACTCGAGAGCGAGGCCGGACAAGACAATGAAGGCGTCCGGCTGGCGCTGTATTTCAAGCGTAAGGCCGCGGATGTCACCAGTCCCTATGGCATCCTGGCCGACAAGGCGCTGTTGAAGGTCTACCAGACAGCGTTCGATGTCTCGCCGATGTCTTCGGCGCAGGATATCGCGGTGCAGGCGAGCAACATCAAGAAGGTGCTCGACGTCAAGGATCTGCAGGACCCCGCCAAGGTCGACAAGATCATCAAGAAGTTCACCGCCAAGTGGGATGTCGCCAACAACACCGGCAGCGATATCGCCTCGTCGCTATTTTCCGGCTCCAACACCTTCGACACGGGGCCGGTCAGCATCAGCACCGACCTCTACATGAGCATGATGAAGCTCAAGCTCGGCGGAGGCTGAGAGGGTTTCTTCATTGCGCCTCAAAGCCGAGGCGGTCGCGGTGCACCTTCGCCTCGGGCGCTATCAGCATCTGGGCGAGACGGGCGGCTTCGCGCGGGTATTTGGCGCTCGTTGTCACGCCCGCGGTGTAGACGGTCGCAAGCTCGAACTCCTTCGGCAGCAGACCCACGAGACGCACCTTCGGCGTATTGAGGATCTCCGTCACTTGCGTGCAGCCGATCGGGTGGTCGAGCGGGCTGGCGGCCAGGGCCTTCATAGCGGTGGCGCCGTTGGGGAATGTGAGAAGGCGCGGGTTGGCATCTGCCTTGATGCCGAGCGAGGCCAGCACCTTCGCGAAATGGATGCCGGCAGTGGCAAGCTTCGGATCGGGGAAATAGATGCCGTCGGCGGCATGAAGCGCGGCGCGCAGGTTTTCTGCACCTGCGATGGCTGGTGCAGCATCGCCTTCGCGCACGGCCACGCCGGTGCGGACCACGCCGACGTCCAAAGCAGTGCCAAGCGCGACGTGGTTGCCCGTCTCGAGGCTCGCGATCAGCGCCTTCGTCAGGATCAGGAGGTCGGCGGGCGCGCCGCCGATGAGCTTCTCGCGCATGGCGCCCACGGCACCGAACGTGCCCGCGATCTCGAGCCCCGTCTCGTTCCGGAAGGCCTCGGCCACCGATTGCACGAGGCCTTGTGCGGCACCGCCGCTCAGCACGTGAATATGCATGTATGTCCTTCGGTCCTGAGGCTCATGCCATCGCTGCCAAGATGGCATCGCGGGTAATGGGAAGATGGCGCACGCGCACGCCCAATGCGCTGGCAACCGCGTTGGCGATGGCTGCGGTGACGGGGCCGTGCGCTGCTTCACCGGCGCCAAGCGTCGGCTCTTGTGGGCGATCGAGAACCAGCACGTCCACGGCCGGCACCTCCGAGAAGCGCAGGATGGGATAGCTGTCCCAGCTGTCGCTGGTGATGCGGTGCCTGTCGAAGCGCACCGCCTCCTTCAGCGTCCAACTCGTGGCTTGTATGGCGCCGCCCTCGATCTGGTTGACCAGGCCGTCGCGGTTGATCACTTCGCCCACATCCACGGCGCACGTGAGGCGCTTGACGACAAGCTCGGCGCCGCCTTCCACCTCTGCCACGCATGCAAGGAAGGCGCCCGTGTTCTTGTAGCGTGCGAAGGCGAGGCCCAGGCCCCTGCCGTCGCCGCTCTTGAAGCTGCGGTAACCCGCTTTTTCCGTCGCCGCCTCGATCACTGCACGTGAGCGAGGATCGATGAGATGACGAAGCCGGAAATCCAGGGGCTCCTGGCCGGTCTCGGCGCACAGTTCGTCGATAAAGCTTTCGATGGCGAAGACGTTGGCGTGCGCGCCGAGCGTCCGCAGCGAGGATACCCGGAGCGGCATGACGAGCAGCCGATGATTGCGGATGCGCCAGGCGGGGAATGCATACTCGGGAACGGCATTCCTCTCCGAGCCGCCCCCACCGGCCATCGGCGGGTCCTGCGTCGGCAAGCGCGGGAAGGGCTTCTCGAGATGGTAGCCGGCGAGCAGCGTCGGCGTCGCGCCGCGCCCGGGGCGAGATACGTGCCCGTTGCTCCACACGTCGTGACGCCAGCCGACGACGGCGCCAGCGGTATCGACGTCCGCCTCGATCTCGATCTCGGCCGAAGCCCCGACGGGCGACCAGGCAAGCTCGTCGGCCCTCGACCAGCGCACCCGCACGGGCCGTCCGGGCACCGCGCGCGCGAGCAGCACGGCGTCGAGCGCCACATCGTCGGCGCCGTTATGACCATAGCAGCCCGCACCCTCTGCATGCGAGACGGTGATAGCGCTCTCAGGCGGGCCCGTGACTTTCGCCAGGTCGATGCGCAGGTTGAAAATGCCCTGCGTGTGTGACCACACCTCCAACGCGTCGCCCTTCCAGTGTGCGATGGCACAGGAGGGCCCGAGAGAGGCGTGCGCAATGTAGGGGCGCCCATAAGCCCGCTTTATCGTGCGTGAGGCGTCACCTGGTGTCGCGGCTGTCTTCTCGTTGATAAGCTTGGTTTCGGCCTGCTGTGCCTTGAGCCACCGGGGAAGCTCGGCTTCTTCTGGCAGGGGCTCGCCATCTTCCCAGTGCGTCGCCTTGGCCAGAAGCGCCAGAGCACGTTCTGCCTGATCTTCGGTCTCGGCCACGAGGCCGAGGAAGTTTCCATCCCGCACGACGGCCAGGACACCGGGTGCGGCAGCAGCGGTCGCGGGGTCGAAATCCTTGATGCGCGCAAACACGCCGGAGGGCCGCAGCACGCGTCCGTGTGCGAGACCGGGCAGGCGCAGATCATGCAGGAAGCGCGGCGTTCCGAATACCTTGTCGGGGACGTCGAGACGCTGCAGGCCATGGCCCGAAAGCTGTCTGGCGTTTGCAGACTTCGGTTTGATGGCTCCGCTGGCCTCGCGCTCCAGCAGGGCGGCGTCAGCGAGTTCCCAGTAGCTCGTGCGGAGATTACCCGGGCCGACGATGGTGCCATCCTCGACAGCGAGGCTCTCTGCCGAGACGCCCAGGCGTTGTGCGGCCGCCGCGAGATAAATGGCACGCGCCTCGGCCGCCGCCTGACGTAAGGCGCCGCCGCTGTCCTGCACGGAGAGGCTGCCGGCCGTGACACCCTCGTTGGGGCTCGTAGCGGTCGAAGGTTGGGCGACGCGGATGCGGCCGATCGCGACGTCGAGTTCGTCGGCCACCATCTGGGCCAACGCCGTGTGGATGCCCTGGCCGATCTCGACCTTGCCGCTGGCAATTGTGACGGTGCCGTCCTTGCCGATCGCGAGCCATTGCGACAGGCGCCGGTTGGCGTTGAGATTGCCTGGCAGCCGGACGGGGGAGGCTGTGCTCATGATGCCATCTCCTGGGCCGCCCGCAGAACCGCGCGCACGATGCGGTTATGCGCGCCGCAGCGGCACAAGTTGCGGTCCAGCGCCGCCTTCACTTCGGCCTCGCTGGGGCGCGGATTGCGCGACAGGAGGGCCGCGGCCGTTACGATGATGCCCGGCGTGCAGTAGCCGCACTGGAGCGCCTGCTCGGCGATGAAGGCCGTCTGCAGCGCGTGAGGCTTTTCGGGCGTACCGAGGCCTTCCAGCGTGGTGACGCTCTTGCCGGCCACGGACCACAACGGCGTTTCGCAGGCTGTTACCGCGTGTCCGTCGACAAGAACGTTGCAGGCTCCGCATGCGCCGGCCCCGCAGCCGAAGCGTACGGCCATGAGGCCCAGATGATTGCGCAGCACGTCGAGCAGAAGCGCATTATCAGGCGCCGAAATGCTGTGTCGACGCCCGTTGACGGTGAGGGATATCGGGGTTCCTGCGCTTGCGGTCATTGCTGCATCCTGATGCCGGCCTGGCGGATGACGCCCGCCCATTTGTC
>JBDHTJ010000146.1:0-13094 GCA_039808585.1 Hyphomicrobiaceae bacterium | reverse complement strand
CGCCCGCGGCCGCGTCACCCACCAGCCCAGTGCCAGCGCCGCAGCCATCAGACCGGAGGCGAGCAGGAATGGGGCGCCCGGCAGATAGAGGCCGGCGCCGGGCTTGATGGCACCGGCGAACGTCAGCGTGAAAAGGCCGGGCCCCACGAGGCCCGCAAGCGCCATGATCGACGAGTTGGCGCCCTGCAGTTGGCCCTGCGCGTCGGGGCCGACATGGCGGCTCATGATCGCCTGGCTGGAGGCGCCGGCAAGTCCCCACAGTGCCATCAGCGGGATGCCGGACCAGAACCACGCGCCGGTGGGTGCAAGGCCATAGACGGCGAACCCGGCCGTGCCGCAGGCAAGCCCGAGGAGCAGCGTGCGCCGCTCACCGATCCAGCCGATGAAGGTCTGCACCAGGCCACCTTGCACGATGCCGGACGCCACGCCGACGGCTGCAAGCGACAGTCCCACCGCGGCCGTATCCCAGCCGTAGCGATAGCTGGCGTAGAGCACGGTGACGGCGGGCAGCGAAGCATGCGCCAGCTGGTAGAACAGGCCGACGCCCGCAAGCCCGAACAGCGTGGGATGCGAGCGCATGAGACGCAGCGAGCCGATGGGATTGGCACCCTTCCAGCGGAACGGCGTGCGCCTCTCCGGCGGCAGCGACTCCGGCAGCACAAGCCAGCCATAGAGGGCGTTGGCGAGCGAGAAGGCGGCGGCAGCCCAGAACGGAAGGCGCGGATCGTAGGCGCCGAGGATGCCACCCACCGCCGGCCCCACCACGAAGCCGATGCCGAAGGCCGCGCCCATCAGGCCGAACTGCTTGGCGCGCTTCTCGGGCTCGGTGACGTCGGCGATGTAGGCGTAGGCGGTGGAGAAGCTCGCGGCCGTGATGCCGGAGATGATGCGGCCAAGGAACAGCCACGGCAGCGTAGGCGCGAGCGCCATCAGCACGTAGTCGAGGCCGTGCCCTGCCATCGACAGCAGAAGCACCGGCCGCCGCCCGAAGCGATCGGACAAGGCGCCGAGCACGGGCGAGAAGATGAACTGCATCAGCGCCCAGGCGGTGCCGAAAAGGCCGTAGATCTCAGCGGCGCGGGGCGTGTTGCCGCCCAGCATGTCCTCGACGAGCTTCGGCAGCACGGGAATGACGATGCCGAGCGCGATAACGTCGATCAGCACCGTCGCGAACACGAAGGCGACGGCGGCGGTGCGCGCTTGGGGCTTCACGGGCTGATCCATGCGGCAGGGCGTTTCGTGGGTGCGTCGTGGAGGTGCGCGCGCGGTGAACACGGACGCGGCAGGCGTCTCAGGCGGCGACCTTGTCGATCAGGCTCTCGAACAGCTTGCGGCCGTCGGTGCCGCCCTGCATCGGCTCGAACAGGCGCTCGGGATGCGGCATCATGCCGAGCACGCGGCGGTTCTCGCTGCAGATGCCGGCGATGTTGCGCTGGGCGCCGTTGGGGTTTGCCTCGGCCGTGGCGTTGCCGGCCTCGTCGACGTAGCGGAACACCACGCGGCCCTCGCCCTCCAGGCGGTCCAGCGTGGCCGGATCCGTGAAGTAGTTGCCCTCGGCGTGGGCGATGGGCACGCGGATCACCTCGCCCTTGCGATAGCTGCGCGTGAACATGGTGTCGGTGGTTTCCACCTTCAGCAGCACGTCCTTGCAGATGAACTTGAGGGAAGCGTTGCGCATCAGCACCCCGGGCAGCAGGCCAGACTCGGTGAGCACCTGGAAGCCGTTGCAGATGCCGATGACAGGTGTGCCGGCCTTCGCCTTCGCCACCACGTCGCGCATGATGGGCGAGTGCGCGGCCATGGCGCCGCAGCGCAGGTAGTCGCCGTAGGAGAAGCCGCCGGGCAGCACGATCAGGTCGGAAGCGGGCAGGCTCGCCTCGCCGTGCCACACCATGCGCACGGGCCGGCCGACGACCGCCTCCAGCGCCACCTTCACGTCGCGATCGCAGTTGGAGCCGGGAAAGACGATGACGGATGCCTGCATGTCGATGCCTCGCTGCGGGCTAGGGTGAGGATCGATCGCCGTCGCGTCGCCTGCAGCCTCGGCTGAGACGGACTGTGCGATCTGTCTTAGGGGACGAGCTCGTAGGAGTAGTTTTCGATGACGGTGTTGGCGAGGAGATCCTTGCAGATCTTGTCGACCTGGGCGCGGGCCGCGGCCTCCGCCGTCTCTGCAAGGTCGACCTCGATGTACTTGCCCTGGCGGACGTCGTTGACGCCGGCAAAGCCAAGGCCCGTGAGGGCATGCTGGATGGCCTTGCCCTGGGGATCGAGCACTCCGGGCTTCAGCGTGATCTTGATGCGCGCCTTCATCTCAGCTTCCGTCGTGGCCTCTCGTGTCGGGCCGTACATGCCTCCCGGGCCCCGCAAAAGCAAGGGGCGGGGAGCGTTTTCAACGCTCTCCGCCCCTGCAAATGGACGCAGTGTTCGGCTTCAGTTGGGCTTGGAGCTGACCAGCACGGGACCCGGGCCCTTGGGACGCGGATTTTCGGTCAGCACGCCGAGCCGGCGCGCCACCTCCTGATAGGCCTCGAGCACGCCGCCGAGGTCGCGGCGGAAGCGATCCTTGTCGAGCTTGTCAGCCGTTTGTGCATCCCACAGGCGGCAGCAGTCGGGGCTGATCTCGTCGGCGAGCACGATGCGCATCTGCTCGTTGTCGTAGAGGCGACCGAACTCGACCTTGAAGTCGACGAGGCGGATGCCGATGCCGAGGAACAGGCCAACGAGGAAATCGTTGATCCGCAAGGCGAGCGCCATGATCTCGTCGATCTCGGGCGGCGTGGCCCAGCCGAAGGCTGTGATGTGTTCTTCCGAGACCATCGGGTCGCCGAGCGCGTCGTTCTTGTAATAGAACTCGATAATGGAGCGCGGCAGCGCGCTGCCCTCCTCGAGCCCGAGGCGCGTCGACAGCGAGCCGGCAGCAACGTTGCGCACCACCACCTCGAGCGGCACGATCTCGACTTCGCGGATGAGCTGCTCGCGCATGTTGATGCGCTTGACGAAGTGCGTGGGCACGCCAATCTCGCCGAGCTTCGTGAAGATGTATTCGGAGATGCGGTTGTTGAGCACGCCCTTGCCCTCGATGAGCGCGTGCTTCTTGTTGTTGAACGCGGTCGCATCGTCCTTGAAATGCTGGATGAGCGTGCCGGGTTCGGGACCCTCGTAGAGGACCTTCGCCTTGCCTTCGTAGATTCGACGCCGCCTGCTCATGTGTGCGATCCTCGTCCCAAGAGAAGGCCGCTCGCATTGGACGTAGTTGCGGTCGGCACGTTGAAAATCCAGAGAATTTTCGTCTCTGCGGCGGCATTGGGGGGCGGCCGGGCCACCCTTTCCTTGCGGGCGGACAGTAGCCCAAGGGCAGCCTCAAAACAATCGATAGCCCAGCAGGGCTGCACCGTTGCGACAAGGGAGCTGTGACCGCTCCGGGCTGCCTCTGCAACCCGCTACCAGGGGCTGGTGCTCGATGGTTCGATTGCGGAATATGGCTAACCCGGGCGGGACCTCTTATATCTAGGGCTGAGCCTGGTCGAGGAGCGGAGAAATTTGATGACCACGTTTGATGAACGCGAACGGTCCTTCGAGAAAAAGTTCGCGATGGATGAAGAGCTTAGGTTCAAGGCGGAGGCCCGCCGGAACAAGCTTGTGGGGCAGTGGGCGGCCGAGAAGCTGGGCTTGGCCGGCACAGCCGTCGAGGACTATGTCAAGGCGGTGCGCAAGGCCGACCTGGCGGAGAAGGGCGACGAGGACGTTTTCCGCAAGCTTCGCAAGGACTTCGACGAGAAGGGCGTTAAAGTGAGCGACCAGGAGCTGCGCAAGACTATCGGCGACCTGTTGGCCACGGCTCTGGCGCAGATCGAGGCCGAAAAGAAGTAGCGATCCAACGGCGGGGGCGGCGCGTTGATCTCCGCCTCCGCGAGCCGTGATTTGACAGGCCGCGGAGGCATTTCGTATCTGCCTGCATATGCAGGCAATGCTTGCGGGGCCGGCTTGCGTGTCAGGCCCTGAACGGAGAACGTCATGGCTCCCATCAAGACTGCCGACCGCGCGCCCCTGGCCGCCGTCGATCCGATCTGGTCCGAGGTTCGCCGCGAGGCGGAGGAGGCGGCCCGGGCAGAGCCCGCCCTCGGCGGTTTCATCTACGCCACCGTGCTGAGCCAGGAGAGGCTCGAGGACGCCGTGTGCCATCGCCTGGCGCAGCGCCTGAACCACTCCGACGTCGACGCAGGTCTCATCGGCCAGACGTTCCAGCACGTCCTGAAGGATCATCCCGAACTGGGCGTGTCGTTCCGGGCCGATCTCGCCGCCGTCTATGATCGTGACCCCGCCTGCAGCCGCTATATCGAGCCGTTGCTCTACTTCAAGGGGTTCCACGCGCTCGTCACGCATCGCTTCGCGCACGAGCTTTGGAAGATGGGCCGTCGTGACTTCGCGCTCTACCTGCAAAGTCAGGCGTCGCGTATCTTCGCGGTGGACATCAATCCGGCAGCCCGCATCGGGCGCGGCATCATGCTCGACCACGGCACGGCGCTCGTCATCGGCGAGACGGCAACCGTTGGCGATAACTGCTCCATCCTGCAAGGCGTGACACTCGGCGGTACCGGCAAGGAAACGGGCGACAGGCACCCAAAGATCGGCGCCAACGTGCTGATCGGAGCTGGCGCCAAGGTGCTGGGCAATATCCGCGTCGGCAACTGCTCGCGCATCGCCGCCGGCAGCGTGGTGCTGAGCGAGGTACCGGCGAACGTCACCGTTGCGGGTGTACCGGCGAAGGTGGTGGGACCGGCCGGTTGCCCGGAGCCGTCGCGCGCGATGGACCAGCGCCTCGGCATCGAAGATTGCGGCTGCGCCTGAAATCGCCTTTCGCCGCATAGGTGCCTCCGGCACAACACGCTTGGCGCGTGCTCTGCTTGCGGGCCGCGAAACCGGATGCTATCGGCTCGGCCAGACGCGCCGGGCGTTTTGAAATCTGCGCCGGACTAGGGGCGCCACACTCAACAGGAGCGGCCCATGAACCCGCAGGAAATGGTGAAGATCCAGAACTACCTGCGCAAGGTGTTCGGCGCGAAGATGCTGTCGGTGCGCGCGCGTCCGAAGATCAAGGATTCCGCCGAGGTCTATGTCGGTGACGAGTTCGTCGGCACCATCACGCGCGACGAGGACGACGGAGAGCTGTGCTACCAGTTCCAGATGGCCATTCTCGAACTCGATCTTGAAGACTGAGACGGGGAGAGGGGCAATGGCGCTCTACGAATTCGACGGCCACACCGTGCAAGTGCCGGCGAGCGGCCGCTACTGGGTTGCCGACAACGCCACTGTGCTCGGCCGCGTGGTGATCGAGGAGGACGCGAGCATCTGGTTCAACTCGGTGCTTCGCGGCGACAACGAAACCATCGTCGTCGGGGCCCGCTCGAACGTCCAGGACGGCTGCGTGCTGCACACCGATCCTGGTTTCCCGCTCACCATCGGCGACAATGTCACCGTCGGGCACATGGTCATGCTGCACGGGTGCACGATCGGCCGCGGCAGCCTCATCGGCATCGGCGCCATCGTGCTCAACGGCGCCAAGATCGGTGAGAACTGCCTCATCGGGGCGGGCGCGCTGATCCCCGAAGGGAAAGTGATCCCGGACGGCTCCGTGATCATGGGCGCGCCGGGCAAGCTCATCCGGCAGGTGACCGACCTCGACAAGGTGCGGATGCAGGCGGGCGTCGAGAATTACGCGCACCGCTGGCCGATCTACAGGGACAAGCTGAAGCCGCAAAGTTAGCAGCGTTCGGACGCAGCCGACGTCAGCGGCGCTCCTGCGAAACGCCCGAAAGGTTCATGGCGGGCGTACCCTCGACGGGGTCGAGCGTCATCCAGATGCGCGGGTCGAGATAGGACTGCCGCATGACGTACTGGTAGCCCGTGCGGTGCCAGACCTTGATGTCGCTCACTTTGTTGTCGAGAACGAAATCGCCTTGCACTGTGCGCGCAGTGAGCACCGCGTGGCCCTCGCCCTTTTCATCACGCACCACCGTCATGAGCAGTGCGCTGGCGGGCCAGCCGCGCGCGATCAGGCGCTTGCGCTTTAGGAGCGCGTAATCCTCGCAGTCGCCGCGCGTGGTGGGGAGGGTCCAGTATTCGGTCTGGCCATAGATCTCGAGATCGGTTGCGGGCGCGATTTCGTGATTCACCTGCCGGTTGATGCGGTCGAGTTCATTCAGGCGCTCGGGGGTGGCGTTGAAGCGCTGCTCCTGGACGATACCGCTCCTGCACTCTTCGGGCAGGCGGTCGCAGAACTGGACGTGGCCGTAGGGCGGCTGGGCGATGCCATAGACGCGCATATACGGCGCGGTCCGGTTCGCGAGGCCTTGTGCTGATGCCTGCGTGGGGGCCAGGCCGAACAGCCCGATCGTGGCCAACACCGCATACGCTATTTTGGTGCCCCGAACCTGCATAACCGCCTCAACTCTCACAACGTTCTGACGCAGACGGCAACCACCGGGGAGGCTTGGAGTTCCAGCCCCGGTAATTTGATGCGTGATTGCGGCCGTTTTTCATGGGGTCTCAGCCAAAATGGCGCCGCAAGGCGGCGGGGTTCTGAACGTCCATGAACTGCACGCCGAAGCCCTGCGCGTGATGGCGCACCACGCGTGCCCGAAGCTTGCCGAGCGTGATCTCGGTGCCGAGCACCGGGCGCAGGTTGGAGGCGACGGATGCGCCGGAGATCGAGATGTCGATCAGGCGGCAGGTCGCGACGGGTTCGTCGCCGATCTGCATCGCGGCGAGGCTGTTGGGTGGCGTCAAGCGCTCGTGGCGGCGTTCGTCGGCGCCATCGAGTTCATTGCGGTTGGCGAGCCACATGAGCTGCGCGATCAGCTTCTCGCGCTTGTGCTTGGTGGCAAAAATCTTGAACGCGAAGCCGTCCTCGATGCTACGCGCGACCGTTCCCTCGAGCATACCGATCTGCTCGAAGGAGGCGACGATGCGCTCTCCGGGCGCCGGGCAGACTTCGGCCTTGACGGCGCCACCGCCGGCTGAAAGATCGATCAGTACGCAGCCGTATTCCTGCTTGTCCTCGCGCATGAAGCGGCCGTGCAGGTTGACCGCGATGCGCTTGTGCCGGCGCTTCTCCGCCATGATGCGGGCGAGCGCGCTGCCGCCGGTTCGAGGAAGGCTGGGCTGGGGCTGTGCCATTCGCTTTGCTCACGCCTGAAATGCGGGCGTCAGGGACGCCGTGGGGCAGCCCCGGAAAATCCACTGAGGGGTTTCACTGCTCGTGCCAATATGAGACGGCGTTGTTTAACGAACGGCTAACGCCGCTCCCGGGGTGCGCGGAAGCGGCTCAATATTTGGAATGTTTTCGGAACGGGAGGGGCCGCTCAGTCGCTCCGGCCGCCCTGCAGGACGCGGAACGTGCGCCGCTCGCTGCGCACGATTCGCACCGGGCCCGGGTCGCGGACGAAGGGTGGAGCCTCCGAGCTTGCAGCGACAGCCGCGTGTGGGCGTCCATCCGGCCACACGATTTCGTGCGCGATGAGTTTCAGCTTCGACAGCTTCTCGCGTCCGAGCCAATAGGGAAGGCTCCGCGGGGCGGAGGCACCGATGATACGGTCGATGACGGTGCCGGAGTGAATGAGTGGCAGCAGCAGGGTCTCGATCTCGACCGTGTGGCTCACGTCCGAGCTGGCAAGGACAGCGATCTTGAGTGCCGCGCCGCGCTCGCAGACCGACTTCAATTCACGCTTCAAGGTCATGCGGTCGATGTCGGAGAAGCCCGACAGGAAATCGCGGCCGCGCAGTTCACCGCCGAATACGTCGCAGATGCGGGTTCCGGCGAGGCGATACTGGAAAAGGTCGAACTCGCCCCTCTCCAGCATGAAGGTGTTGGCAAGCACAGGTCCTAGCGCGGAGGGTTCGATCTCGAGGCGGCGGGGGGCGATGCGTCCGGCGCGGGTCTCGTTCCAGTAGGTGTAGAGGGTCTGCAGGGCCATGTGCATGGGTGAAACCTGGTAACCGTAGACTGGTTGCGGTTCGTGCCGTTTCGCGACGCTTCAAGAGATGCTGCTCTGCCTCAGCAGTGATCGTGCCAGGGCCCCGGCAGTGAAACACGCGCCGGGGACGCGGGGATTGGCTTCCTGCCGTTAAGGTTATGTCTGGCGGCGGCCCAGGCGCCGGGGGAGCGAAGGGAGGCCTATCGCGAGGGGCGCGGGCAGCCTATAGAAGCCCTCGGCTGACGGCCGCCTAGCGTGCTCCCAGTCGAGATCAACTTGGTGAGGAGCCGCCGAGCCCTTGCAGCAGAAACAGCCGATCTTCAACGTTCCCGCCATCGTCCTGGTGCTGATCGCCATTTGCGTCGTGGTGCACGGCGTGCGGCAGGTCATTGCCGCAGACGACAACGCCTGGCTCACAGCGGTGCTGGCCTTCGTGCCCGCCCGCTACGGGTATCTGGCGGCCGAGTTGCCGGGTGGCATCATCGCCCGCTACACCTCGCCGATCACCCATCTCTTCGTGCATGGAGACTGGATGCACCTGGCGGTCAACAGCGCCTGGCTCCTGGCAATGGGCACGCCGGTTGCGCGCCGCACCAGGGTGCCGTCTTTCCTCGTGCTGTTCTTCCTGTGCGGGGCTGCCGGCGCGCTGTTCTACTACGTGGTGAACGGGCCCGTCGTGACGCTGCTCGTCGGGGCCTCGGGCGCGATCTCTGGTTTGATGGGGGCTGCCTTCCGATTCCTTTACAGCGGCATGGACCAAGGCCCGCGTGCGTTTGCCGATGCAACGCGTTACGTGCGCCTGTCGACCTTGAGCGAGACGGTGAGCGACCGCCGCATCGTGACGTCCGTCCTGGCGTGGTCGGTCCTCAACCTTCTGCTTGCGTTCGGCGCAGCTGGTTTGACGGACGCTGGCGGCATCGCCTGGGAGGCCCATCTTGGTGGGTTCTTCACGGGCCTCCTGCTCTACGGCTGGTTCGACAGCCCGCCCGCACGGCCTGCGCCAACCCTGGACGACGAGCTTTTTCCCGAGCCTGACGCACGCGCGTAACGAGTGCCTTGCGCCCGGACTGCAACTGGCGGACACTCCTTTCGTCTAGATGGAGGGTGCTAAGCAACCCGACAGCCCGGCGTTTGGCATTCGTCACGCGAGGGAAGGGTCCGCCAAGAGGCTCAAGTCGTGCCGTATCCAAACGGACCGCTGTCGTCGGTCACGGAGGAGACGCGCATGAACGTTGCAACGATCCTGAGGCAGAAGGGGCGCGCCGTGACCACGGCAGGCCCGGGTACGACGCTCATCGAAATCGCCAACAAGCTGGCGGCCAAGCGCATCGGCGCCATGGTCATCGTGGGTGCCGGCGGCGAGGTGGCCGGCATCATCTCGGAGCGTGACATCATCCGCATGCTCGGCAGCGACGGCCCGTCCTGCCTCGACAGGCCCGTGTCGGAAAGCATGACGCGTACCGTCGTGACCTGCCAGGAGAGCGACACGCTCGAGGAGATCATGGAGCAGATGACGGCGCGGCGCTTCCGCCACCTGCCCGTGGTGACGGATGGTGCGCTCGTCGGCATCATCTCCATCGGGGACGTGGTGAAGCACCACATTGCCGAGGTCGAGATGGAGGCCACGGCCATGCGCGAGTACATCACGCACAGCTGAAGCTGTAGCAATTGAAACTGAAGCAAGAGAAGGCCGCGCCCCCGTGCTGCCGGTCGGTTCCCACGGCAGGTTCGGATCGGGAGACGCGGCCCTCTGTCCTGTTCGTCCGGCGCTGTTCTGCCGGGCCGATGTGCTACGCCGGCCTCAGCCGACGCGCAGCTGCACGTGGATCGGCTCCTTGACAGTGCGCGTGCCCTTGAGTGGCTGCCGCATGGCGATCTCGCGCGAAATGTTGTCGATCTCGCGCTCGATGGCAGCGCGGCCTGCCGCGATCATGCCCTCTGCCTGGTGGAAATCGAAAAGCCCGAACGTCGGCATGCGCGGGGCGACCATCACATCCGGCGGATCACCGGCAAGGCGCGAGCGCGAGATGCGATCCTGTACGATGTTGAGGGCGTCCATCATCACGCGGCTGATGCCGGGCGTATTGTCCTTGCGGCCGAAGATCTGGCGCTGGACGAGTTTCTTCACGGCGCGGCTGTTACGGGCAAACAGGCCCTCCGGCTCGACGTCCTGCGGTGTCTCCTCCTCGAGGCCGATGGGCTCCACGTGCGGTACCACGGTGCCGCGGCCTCCGAAGTCTGCACCGACCGAGACCGCGATCACGTAGTTGGCGCCCAAGGCGCGGCACACGGAAACGGGGACGGGGTTCACGAGTGCCCCGTCGAACAGCCAGCGGCCTTCGATCTTGACGGGGCGGAATATGCCGGGCAGCGCGTAGGATGCGCGCATGGCATCGACCAGCGGCCCGCGCGCCAGCCAGATCTCGTTGCCGGTGCCGATCTCGGTGGCGATGGCCACGAAGCGGCGTGCAAGCCCTTCGATGGCAACCTCGTTGAGGCGCTCGTTGAGCACGTCGCACAGGCGGTTGCCGTTGATCAGGCCTGAGCCCGTGAAATTGAAATCGAGGAAGCTCAGCACCTTGCGCCGCGTGAGATCGCGCGCGAAGCCTTCCAGCGCATCGAGTTCGCCCGCTACGTAGCAGCCGCCGACGACGGCGCCGATGGATGTGCCCGCCACGATGTCCGGCATGATGCCGGCAGCCTGCAGTCCGCGCAGCACGCCGATGTGCGCCCAGCCTCTCGCCGACCCGCCCCCCAGTGCCAACCCGATCTTGCAGCTCATCGCGCTACCCCTCGAAACTTCCTGAGGTTCCAAACCCGCAAAACCGCTTCAGGTTGCCCGTCGTTGCGGCGCGGGCTGTGCGGCTAATGGGGAAGGGTAGGCGCGGAGCGCTTAAAGGCCAGCTACGCAAGGATTAACAGCAGCCTTCCGGGCGTGCCAAAGGCGTCACGCAGCTGCCGGCACAGGGGTTCGCGGCACTTTGTGGTCAATGCGGAGTTAATTGATCAGTCGTGCGCCTGCGACAGTGGCGCGGGCCTGCCGATGTCCGGGCCGAGTGCGACCTGGCGATAGAAGCACGAGCGGGCACCGGTATGGCACGCGACCCCGTCGCCCTCGACGTTCACCTTCAGCCACACGACGTCCTGATCGCAGTCGGTGCGCATCTCATGTACGCGCAGCACGTTGCCGCTCTCCTCGCCCTTCTTCCAGAGCTTGCGCCGGGAGCGGCTGTAGAAGTGGGCGACGCCCGTTTCCAGCGTCAGGGCAAGGGCTTCGGGGTTCATCCAGGCGAACATGAGCACCCCGCCGCCTGCCGCATCCGTGACGATGGCAGGGATCAACCCGTCGGCGTCGAACTTCGGCATGAACGCTTGGCCGTGCTCGATTTCGGCAGTGCTGGTGCGGGGCGCAAAGTGCGTGTCGGTGTCAGCGCTCATGGACATCCTGGCGGCGAAAGTCGAGGGGACGACGGGGGGCTCCCTTTTAGCCCCTTGGGCCCGTTCCGTCATGCAGGCCTTGCATAGGACGGAAACAGGTCACATTGAACTTTGCTGCTTGCGGGCCGATATTTGCAGCCAGAGAGACTGGGGATCAGCAAGGCCTGGACATGGTGGATTTGAGCGCGCTCTACAACGCGAAGATCATGGAGCTTGCGGCCGAGATCGGGCCGGCGCGTAAGCTTGAGCATGCCCAGGGCCACGCCACGGCGCATTCCAAGCTGTGCGGCTCCACGGTCTCGGTCGAACTCGATCTTGCCGACGGAAAGGTCGCGGCCTACGGGCAGACCGTGAAGGCCTGCCTCCTCGGCCAGGCAAGCGCTTCGGTGATGGCGCGCAACATCGTGGGCACGCCTGCGGCCGAACTGCGCGAGGTTGGGGCCCGCATGCGGGCCATGCTCAAGCAGGGCGGGCCTCCGCCTCAGGGGCGCTGGGCGGATCTGGCGGTGCTGGAGCCCGTGAAGGACTACAAGGCGCGCCACGCCTCCACGCTGCTCGTGTTCGATGCGGTGGAGCAGGCGCTGAGCGAGGCCGAGGCCAAGCAGGCGTCGCAGCCGGCCGAGGCATGAAGGCGCCGGCTCAGCCGCACCTCGCGGCGCTGGCGAAGGCGCTGGCGAAAGCACCCGTGCATGCCTATCGCTGGACTCTGAAGCCTATCGTCGGGTGGGAGTGCCGCCATCTGCCGACATGCTCCGAATATGCCTTGGAAGCCATCGACCGCAATGGCGCGTGGCGGGGCAGTTGGCTCGCACTCTCGCGCATCTGTCGCTGCAATCCCTGGGGCAGCAGCGGCTTCGACCCCGTGCCGGATATCCGCCACGAGCATCACAGCCTCGCGCCCTGGCGCTATGGCCGCTGGCACAAGCCCATCGTCGACTGACGCCTCTCAGTTCGTGAGGCGTGCCAGGCGCTCGTCGGCCTCGGGCGCCCCAAGTTCGCGCGCGCGCTCGTACCACTTTCGGGCGTCAGCCGGTGACGGCACCACGCCCTGCACCCGCAGCCGCTCGAGTTCTGTCGGATCGTAGGTTGCAGCGAGGCGCAACGCTGCCAGCCCGAGGCCGATGTCGACGGCCCGCTGGTAATAGGCGCGCGCGACGGCGATGTTGCCGCTCTCCAGATAACGGTCGCCCTGGGCAACCAGCTTCTCGCCGCGCTGGCGCTCTTCCGGGGCGAGCTTGGGCGCAGGCTTCGCCGGCGTGGGCAGCTTGCCGATCGCAACGGCGTCCCTCTTGGCAGCCGGTGCAGGCGCCGCAGTCGCAGGGGAAGGCTGGGAAGGAGATGCGGCCGCGAGAATGAGCGAGGACTGGCCCTCTGCCAGCACCACGCCTTCCGTCGAAACCAGTTGCACCGTGAGCACCTGTTGTCCGGTGAGGGCGGGAGGCAGGTTGATCTTGAGATGCGGCAGCGCCTTGATCGGCACCGACCAGGTCCCAGCGGCAGCGGCAAATCCATCACTGAGCGAGGCCGCTTCCGGCAGCCCGCGCACACGAATGAAGGAGTTGGACGGCAGGTCGCGATCCGGCACCTTGATGTCGAGGGCGACGCTGGTGGCGCCGTTCGATCTGATGGCGGCAGGCATCTGCGGGCGCAGTGACACTGCCGTGTCGGTGCTTCCGGTGA
>JBDHTJ010000145.1:0-13489 GCA_039808585.1 Hyphomicrobiaceae bacterium | reverse complement strand
TCGGCCTCTTCCTCGCGCCCGAAGGCATCACCGTCCTTCATGCCATCGACCACGCCGGCGAGCGCAGCCTTGGCATCGTCGGCAGGAACGGACTGCGTACTTGCGGAGGGGCCCACGGCCGTGGGCGCGTGGAATTCGACGATCCAGCGCCCATCAGGCGCGCGGCATCCAACGCCCGCCAGGGCCCCGCCATCCCTCTGCGTAATCTCGTACTGGCGACAATAGCTCTGCCCGCGGTTCCGGAACGTCAGCCGCACCTGCACGCTGGCCGTGGCCTTGTCGGAGCCGACCACCTTCTGCCCGCTCGCCGCTGTCTCGAGTGCCGTCAGCAGCGTTCCCTCTGCCAGGATACGACCGTTCTGCAACGACAGGATCTCGCCCGCACCTGCACCTGCCCCGACACCATGCGCATACCAGCCGATCACACCGCCCGCCACCAGCACTGCCGCCGCGAACGCCGGCCGCCAAACGGCCGGCCCCAAGGGAAGCAGATTGCCGAGAAATTCCATGAGCGACGCGCGCGGCGTTTCCCCCACGCGCCTTGTCCGCGCTGCATGTTTGACCGGCCGCCCCATCACGAGATCGACAAGATGCTGCGGTACCGGCGCATTGACGATCGCACTGTAAGGATCGGAGAGGACACGCCCCGTCTCCGTGAAATGTGCAAGGCGTGCACGGGCTGCGGGATCATCCGCAACGAGGCCCGCGATACGGGCGTGCTCTGCGGCACTGAGCGTGCGATCAGCGAACTGCATCAGCTCTTCATCCGTCACTTGCGCCACACCCGAACTCCACTCGCCTAGTCTTTGTCGCTGCCGATTTTCGCCGGGCGCCCCGCTGCGACGTAGAGCGCCTGCCGCGCCCTCGCCAGCCGGCTCATCACTGTCCCGATCGGCACCTGCAGCGTCTCGGCGGCTTCCTTGTAGGAAAGGCCGTCGATGCACACGAGCGCGATGAGCACCTGCTGCTCCGCCGGCAGCCTCCCGATGGCGTTCGAGATATCGGCGAGCGCCAATCGGCTTTCGGCGACATTTCGTCCATCCTCTCCGACGAGGTCGTAGCGCTCGTCGATGTCCTGCTGCTGCCCTCGCGTTTTCTGCGCCCGTAGCGTGTCGAACCAGATGTTCTGCGCGATGCGATAGAGCCAGCTGTCGAGACGCGTGCCGGCTTCCCACTGCCCGAGCTTGTCGAGCGCGCGAACGCATGTCTCCTGGACCAGGTCATCGGCACGCTCCAAGTCTCGTGTCAGGACGAACGCAAAGCGCCGCAGACGCGGAAGCAGCGCCACCATCTGGTGTCTTACGTCATCCGTCACGCGGTCGCCCCCAAGCCGCTGTGCCGTGAGAACGTGTGGCCGCAGCAATTAATCCGTAAGCAACAGCCGTATCGGCAGCAATCCTGGGCACCCATGTGCGAAACTGCTCCGGTGTGATGATTTTGCCATGCCCCCGCACATCCGATAGGGCCGCATATAGGCCTGCCGATGCCTGAGCAAGAAAAAATGCGCCCTCTGGGGAATAGGACGCTTCAGCTGGCGTTATCCACCCCGTCAGAGGGTGAGAATTGGGGTTTGTCCAGCCAACAACAAGCTCTCTATCCCACATCCTCTGGTCGCAACGAGTTGCGCATCGGTTTTATCGTTCTGAAGGAGCTACCCCGCGCCGACGGAGCGATCGCCAACACGAGCCCAACTCACGGCAAGTCAGGAGCGCCCCGCAACACTCCTGACTTGCCGTAGCGCGTCCACAGCCCTTCGCGAGCGGGACCATCGCCCGCATTGCGCCGGCCCGGTTTCACGTGCAGCTTCGCCCCGCATTCACTGCTGGGCCTGTGACGTGACCGAGCCGACCACCCATTACTGGCAAGAACTGCTGGCCGATTGGCCGCAGGGTCAGCCGCCGACACCACCGTTCGACAACAGCTATCCGGTACGCTTGCGCTCCGGCAGGGTTCTCGTCCTTCCACTGCGTCCTCTCCCCGATGGCCAGCACGCCGTCGCATCCTTGATCGCAAACCAGGCATCACTTGGCGTGGTCGAGGCTCTCGGCGAGGAAATGGGAGACCTCGCGCGGCCCGAGGCTCCGGACGTGATCGCCGCGCTTCCCACACTCGGCCTTGCCCTCGCGCCTCACGTGGCGAAGACACTCGGCCAGCAGCGCTATGTCCCGCTCGGTTACTCGCGCAAGTACTGGTACGACGAGGCACTTTCGGAACCGATCCGCTCAATCACCAGCCCTGGCGAGGGAAAACGTCTCTACCTCGATCCCAACCTGCTTCCCTTGCTGCAGGGCAAGCGCGTGGTCGTGGTCGATGACGCTGTGTCGACCGGCAGTTCGTTGCTCGCCGTGCTTCGCCTGTTCGCGCGCCTCGGGATCGAGGCCGTCGCCATCGTCGTTGCCATGAAGCAGACGACACGCTGGATGCCCGCGCTGTCTGCAGTCGATCCGATACTCGCACGCAAAGTGCACGCCGTCTTCGGATGTCCGCTCTTCCGGCACACGCCATCGGGCTATGTCCCGCTTCCCGACACGTTGCCGTCTCTGTCCTAGAGCTACAAACAAGCGCCCCGTACGCAGACGCATCCATCAAAAGCGGCGCGCGTTGAACACAAGGCCGCACAATTCCGGCAATCTCTCGAGGCGATCGCCGTTTCGCTGTTCCCGGCGCTCCACATGCCCGTCGCATTTCAGCCCAGTTTCCCCGCAACGCTCGCGCGAAAATCAAGTTCGCCAGCCAGGAAGGGGCAAGATCGCAAGTGATGCGCGAACTCCATCGTCCCGCCGAGAAGCGGGCCGACACCATCATTCACGTCCTCGGCGTCACGGCAGGTGCGATGGCTGTTGCCGCAATGCTGATCGCCGCGACGGCTTGGCTCCCTGTCGCATCGACGATGTGCCTTGCTGTATATGGTGCCACGCTATTGGCCATGTTCGGCTTCTCTGCCGCCTATCACATGACGCCGCCCTCGCGGCCCGCGAAATCCCTGCTGCAGAGGCTCGATCATGCAGCCATCTTCGTGAAGATCGCAGGTACCTACACGCCACTCACGGCGCTCAAGATCGGTGGCGCCGGAGGCCTGAGCCTGCTCACCCTCGTCTGGAGCATCGCGCTCGCGGGAGCCGCAGGAAAGCTGCTGCTCGCGTCCACGTGGGACCGCTTTGCAATTCCGCTCTATCTTGGGCTTGGCTGGATCGGCGTCGTGATGTTCGGCCCGCTTGCCGACGCCGTGGCCCCCCTGGTGCTCGTGCTGCTCGCCATCGGCGGCGCTCTCTACACCATCGGGGTCGTGTTTCACGTGCTGGAGCGCATCCCCTACCACCGCGCCATCTGGCACGGCTTCGTGCTCGCGGCCACCGCCTGCCACTTCGGCGCCATCACCGCCGCGGTGTTCACCTGAGTGCGCAGCCATTCACCAGTCTGGTCGCGCCGGATGCGGCGCCGCGTAAAGTGGCTACGACATTTGTGCGAAAATTTGGAAATGGTGGAGCTGGAAATCGTGAGACTGGTCGGCCAATCAACTGTGCCTCCAAGAAGTGGTTAAGGTCGCCAGCGAACGCGGACGTGATAAATCCAGCTGCTTCGCCAGGGTATCAGCGACCGGCAGCCCCGCGCCCGAAGCGGACCCAGGTTCCACATGGGTTTATTCCGTCGCAGACCACCGCGCAGAAGTCTCGCTGCGAGGCCGCGCCGGGCATTTCTGCACGATTTGCGCCTCGGGTAGCTGCAGCGTTGGAGTTCTGTGAGCGTTGCATGCTATTTCGGAAGGGTGTCGATGTAGCTCTGGCGAAGGAGACGTTTATAGAGCTTGCCTGTCGGCTGGCGCGGAAGTTCTGCCATGAAATCCACGCTGCGCGGGCACTTGTAGGCTGCCAGGCTCGCCTTGCAGTGGGTGATGATTTCATTTGCTAGTGCACTGCTCGCCGCGTTTGGGTCCAGCAACTGCACGACAGCCTTCACCTCCTCGCCCAGGTCCTCGTTTGGCACGCCGATCACCGCAGCGTCAGCCACGGCCGGATGCGTGAGCACGATGTCCTCGATCTCCTGCGGATAGATGTTCACACCACCCGATATGATCAGGAATGACTTCCGGTCCACGAGATAAAGATAGCCATCGCGATCCACGCGCCCGATGTCGCCCAACGTGGTCCACCCTAGCGCATTTCGGCTGGCGGCCGTTTTATCCGGATCATTGTGATATGCAAAAGGGTGTCCATTGGCGAAATAAACCTCGCCCTCTTCACCGACAGGCAGCTCCACGCCATGCTCATCGCAGATGTGAAGTTCCCCAAGCATGGCGCGCCCCACCGAGCCCTTATGGGTCAGCCACTCCGTGGTATCGATAAAGCAGAACCCGTTGTTCTCGGTGCCGGCATAGTACTCATAGACGATGGGTCCCCACCACGCGATGATCTTCTCCTTCACGTCGACGGGGCAGGGTGCTGCGGCGTGGATGGCATATTCGAGCGATGAAACATCGAATGTCTCCCGGAGGGCCGATGGCAGCTTCAACATGCGCACGAACATCGTGGGCACGAACTGCGCGTGCGTGATCGCGTGATCCTGGATGATGCGCAGGGCTTTCTCCGCATCGAACTTCTCCATGATGAACACCGTCCCACCAAGCTTGATCGCCGTCATGGAGTGCCGCAGCGGGGCGGCGTGATACAAAGGAGCCGGCGATAGATATCGCGTGTCTCCGTCATACGCGAAGAGCCTGCACAGCAAATCGATCAGCATTGTACGTTGCCCCGGTGGCTGGCCGAGCGCGGGCCATTTGATGCCTTTGGGACGCCCTGTCGTGCCGGACGAATAGAGCATGTCGAGCCCTTGCATCTCATCGGCGATGCGCGTGGGGGGCTGCAACGCAGCGGCGCTATCCCAATCACGATAGCCATCGATGGACCCGCCTACTGCGAACCAACACGAAATCGTCTCGACCGTGCTGCGCAAGACCAACGCTGCCGCTTCAAAGACGCGGGACGTTACGATGAGTTTGGCGCCGCAATCGCGCGCGATGTAGGCGGCTTCGTGCGGTAGCAGATTGGTGTTTATCGCGGTGTAGTAGAGACCCGCGCGATCAGCCCCGAAGCATACCTCGAGGAACTGGCGATTGTTCTCCATGAGAATGACGATGTGGTCGCCCGTCTGCAGTCCACATGCGCGGAAAAGCTGCGCGGCCTGGTTCGAGCGCTGCTCCAACTGCCGATAAGTCACCGTCTCGCCGCTGCCGATGAGCTGGTAGGCGATCTTGTCGGGCGTCGCTTCGGCAAATGCAGTCGGATAATACATGCAGGCGCTCTTTCAATGGGCTCGATCCGTGTCCTGGCGATGGCAATTAGTGCGCGATCACAACCTTGCCGAACTGCTGCCCACTCTTGATATAGGCCAGCGCCTGCTTGAGTTCTGCGAAGCCGAAAGTGCGGTCGATTGCCGGCTTGATGTTGCAGGCCTCGATCGCCCGCAGCATGTTCTCGAAGCCGTTGCGATGACCGACCGTGATGCCCTGCAATCTCACCTGGCGCGCCACAATCGGGCCGAGTGACGTCGTCAGGTTGAGACCGGAAAGCACGCCGATCAGCGAGATAGTGCCGCCCGGTCGCACCGCACGCAGCGACTGCGCGAAAGTCGATTCGCCACCGAGCTCGATAATGTTGTCAAAGCCTCCCGCGTCGGCCGCCACCTCACGCACCGCCTTGGCCCAATCGGGAAATGCCTTGTAGTTGATGCCGATGTCGGCCCCACTCTGCTTCAGTCGGGCAAGCTTCTCGTCGGACGATGAAATTACGGTCACGTGCGCCCCATGTGCCTTGGCGAAGGCCAGTGCGAATTGCGCGACTCCCCCGGAACCTTGCACCAGGATCTTGTCGCCCGCCTTGACGCGACCGTGCTCGACAAGGGCACTCCAGGCCGTCAATGCGGCACAGGGAAGGGTCGCGGCCTCGACATCACTGAGGCCATCCGGGATTTTCACAACGCCCTGCTCGGAGACCACCATCAGGTCAGTCATGGTGCCGTCCATTGTGCCGCCAAGTGCAGGGCTGAAATTCTCCGGTTTCGGGTCGCCGCCGATCCAGTTCTGGAAGAATGTTGGGCAGACCCGGTCTCCCACCTTCACCCGCGTTACGCCGGTGCCGGTTTCGACGACCTCGCCAGCGCCGTCCGACAGGAGAATGAGCGGAAGCTTGCCGGTCGTGCGCCCGTAACCCTGGTCAAGCACGACGAGGTCCCGATAGTTGAGAGAGGATGCCCGCATCCTGATGAGCACCTGGCCATGGCCCGCCTTCGGTTCGGCGCGCTGCGACAGATGCAGGTTGTCCATTCCCCAGCCGTTCTCGAGTTGAAAGACGCGCATGTGTTTCACCCTGCCTCGTGTGTTAAGGAGGTGCTGGCCGGTCGCGTCAGCTTGGCGACGCGCTCGAGCAGGATTTCGGTTGAGCCATCGACGAACCCGGCAAAGCGCACGCCTACCAAATGTCGACTGAGAACGCTCTCTTGGGCGAGCCCGCTGGCTCCGAGGAGATGCGCAAGCGCGGGAATGTGCCGTTCCGCGGCCCGCGTGGCAGCTATCTTGGTCTGCGCCGCGATGAGCTGGGTATCGGCCCCTGCATCGACGCGCGCGGAGGCCGCATCAATCAGCGCCTCGACGGCAGCCGTCTCTGATGCGGCCTCCGCAAGTTGCATTCGCCAGCCCTGATGATCCTGCAGGGCTTTGCCAAAGGTCATTCTTTGCGTGCCGTGAACGCTGACAGTCTCGATCGCGGAGCGCAGCATGCCGCAACACATGGCCGCGACGTAGATGCGCGCACCGTTGATGGCGCGCAGGATCGACTTGAAGGCGGCCCCCGGCGCGCCCAGCATTTCTTCGTCTCGCGCAATATAGTCCACGAGGCGGAACGAACCGCAGCCAATGCTGTGCAACCCGACGAGGCCCGACGGCTTACCGCGCACGAAGCCCTCGCGGCGGGCGTCGATCAGCACCGCGGCGATGCCTGACATGTCGCCAATCTCTTTAGTCTGCACATACGTCATGATGCTATCGGCAACCGTGGCATTCGTGATCCAGGCCTTTTCGCCGTTGAGCACCCACCCTTGCTTCGTTCGAACACCACGGGTCGTGATGGCGGCGAAATCAGATCCTGCTCCCGGCTCCGTCAGCGCTGTGCATCCAATTCTTTCGGCACTGAGAAGCCCGCTGAAATGCAGCTTCGCCGCCGGTGAGTCTGGATGTCCGGCGAGTTGCAAGGCGAGGTTCTGCGTGTTGATGAGCGCCATCGCGACACCGAAATCCGCCGCTGCGAGCAGGTGCGCGATCCGCACCTTCGTTGCAAACGAACAGCCTTGGCCGCCGATGGCCTCCGGTACCTCGATGCCAGTGAAGCCCAGCGCAGCAGCTCGTGTGAACACGTCGCGCGGCAGGCTGCCTGCCCGCTCCCATGCAGCGGCGTTTGGAGCAACGAATTCGGCTGCAAAGTTCCGCGCGGCAGCGATGAGCCTTGAGGCTGTCGGTTCCTCCGTCATGGGGAAACCTTCGCCCGGACAAGGCCCGACATTCTCTCGATCACCGACACAATCCCCTTTGGCATGAAGATGGTCGCAACCACCAGCAGAACCCCGTACACGATCAGCCTGAAACTGTCGGTAAAACGCAGAACCTCCGGCAGGAAGGTCACCGCGAAAGCGCCAATCACCGGACCAGCGATCGTGCCGCTGCCGCCAAGGATGACGGCCAGGATCGCATCAAGCGATTGCCCCACCCCAAAGCTCTCGGGATTGATGAAGCCTTGATAGTGTGCATAAAGCGCGCCAGCGATGCTTGCATAGAAAGCACTCGCGACGAAGGCGAAGAGCTTGTACTTCCACACCGTGATCCCGATGGCCATGGCGTAGGTCTCGTTCTCGCGGATCGATAGAAGAATGCGGCCGACGCGCGAAGACAGCACGCGTGCTGCCAGGAGTGTGAGCGCCAGGGAAAGCACCACGACAAGATAGTAGTAGGTTCTACGGTCCGTGAAATCGATCACGCCGCCAAAGAGCGGTTCGGGGCGCGGAATGTTCGGGATGCCGGCCTCGCCCTTTGTTAGGGCGGTGAAGTTCGTGAGCACCGTCACGATGACCATGTTGTAGGCGAGCGTCACGATGGCGAAGTAGTGCCCCTTCACCCTGAGGCTCGGATAGCCCACCGCCAGCGCGAAGAGAGTGGTAATCAAGGGCGCGCAGGCGAGGGACAGCCAGGTTGGCAACCCTGCGCGTGTGCACAGCAAGGTCGAGCTGTAGGCACCGATCCCCATAAGGCCTGCTTGGGCGATCGACACATAGCCGGTAAAGCCCTGGATGATGTTCTGGCCCTGCGCGGCAATCACCCAGATCAGGGCCAGCGTTACGAGCTGCAAATAGTATTTCACCGTGATGAGTTGCGGCAGCAGCACCAAACCGATCACGAGGGCCGAAAGCGCGAGCGCTCGCTTGGGGGTATTCATCGCGCCTTCCCCAACAGGCCCTCAGGACGCAGCAGAAGCACCCCGATCATCATCAGGAACGCGATCACGTCCTTGTAGGCAGACGAAATGAAGCCTGCAGCCATGGCCTCCGTCACGCCCAACGTGAAGCCGCCGAGAATGGCACCGGGCACGGATCCGAGGCCGCCGAGGATGAGAACTGCAAACCCCTTGATGGCCAGCCCCTCACCGACACCGGGAGCCACCGCAAAGAGGGCAGCAATCATGATTCCGGCCGCCATGCCGAGCGCCGACGAGATCGCAAAAACCGTCATAGTGATGCGCTCGATGTTGACGCCCATGAGGATTGCTGCCGGCCGGTTTTGCGCGACGGCGCGGATCGCCGCCCCTGTCTTGGTCTTGCCGATGAACCAAGTCATTGCCGCGATCAGCGCCACCGTCGAAGCGATCACGTAGATGCGAAGCTCCGAAAGCGTGATGGGTCCGAGTTGGATCACCCTGTTGGCCGTTGTGGGCAGGACGACCTGGTCAGCGCCGAAGAGGCGAAGGTTAATGCCTTCTGCGATCATCGTCAGGCCGAGCGCAACGATGAACGCGTTGACGTGGTTGGCATCGCGGACGGGCCGATAGGCCAGGCGCTCGACGACAACGCCGATCAGAAGTCCTGCCGCGAGCGAGATCAAGGCCGCGAGCCACAGCCCCATCCCGTACCCGGACACGAGAACATAGGCAAGGTAGCCCCCGAACATCGAGATCGACCCGTGCGCAAAGTGCGCGATGCCGAGAATGCCGAAGACCGTGGTGAGGCCCAGCGCGATGAGCGCATAGACCCCACCTATGGTCAGCCCGTTCACGACCTGCTGAAGGACTTCTGCCATCTTACGCGATGCTCTAGTTGCGCAGGGACCGCAAGAACTTCGAGTACTCGGCGGGATCGGACGGCAGATCCTGGACGAATACCCACGCCCCTTTCTGCCATTGGAACGCGCCATTGGTCGTATAGGCCTGTCCATTCTCGTCGAACATGGCGCCATTCACTGCCAGGTACTTCATGACGGCTTCCTTCGGAATGGCCGAACCAGCGATCGCCGCTGCCACCTTCTTGGTGTCGTCGGCAGTGCCGGCCTTCTCCAATGCGTACTTGAGCACATAAACTTGGTCGTACGCGTAGGGAGAGCTTGGCGAGGGCGACGTGCCGAAAGCTGCCTTGTAATTTTCGTTGTACTTGACGCCGGCAGGGCTGGCGGAAGCGAGCGTCAGCTCGGTTGGGCGCAGATCCCACACGCCTTCCATCTGTTCGCTCGTCGCCACACGCAGGAACTGCTCCTCGCTGCCGCTGGTAAACCCATAGCGCGCAACATTGACTCCCAATTCGACGAGCTGGCGATAGACGAAGGCGGCCGGCTCCACGTATCCGATCACGAGCACGGCATCCGGATTGAGGCCGCGGACCTTGGTGATCTGCGGGTTCATGTCGCGATCCTTCAACGCGAAGCTCTCCTTCGCGATGATCTGCCCGCCCGACTTGGCAAATTCACGCTCGAAGGCATCGAGATACTGGACGTAGAACGACACGTCGAGGGAGCCGATCACCGCGAGCTTCTTGTGTCCTTTGGACCCGACGAAGCGACCGGCAGCAGCGCCCGTGTAGTCGGCGGGCGGCCTCGTGCGGAAGAGGTTCGAGAGGCCTTTGGTCGTCACGGAACGTTCCGCGGCATTGCCGACGAGCATCACGGCGTCTTCCTTGCCGATGAAGGAAGCAACCGCACTCGTCGATCCCGAACAGCAGAAGCCCAGGAGGTATTTGACGCCGTCACGGTCGATGAGCTTGCGCACGCTGTTCGTGGCATCGGTGGGGGCTGCCTTGTCGTCGTTGGAGACCACCTTGAGCTTGTAGGTGTCGGCGCCCACCTTGATGCCTCCGGCACCGTTGATCTCCTTCGCGGCCATGGTGATGGCATTGGCCTGTGGCTGGCCGTAGACCGCGCCGGGACCGGTCAGGGCGTCGTTGACACCGATGACGAGTTCCTTGTCGGCAGCCCACGCACACTGCGCCGCCACGACAAGTCCTAGCGTCGCGGCAATCGCCGCAGTTCCTGCGCGCTTCACATTCGCTTTCAGCATCGTTCTCCTCCCAACTAATCTATCGTCTGTTTCGCTCTTAGTGCCCCAGGTACGCCTTGGCGATCATCGGGTCATTCTGCAGATCCGAGCCTGTGCCGCTGAGGACGACTTCGCCCGATTCATAGAGGTAGGCGCGATCGGCAAGCCGCAGCGCCATGGCGGAGTTCTGCTCGACGAGCAGAATGGTCATGCCGTTTGCCTTGATGCGCGCGATCGTCGCCTCGACCTCGCCCACGATCTTCGGCGCAAGGCCGAGCGAGGGCTCGTCGAAAATGCACAGCTTTGGCCGCGCCATGAGTGCGCGCGCAATCGCCAGCATTTCCTGCTCACCGCCCGAGAGACGACCCGCCAGTTGAGTGCGTCGCTCGCGCAGAATGGGGAACATATCGAGCATGTTCTCGAGATCGCTCGCTTGCTCCCGGTCAGCGCGTGCATAAGCCCCCATCCTGAGGTTCTCCAGGACGCTCATGTCGGGAAACACCTGACGGCCTTCGGGGCACATCGTGATGCCACTGCGCGCAATGGCGTAGCCGGCGGCGTTCTGGATCGGCGCACCGAGAAACGTGATGGCGCCCGCAGCAACCGGCAGCAGCCCACAAACGCATTTGAGCGTCGTAGTCTTGCCTGATCCGTTGGCACCGATGAGCGCAACACATTCCCCCTGGCTTACCTCAAAGGAAACGCCATGCAGGACTTCGACGCCGCCATAGCCAGCCCTCAGGTTCTCCACCTTCAACATCAGCGGCTCTCCCCGAGATAGGCGTCGATCACCTTGGGGTTTCGGCGGATATCGGCCGGCAGGCCCTCTGCAATTTTCTCCCCGAAATTCAGCACTACGATCCTGTCGCTGACTTGCATGATGAGCGACATGTGGTGCTCGATGACTATTAGGGACATGCCGCGCTTCTTGATTGCCATGATCAATGCGGCAAGCGCCTCGCGTTCGTGGGCAACCATTCCGGCAGCCGGCTCGTCTAGCAGGAGTATCTTCGGCTCCGAGGCAAGCGCCGTCGCAATCATGAGCAGGCGCAACTGGGCCGACGACAGGCTCTCGACGGGCGCAGAGGCGACCTTGCCAATGCCGACCAGCGCCAGGAGTTCTTCGGCTTTCTGGAGGCGCTCCTGCTCGTCGTGCCGGCTGCGCCGGGTGTTGAAGATGGACGAGAGGCTCGACGACTTCGTGCGGCAATGGGCGCCGAGAAGCACCTGGTTGCGGGCCGTGAAGCCCGGGAAGGCCGTCGCGGTCTGGAACGTGCGGGCGATGCCCGCCGCGACGCGCTGATCTTCGGGCAGGTGGGTTACGTCACGCCCCAGGACACGGATCGCGCCCGAGGTGACGGGAATTGCTCCTGACAGCAGGTTGACGGTCGTCGATTTGCCAGACCCGTTCGGGCCGATCAGGCCCACGATCTCATTCGCCCCGACGCTGAAGGCGAGATTGTTGACTGCGCGGATGCCCCCGAAATGCTTCGAGACGTCCTGGACCTCGATGATGGCGTGAGGCGCGTTCATAGCGGCCTCCGACCGTGAGGGTCGAACGGAGCATGGTTTGCCCTTCGGTCCATTGCGTTCCCCTCCCATCGGGGATGCAACCTGCTTCATTCAGGGTGCAGGCTTTTGCGTTAGCATAGGCGAGCTGCTCCGAACGGCTGAATCAGTAAATCTGCTTTTGCATCAAAATTTTCGATGATAAAATTCATTACGGCCCTCCGGAGGCAAGCCGGATTTCATGTAAGCCGATGTAAAACAGCTTGAAATTCTCCATCGCAACGGAGCGTCTCATTTCATCGAATGAGAGGATTAGATGGCACGAGTTGCTCACCTGAAGGCTATCCAAGCCTTCGAGGCTGTAGCCCGCACTGGGTCGGTGACGCTCGCCGCCGAAGACCTTTTGGTAAGCCAGAGCGCCATCAGCTATCACATCCAAGTTCTCGAAGCGGCTCTGGGCGTGAAGCTCTTCGATCGCCGCGCTCGCCGTGTGCAATTGACTATGGCGGGGGAGCGGCTGCTTCCCCATGTCCGCGACGGCCTGCAATCGATCGAACGCGGTTTGCAATCGGTCGCCAAGACGAATGCGAGCACGATCGTTCGCGTGGCCGTGCTGCCAATGTTCGCCAGTCGTTGGCTCGCCCCCCGCCTTTCGGATTTCTGGGACAAGTTTCCCAAGATCGAGTTGTCCTTCACCCACGACAACACGGCCTTGATTGTGACGGACCCGACTGGCGAGAACACCGACGTCGCCATCCAGTGGGGCGTCGGCGGGTGGAAAGGGGTGGAGTGCCAACTGCTGCTGCAAGCTCCCTTGATTGCCACTTGCAGCCCAGACCTTCTCAAGCGCGCGCCGATTAAGTCGGTCTCAGACCTTGCCGCCCATACCCTCCTGCACGTGGACGATCACGAGATGTGGCGACAGTGGCTCCTGCAGGCCCGCGGAGACGAGACCCTCGCGCAAAAAGGGCTTCTCATGAGCGATCGACATTTCCAGCTGAGCGCCACCCTCAATGGCGTGGGCATCTCGCTTTTCATCCGCTCGTTCATTCAGAGCGAGCTGGACAAGGGGCTGCTCGTCTCCCCCTTGCCGTTGGAGTTTGCGACAGCCTTCTCATACTATCTAGTGCGCCCGAAGCGCGGGCTCGCGGGCGGGGCATCGCGATTTCACGAGTGGATCGTCACCAGAGCCAGCTCTCCAGCGAGATGATGCAGGATTTCGGGGTGCCACCCGAATGAAACCGGAAGGCACACGCGCCTGAACCCGCGACAAGTGTCGCATTCACGCTGCCTCCGCGTCACGAGGCCAAACGTAGCCGCCGGTAGATCTCGTTGATCAGGGCCTGGCCGTTCTCAATCATCTGGGCGTCAAGGGTGATCAGCAGAAGCTTCGGCGTTGTCAGAACAAGGCGCTCGATCTG
>JBDHTJ010000144.1:0-13558 GCA_039808585.1 Hyphomicrobiaceae bacterium | reverse complement strand
TAGCCTGATCGCTCTCGATGGACGCGTTTCAGCGTCCACCGGGAGCGTGAATCAGTCTCTCAGACTAAAGCTTGGAGCATGTCCGTAGCGCCGGTTTCGATTGCATCCGGGACGGACAAGTTCAAGGCCAGCGCTTACGCCCCAAGCAGCGGCTGCCGATGGCAAAACCCCCTCGCCTTCCGCGCAGCCCCGCCGTAAGAAGGGGCCATGCAAACCTTCACTGTCCACGAGCAGCCAAATCCGCCTTCGGACCGGATCGACCGGGCCGAGGCGCTCGTCTTCATTCGCGACGGATTTTCTTGGGCCGCCGCGATCTTCACGCCGATCTGGCTGCTTCTGCACCGCCTCTGGTGGGCACTGCTCGCCTACGTCGGGATCATCGCGGTGCTGCAAGTGCTGTCCAACCTTGCCACGGTGGATCAGCGCTGGCTGAGCCTGGCTGGGCTCGGCGTCGGCCTTCTCTTCGGCTTCGAGGCCGACAATCTTCGCCGCTGGTCCCTTGCGCGCAGGGGCTGGGAGATGGTTGGCAGCGTCTCGGGTCGCACCCTGGAAGATTGCGAGCGCCAGTTTTTCGAGGGATGGCTTCATACCCAGCCGATGATTGCGGCGCCCACGGGCAGTGTGCACCTCATCCAGTCACCTGCGCCACGCCGCGGCTGGCTGGGCTTCGGCCGACTGATGGGCACGTGAGCCATGCAGCACGTCGTCATCATTGATTATGGCTCGGGCAATCTGCACTCGGCAGCCAAGGCTTTCGAGAGGGCAGCCCGGGAAAGCGGCGCGGATGCGGAAATCATCGTGTCCAGCAAGGCATCCGACGTCGCCAGCGCAGATCGCGTCGTGTTGCCCGGCGTGGGTGCCTTCGCCGATTGCAAGCGTGGCCTCGAAGCCGTGCCCGGCATGCGCGAAACGTTGCAAGATGTTGTCCGCGCCAAAGGCCGTCCATTCCTCGGCATCTGCGTGGGGTGCCAATTGATGGCCGAGCGCGGCCTCGAGTTCGGCACGTGGGATGGCTTCGGCTGGATCAGGGGCGATGTGCGCGCCATCGAGCCAAAGGACCCCGCGCTGAAGATCCCGCACATGGGCTGGAACACGCTGCAAGTCGTGAACGACCACGCTCTCTTGAAAGGCATCGAGACCGGGCCGAAGGGCGAGCACGCCTACTTCGTGCACTCGTTCCATATCGCCACGCCCGACCGCGCCTGCATCGTGGCGGAAACCGACTACGGCGGGCCTGTCACGGCGATGGTCGCCCGCGAAAACTACGCCGGCACCCAGTTCCATCCCGAAAAGAGCCAGGCGCTCGGCTTGAAGTTGATCGCGAACTTCCTCCGCTGGAAGCCCTGAACAACCGTCCGGGCCCCGGCCCGAACCGCCGGACGCAAAAACCCCGAGCCTGCCACCGGGGGAGGGAGCAAGCTCGGGGTCGGACGCGGCAACAGCACTGAGAGGGAATCAGAGCTAGATCAAGCCGCGCGTGCCTCGGGCAGTGAGGCATTCTGGGAAGGGAAGGCGACGACGTTCAATTCCGCCTCTGCACCCCGCCGCTTGCGGAACCAGCGCAGGGATGTGTTCAGCAGGGTCGCGTCGCGGTCCACCTGCTGGATGAGAAGCCCGTCCTCATTGTCGAGCAGATCCTTCAGCTTCGTCTCGATGGCTTCCGCCCTCTCGGGGCTCTGCACGTACCACGTAGTGTCGAGCGGGCGGGCCCAGGCCTCACCGAGGCTCATAATGGCGCCGGAAAGCGCGTGACGGCAGGGCGAAGCGAGGTCGTAGGTGATGAGATAGGTGCGCATGGAGGGGGCTCTCTCGTGGGCAGCGAGTGGACCAGATGATGGGGAAGGTTCTCGCCGCGACGCGGGGCCACCGACTTCACTTGAGCCTCAGCGGCGAGAACGTAGAGGGAACATGACGTGATTCTGCACCTGCGTCGAGCGCAAGTTCAGTGTTTGTTCTCTTTCGCGGCTTGGTCCGGTCAGCGCCTATACGCCGTCGAACAGTCCCGGCTGCAGTTCCGGCGGCACGGCCCGTGAGATGCGGCGATGCTTGCCGAAATCGATGCGGTCCGTAAGTGTCGGGTATCGCTCGCTGAACAGCGCCAGGGCCTTGTCGCGGCTGGCCGGAAACTTCTCGCCCTGCCAGATCTCGTAGAGGCGGCGCGGGTCGCACTGGTAACGGGACAGCAGGTCCGCGCGCTTCACGCGTAGCCAGCGCGCGATCCAGATATCGATCGCGTCGCTCTCCTTGAGAACGCGCTTCTGGGGCTTGGGAGCCTGAGCAGGCAGGGAAATCGACAGCATGACGCCACGCTTGACTTGAACCACGTGCGCCTGTTCATGCACCAAGAAATGAGCAAAGTCATGGCTTCGGCGGCCAACGCTGTTGTGCCCGCCGCAGAGCCTCCGCAAGAGCATAAGGCTGCCTGTGATCCTCTTCCCTGCCATCGACCTCAAGGACGGCCAGTGCGTGCGCCTGAAGCTCGGCGAGATGAGCGCCGCCACCGTCTTCAACGACGATCCTGCCGCGCAGGCCACGAGCTTCGAAGCACAGGGCTTTCGCTATCTGCACATCGTTGATCTCAATGGTGCTTTCGCTGGCAAGCCGGCCAACGCCCCAGCCGTCGAGGCGATCTTGAAGGCGATCTCGATTCCCGTCCAGCTTGGCGGCGGCATTCGCGACATGGCCACGATCGAGGCCTGGCTCGGCAAGGGCATCCGGCGCGTCATCCTGGGAACGGTTGCCGTCCGCAACCCGGATCTTGTCCGCGAGGCCTGCCGCAAATTCCCCGGCCGCGTCGCCGTCGGCATCGACGCGCGCGGCGGCAAGGTCGCCGTGGAAGGCTGGGCCGAGACCAGCGAGCTCACCGCCATCGAACTGGCGCGCCGCTTCGAGGACGCAGGCGTCGCGGCCATCATCTATACGGATATCGACCGTGATGGCGTTCTCAAGGGGCTGAACCTGCCCTCCACCGCCGAGCTCGCCTGTGCCACCGCCATCCCCGTCATCGCCTCCGGCGGGCTCGCCAGCATCGACGACGTGAAGGCGCTGCTGCGGCCCGAATATGCCATGCTGGAAGGCGCCATCACCGGCCGCGCGCTGTACGACGGCCGACTGGATGCGAAAGAGGCCCTTGCGCTGCTCCGCTAGCTGCTGACTAAAATCGCAGGTCGCATCAATTCGGGCGCCGCCTCTGCCCATGCCCTCTGCATCTGCCCGGCAATTAGGCAGAAAAACCCTCCAGCCAGCTGTAGCGGAGCAAAGGCCGCACAGATTATCCTTGCAGGTGTAAGTTGCCCGCTACTTGCAAAGTCAGCTGCCAAGGGCGCGCCAGAGGTGCCAGAGTGAGCCGTCACAGCAGGGGCGCTGTGTGTGACGCAGGGGGGATCGTTTGTCGGCTGCTTTCGATGAGATGAGAGGCTTCGACGGCGAGGTGCGCGAGCCTTACCAGTCGGTGCAGAAATGGCTCGAAACCCAGAAGCTGGACGATCTGCGGCTGAAGCGCAGCGAGGCCGAGGCACTTTTCCGCCGGACCGGCATCACGTTCGCCGTCTACGGCGACGACGCCGCCACCGAGCGTCTCATTCCCTTCGACATCATCCCGCGCATTCTCTCTGCGCAGGAATGGCGCAAGCTCTCCGCCGGCATCGAGCAGCGTGTGCGCGCCCTCAACGCCTTCATGTACGATATCTACCACCGGCAGGAGATCATCCGCGCAGGCCGCGTGCCGGCCGATCTCATCATCCAGAATTCGGCATTCGTGCCTGAGATGATGTGCGTGGAGCCGGCGCGCGGCATCTACTCGCACATCATCGGCATCGACCTGGTGCGCACCTCCGACAGCGAGTTCTTCGTGCTGGAGGACAACACGCGCACGCCCTCGGGCGTCTCCTACATGCTGGAGAACCGCGAGACGATGATGCACATGTTCCCCGAGCTGTTCGCACGCAATCGCGTGCAGGCCGTGGAGGACTATCCCGAGAGCCTGCGCGCCACGCTCGAAAGCGTCGCGCCAGACAATCTCGATCATGCACCGACCTGCGTTGTGCTGACGCCGGGCATCCACAACAGCGCCTATTTCGAACACTCCTTCCTCGCCGACCAGATGGGTGTCGAGCTTGTCGAGGGGCAGGATCTCGTTGTGGTCGATGGCGCCTTGCGCATGAAGACCACGCAAGGTCTGAAGCAGGTCGATGTCGTCTACCGCCGCATCGACGATGCCTTCCTCGACCCGCTCGTGTTTCGCAAGGACTCAGTACTGGGCGTCCCCGGCATCTTCGACATCTATCGCGCTGGCCGCCTCACCATCGTCAACGCGCCCGGCGCCGGCATCGCCGACGACAAGTCCATCTACACCTATATGCCCGACATCGTGGAGTTCTATACAGGTCGCCCGCCCATCCTGAAGAACGTGCCGACCTACCAGTGCCGCAAGCCGGACGACCTCAAGTACGTGCTCGAGAACCTCGAGAAGCTCGTCGTCAAGCAGGTCCACGGCTCGGGCGGCTACGGCATGCTGGTTGGCCCCGCCGCCTCCCGCGATGAAATCGATATGTTCCGCATGAAGGTGAAGGCGCGGCCCGACCGCTACATCGCCCAGCCCACGCTCGCCCTGTCCACGTGCCCCACACTCGTCGACGCCGGCATTGCCGAGCGCCACATCGATCTGCGTCCGTTCGTGCTCGTGGGCGACCGCGTGCGCTTGACGCCGGGTGGGCTCACACGCGTCGCACTGCGCGATGGTTCGCTTGTCGTGAATTCGAGCCAGGGCGGCGGCACCAAGGACACTTGGGTTCTCCAGGATTGATCGGCCGGGAATGAAAGGCATGGCATCAGTGAAGGACTGCACGGCATGCTAGGCCGCACGGCAAACGATCTCTTCTGGATGTCGCGCTACATCGAGCGCGCCGAAAACATCGCGCGGCTGCTGGAGGTCGGCTATCGCATCGCGTTGCTGCCGCGCGAGGGCGGGCAGGAGGCGGAGTGGTCGTCCACCTTGCGCAGTGCCGGCTGCGAGCGGGGCTTCCTCGACAAGTACAAGACCTACACCACGGAAGACGTGGTGCGTTACATGCTGTTCGATCCCGAGAACTTCTCGAGCGTCTACGCCTGCCTCGCCACCGCGCGGCGAAATGCGCGTGCCCAGCGCACCGCGCTCACCCGCGAGATGTGGGAGAGCCTCAACGCCGCCTGGATCGAGTTCTCGGCCATCAATCAGAAGGCGCTGACGTCCGACAAGCTGCCGTCACTGTTCGACTGGATCAAGGAGCGCTCGGCCCTCTTCCGCGGCGCCCTGCTCAACACCATCCTGCGCAACGACACCTTCTATTTCAATCAGCTCGGCACGTTCCTCGAGCGCGCCGACAACACGGCACGAATTCTCGACGTGAAGTACTACGTGCTGTTGCCGCACAGCGAGCTCGTCGGTGGCGAGATCGACAACGCGCAATGGTCGGCCATTCTGCGCTCGGTCTCGGCGCACCGCAGCTATCACTGGGTCTACCGAGAGAGCTACAAGCCCTGGCGCGTTGCCGATTACCTGATCCTGAACCGGCAGATGCCCCGCTCGCTGCGGTCCTGCTATGAGGAGATCGCCCACGCGCTGTCCGAGTTGAACGGCTTCTACGGCACCAACGTCAGCGCATGCGAGGCGCACGCCGACGAGACGCTGCGCTTGCTTTCGGAAGCCAACATGACGACGATCTTCCAATCCGGCCTGCACGAGTTCCTGGCCGACTTCATCGCCCGCAACAATGCCCTCGGCAACGAGATCTCCACCACCTATCACTTCGCGGACTGAGAGCCCTCCATCCCCATGTTGATCTCGATCCGTCACACCACGCGCTACACCTACCCGCAGCCTGCCACCTACACGGTGCAGTCGCTGCGCCTGCGGCCGCCGTCGTTCAAGGGCCAGCGCGTGCTCGAATGGAGCGTCACAACCTCCGCCAAGGGGGGCACGGTGAATTTCACGGACGGTTTCGGCAACGCAGTCGAGATGATCGCGATCAACGCGCCTCATCGCGAGCTGCTGATCGAGGCGCATGGCACCGTGGAGACGGAGGACACAAGTGGCGTACTGGCCGGCCTGTCCAACAGCGTGCCGGTGCGCGTCTTCTTGAAAGAGACGCCGCAGACCGCGCCGGACGAGGCGATCGTCGCCCTCGCTAAAGGCGTTGAGGGCGGCGATGCATTGCCCCGCATGCATGCCTTGGCGGAACTCGTCTGCGCCAAGGTGGAATACCTCGTGGGTTCCACGCACGCCCATACGACAGCCGCCGAAGCCTTGAAGGAGGGCAAGGGCGTCTGCCAGGACCACGCCCATATCTTCATCGCCGCTGCCCGGGTGCTGGGCGTACCGGCACGCTACGTCACCGGCTACTTGGTAGCCGAGACCGAAGAGCCCGCCGAGGCACATCACGCCTGGGCCGAGGCGTGGATCGATGGCCTGGGCTGGGTGGGCTTCGACGTCGCCAACAGCATCTGCCCCACCGACCGCTACGTCAGGCTCACCACGGGCCTCGACGCCGCCACCGCTGCTCCCATCACCGGCTCACGTCGCGGCGGAGGCGACGAAGTACTCACCGTTTCGGTGGTTGCGCACGAGGTGCCCCGCGCGCAAACGCAATCGCAAACCCAGGGCAGCCAGTCGCAGTCGCAGAGCGCCCAGTCTCCGACCAAGTAGTGATTGCTTTCGCCAGCCATGGCCCAAGTTTCGGACATCGTGCACTTGATTGAACGCTCGCCGCCGATGACAGAGGCCGAGGTGCTGGCCGCCGCCGCCGCGGATGCCGATGCTCAGCCCTTGTCTCGTTCCGACCTCCGCCGCATGAAGCGCATTCCGCGCGCCAAGATCATTCGGCGCGCGCTTGGACTTACTCAGAATGAGTTCTCGGCGCGGTTCCGCATCCCGCTCGGCACCTTGCGAGATTGGGAGCAGGGCCTGGCAGAGCCTGACGCTTGTGCCCAGGCCTACGTCACCGTCATCGCCAAGCATCCGAAGCTGGCCGCGGACGCATTTGAAAAGTAGTCGCAGCTTCTCGTGCCTGAGAGCAAGCACCGTTTCAGTGCAGCTTCAATCCCAACCAGAGCGAAAATGCTCCGCCGCTTCACGCCCCCACCACCAGCACGATCTTGCCCACGTGCTGGCTCGTCTCGAGACGGCGGTGTGCATCGGCGGCCTTGGCGAGCGGATAGGTGGAATCCATCACCACCTTCAGCTTGCCCTGGGCGAACAGCGGCCACACCTGCTGCTCCAGCGCCCGCGCCATCCCGCCTTTGATCTCGCGCGTGCGCGGCCGCAGCGTCGATCCCGTCAGCGTCACGCGCTTCACCATCATGCGGCCGATGTTGATCTTCACGTCGGCGCCGCCGAGCGTCGCGATCTGAACGATGCGGGCATCTTCGGCCGCCGCGATGATGTTGCGCTCGGTGTAGTCACCGCCGACCATATCGAGCGTCACGTTCACGCCGCGGCCTCCGGTGGCGTCCTTCGCCACATCCACGAAGTTTTCGCTCTTGTAGTTGATGGCCCGATCGGCACCGAGCTTGCGCATGGCCTCGCATTTCTCTTCCGATCCGGCAGTGGCCAGCACCTTCGCCCCGAACGCCTTTGCCAGCTGGATCGCAGTCGTACCGATGCCGCTCGAACCGCCGTGCACGAGGAACCAGTCGCCGGCCTTCAGGCCGCCACGCTCGAACACGTTGTGCCACACGGTGAAATACGTCTCGGGCACGCCACCGGCCTGCACCATGTCGAGACCCGCCGGTATCGGCAGCGCCTGCGTCTCCTCTGCGATGCAGTACTCGGCATAGCCGCCGCCGTTGACCAGCGCGCAAAGCTTGTCGCCCACCTTCCAGCGCGACACCTCCGGCCCCAGCGCCACCACCTCGCCCGAGATCTCCAGTCCCGGCAGCGGCGAGGCATCCTTCGGCGGCGGATAGGCCCCCATGCGCTGTTGCACGTCGGGCCGGTTGACGCCCGCAGCCGCGACCTTCACCAGCACCTGGCCGCTCTTGGGCACTGGCACTGCGGTCTGCGTTGGCTGCAGCACCTCGGGCCCGCCCGGTGCTGTGATCGCGATGGCAGTCATCATCTGCGGCACGTTGGCCATGGGTGTCTCCTCGGGTCTTGGGCTTTGCGTGCCCCGCCACTAGCCGTCCCGGAGGGTTGAGACAAGCCCCAAGTCGTGACATGGTCCCCGCCGCAAGCCATCCCGGAGGTACTGTCGATGGATTGGGATGATGTCAGGCCGAAGCCCAAGGGCATTTCGATCGGCGAGGATTTGAAGAGATTGTCCGTGGCAGAGCTGGACGCGCGCATCGCCGCGCTCGAGGCGGAGATCGAGCGCGTCAAGGCCGAGCGCGCCGCCAAGAAGGCGCATGAAGCGGCTGCGGCGGCATTGTTCAAGCTTCCCAATGCTTGATGTCTTCCGGCGCTATCTCGTCCTGCTGTCGGGCCTTGCCGTTGCGGTGACTGTCCCGCTGTGGTTGCAGGATATCAAGAAAGTGCCGAAGGACGAGCTGGAAAGCCGGCAGGCCATCCGCAAGGCGCGCTTGGCGCTTTGGAACAAGCCTCTGACCGATGGCCGCTGCGCCATCGCCACCGCCTACTTCGGGCCGGGCTTTGCACGCCTCGTGCGCGCCGACAAGGACGGCACGGCACATTACGCGGTGCTGGAAGGAGGATCACGAAAGGTGCCGATGAACGCCCTCTACCAGGGCGACTGGCTTCGCGCACGCTTCGGTGCGGCCGAAACGGTAACGCTCGCCACCTTCAAATCCTCGGCGGCTGCCTTGGCGCGTGCAAGTCAGCTGTGCCCGCCGCGCCTGCGTTGCCTGCCCGGCCGCCCCGGCTGCGATGCGACCCCGCCTCTTGATGCATTGCCGGCTATGACCGGGCTGCCGGCCGCCAGCCACCTGGTCCCGTGGGAAGGCGCGCGCCCCGTCACCTGGCCGTCAACGGGGCCGGCTCCTGCGTCCACAGACGCAATGAAGTGAGCCCTACTTCGGCCGCTTTCGGATCATCGGCCGGCAAGAAATTCTGTCGGATAGCTCTTGGCAGGCACACCGCTTAACCCGGAATTATCCAATTTCCTTCAGGATAACGCTCATCCAGTCCTCTGGATCGAGCGGATCTCCGCCGCTCTGTTTGACGCCTCCCTGTTGACTCCTGAGCCGCCGCCTGGCGGCTCTTTTTTTGCCTACCTTCTGGGGCAAGAAGGAAACCGAAGGGCTGCCTGGCCTCAGCGTTGGCACGGTGTGTGCGTAGTCCATTGCACGCGGCCCAGAAAGGAACAGTCGCCTAAAAGCGATGGTTCGTTTCAAACGGCGTCTGTGGCGGCATCGGGTGATGACTTATTAACTCGGTCCTGCCAGGGTGTCGTCAGCGTATGGTCAAGAGTTCGTAACCGTTCGTATCGAGTTGTGGCATGAGCACCAGCACCAAGTCCTCCGACGAGACCCAGGGCACCGGCGTCACCGTCTCGTTCGGCCAGCATTTCGCCTCCTCCGACCAGTTCGACGGCATTTTCCGCGAGGGCATGGCCCTGGTCGAGCGCACGGCCGCCTACCTTGACGGCAATGGCCGCAAAGAGGCCAAGGCGCTCAAGGGCCCGATCGCCGTTCTCTACGCCACCGAGAGTATGCGCCTCACCACCCGGCTTTTGGAGCTGGCGTCATGGCTCATGATCCGTCGCGCCCAGAAAGATGGCGAGATCACCGCCGAGGAAGCGCGCACCAAGCGCGACCGGGTGCGCCTGAAAGTGGCGAGCCGTCCGGCCCACGTCTCCGGCTACACCGATCTTCCCCAGGGCCTCAGGGACCTGATCGACGCCAGCTTCTCGCTTAATGACCGCATCATTCAGCTCGACCGGGCCATGGAGGTTGATCCAACGGCACCCGCAGCCCTCGCCCCGGAAAACCCCGTCAGCGCCCAGATGAGCATGCTGGAACAGGCGTTCTCGCTCCGTCGCCAGGCGGTTCGCTGATCGATTTGCCGCTCGGACGCGTCTCACAGTTCCAAGAGGCCTCCCGCCACCGGGTGGCCTCTTGCCGTTTCTACGCCCCGGTGCGCTCTCATACCATGGGCTGAGCCATCGGACTTGGCCTTGAATGCCCCTGGGTTTCAGGCTAACCAACGGGCCGGATTGTGGGGCAGGGCTTCCCCTTGAGGTCCATCCGCGCCCCTTCCGGCGCGTCTCGGCCTGAGGCACCGCCGCCGCCCCACGTGTCATTTCGAGAGCGCGCGCCTGGCCCAGCCATCTGCGCGTCAAGAGGGGCCTGATGGGCTGGCTCGACCGGTTTAGGAAGAAGTCAGAGGCACCGCCTGCGGCACCCGCATCGGCGGCCCCTAAGGTAACCACAGCAGCAGCACCAAAAGCAGCGGAGCGAAAGACAATGGCGCGCACCAAGATTGCGTTGATCGGCGCTGGCCAGATCGGCGGTACCCTGGCCCTTCTGGCGGGCCTCAAGGAGATGGGCGACATCGTCCTTTGCGACATGGCCGAGGGCGTGGCGAAGGGCAAGGCCCTGGACCTGGCTCAAACAGCGGCAGTCGAGGGCTACAACGCCAAGCTTTCGGGCTCCGGCGTCGAGAGCTATGCGGCAATTGAGGGCGCCTCGGTGTGCATCGTCACCGCTGGCGTCCCCCGCAAGCCCGGCATGAGCCGCGACGACCTGCTCGGCATCAACCTGAAGGTCATGGAAAGCGTCGGCGCCGGCATCAAGAAGTACGCCCCCAACGCCTTCGTCATCTGCATCACCAACCCGCTCGACGCCATGGTCTGGGCGCTGCAGAAGTTCTCCGGCCTTCCCACCAACAAGGTGATCGGCATGGCCGGCGTGCTCGACAGCGCGCGGTTCGCCTGCTTCCTCGCCGAGGCGGCTAACGTCTCCATCGAGGATGTCCGTGCCATGACGCTCGGCGGCCACGGCGACGACATGGTCCCCATGGTTCGCTACTCCACCATCGGCGGCGTGCCGCTGCCCGACTGCGTGAAGCTCGGCATGTTCTCGCAGGAGCAGCTCGACGCCATGATCAAGCGCACGCGCGGCGGCGGCGGCGAGATCGTGGCCCTGCTCGGCACCGGCTCTGCGTTCTACGCGCCCGCCGCATCCGCCATCGCCATGGCCGAGAGCTACCTGAAGGACAAGCGGCGCGTTCTCCCCTGCGCGGCCTACTGCAAGGGTGAGTTCGGCGTGAAGGACATGTACGTCGGCGTGCCCGTCGTTATCGGCGCCAACGGCGTCGAGAAGATCGTCAGCCTCGAGCTCAATGCCGAAGAGAAGGCGATGTTCGAGAAGTCGGTGGCGTCCGTGAAGGGCCTCGTCGATGCCTGCGTGAAGATCTCGCCCGCCCTCGCTGGCTGATCACGGGAGACAGCGCCTCATGGCCAAGAAGTCCGTACAGCCCGCCAACGGCGCCAAGCCCATCGGCCCCTACTCGACCGCAATCGAGAACGGCGATCTGCTCTTCATATCGGGGCAGATCCCTCTCGATGGCGCCACGGGGAAGCTCGTGCCGGGCGACGTCTCGGCCCAGGCCCGTCAGTCCATGGAGAACCTGAAGGGCATCCTGGCGGCCGCCGGCATGTCCTTCGCCAATGTCGTCAAGACCACCATCTTCCTCACCGACATGGGCGATTTCGCCGCCGTCAACGAGGTCTACAAGTCCTACGTGAGCGAGCCCTACCCGGCCCGCTCCACGTTTGCCGTTGCGGCCCTGCCCATGGGCGCGCGCGTCGAAGTCGAGATGATCGCCGCACGCTCGGCCGCCTGAAGCACCGCCAATTTCGGATTGGGTCGCAAGACCCCGCATTGAGACGAAGGGAACGACGCCATGAACGTCCATGAGTATCAGGCCAAGCAGCTGCTCAAAACGTACGGCGTTCCCGTATCGGCAGGCGCACCGGCCTTCACGCCGGATGAGGCGGTGGAAGCGGCAAAGTCGCTGCCGGGCCCCATCTACGTTGTGAAAGCGCAGATCCATGCAGGCGGCCGCGGCAAGGGCAAGTTCAAGGAAGCGGCCGCCGGCGAGAAGGGCGGCGTGCGCATCGCCAAGTCTATCGATGAGGTGAAGCAGTTCGCCACCGAGATGCTGGGCAACACCCTCGTCACCATCCAGACCGGTCCCGCCGGCCGCGTCGTCAAGCGCCTCTTCATCGAGGATGGCTGCGACATCGGCCGCGAGCTTTATCTTTCCGCGCTGGTCGATCGTGCCACTTCCCGCGTGGCCTTCATCGCCTCCACCGAAGGCGGCATGGACATCGAGAAGGTCGCCCACGACACGCCTGAGAAGATCGTCACGCTGTCGATTGATCCGGCATCCGGCTTCTCCGACTTCCACGGCCGCAAGGTCGCCGCGGCCTTGAAGCTTGCGCCCGACCAGTTCGGCCAGTGCGTGAAGCTGATCGAGAGCCTCTACAAAGCCGTCGTCGAGAAGGACATGGCGCTTCTCGAGATTAACCCGCTGGTCGTCACCAAGGCCGGCAAGCTCGTCTGCCTCGATGCCAAGATCACCTTCGACTCGAACGCCCTCTTCCGCCACAAGGACGTGATGGAGATGCGCGATCTCGAGGAGGAGGATCCGGCTGAGGTCGAGGCCTCGAAGTACGACCTCAACTACGTCAAGCTCGATGGCGAGATCGGCTGCATGGTGAACGGCGCAGGCCTCGCCATGGCGACCATGGACATCATCAAGCTCTACGGTTCCGAGCCCGCCAACTTCCTCGATGTCGGCGGCGGTGCCACCAAGGAGAAGGTGGCCGCGGCCTTCAAGATCATTCTGTCCGACGCCAACGTGAAGGGCATCCTGGTCAACATCTTCGGCGGCATCATGCGCTGTGACATCATCGCTGAAGGCGTGGTGGCTGCCGCCAAGGAGATGGCCATCAAGGTGCCGCTCGTCGTCCGTCTCGAAGGCACGAACGTCGAACTCGGCAAGCAGATCCTGGCCCAGTCCGGCCTGAAGATCGTGCCGGCCGACAACCTCGCCGACGCCGCCAAGAAGATCACCGACGAAGTGAAGAAGGCCGCCTGATCGGCTGAGATGGGCGCATCCAGCGTCCATCGAAAGCGTGACACACACTGCAAAGCCGAAACGTTGAGAGCCGCCACCGCGCGGCTCTCTTGCTTTTGCGCGCCCCTCTCAGCCCTCGCTGCTCCGTGTGGCCACAACGCCGCCGTCGATGTGATCGCCCGTCTGGGCGGCAGAACAAGCCGCACCAGGCGACACCCGTGCGAACTCTCCCAATGAAGAAGGAATAGGCCGGGCGTCCCCCACCCCCGCCCGTGCCCACTGGACGGCACTTGCATTTTTATATGAAAATGCGAAAAATGCACATTAATGATCAACAGTGCACTTCGGGGAGGCTGGCTATGGTGAAGTTCTGCGGTGAGTGGAAAGCCTGGATCAACAAGATGCCCATGTCGCCGAGGGCCGTTCACGTCGTCGGCGACGTGGAGGTTCCGAACCCCGGCGTGGAGGTGCTGCTCACCATGCGGGTGCCACAGGGCATCAACCCGTCGATCCTGCAGCTCGATCTCAATCTCGTGCAGAAGC
>JBDHTJ010000143.1:0-13587 GCA_039808585.1 Hyphomicrobiaceae bacterium | reverse complement strand
TGCTTCTTCTCGGTCTCGCTGTCCTGCTTCTTGCCGAAGCTGATGACGGGCAGCAGATCCTCGACCTGGCTGAACATGCGCCGCTCGATGACGTCGCGGATCTTCTCGTAGCTCGTCCAGGACGGATTCTTGCCGCCGTTCTTGGAGCGGGCGCGGAGCGAGAACTTGACCACCTCGAAGCGGAAGTCTTTCGGGTTTGCGATGCCGGCCGGCTTCTCGATCTTGGACAACTCCTGCTCGAGAACCTGGCGGCTCATGAGCTGGCCGGTGTCGGGATCCTTGAAGTCGTGATCCTCGATCCAGGCGTCGGCATAGGCCACGTAGCGATCGAAGAGGTTCTGGCCGAAGTCGTTGTAGGACTCCAGATAGGCCTTCTGGATCTCGTTGCCGATGAACTCCGCGTACTTCGGCGACAATTCCTCCTTCAGGAACTCGACCCAGCGGTTCTCCGTCTCCTCCGGCATCTGCTCGCGGCGGACCGCCTGCTCGATGACGTAGAGGAGATGCACAGGGTCTGCCGCCACTTCGTGCGTGTCGAAGTTGAAGGTCTCCGACAGGATCTTGTAGGCAAAGCGCGTGGAGGCGCCGTCCATGCCCTCCATCACGCCGGCCGCATCCCGGTATTCCTGGATGGTCTTGGCGTGAGGGTCGGTATCCTTCAGGCTTTCGCCGTCATAGACGCGCATCTTGGAGAAGAGCGACGAGTTGTCGTGCGGCTTCAGGCGCGTGAGCACGGAGAAGCGCGCCAGCATTTCGAGGGTGCCGGGTGCGATGTCGGCTTCCTTGAGTTCGCTGCCGGCGAGCAGCTTCTCGTAGATCATGCGCTCTTCCGTGACGCGCAGGCAGTAGGGCACCTTGATGACGCTGATGCGGTCGAGGAAGGCCTCGTTGTTCTTGTTGGCGCGGAAGCTTTGCCACTCGCTCTCGTTGGAGTGCGCGACGATCAGGCCCTGGTAGGGCATGGCGCCGACGTTCTCGGTGCCGACGTAGGTGCGATCCTGCGTGGCGGTGAGCAAGGGGTGCAGCATCTTGAGCGGGGCCTTGAACATCTCGACGAACTCGAGAATGCCCTGCGTCGTGCGGTTGAGGCCGCCCGAGTAGGAATAGGCGTCCGCGTCGTTCTGCCCGAAGTGTTCGAGCTTGCGGATGTCCACCTTGCCGACGAGCGCGGAGATGTCCTGGTTGTTCTCGTCGCCCGGCTCCGTCTTGGCCACGCAGATCTGGCGCAGCTTAGAGGGATGGATGCGCACGACGGAGAACTTGGAGATGTCGCCGCCGAACTCGTCCAGCCGCTTCACGGCCCACGGGCTCATGTTGCCCATCAGCAGTCGCTGCGGGATGCCATAGCGATCCTCGAGCATGGCGCCCATTTGCGCGGGATCGAACAGGCCGAGCGGGCTCTCGAAGATGGGGGAGATGCCGTCGTTCGTGGCGAGCACGTAGATCGGCCGCTTCTCCATCAGGTCCTTGAGGCGGTCGGAGAGCGAGGACTTGCCGCCACCGACTGGCCCGAGGAGGTAGAGGATCTGCTTCTTTTCCTCCAGGCCCTGCGCAGCGTGGCGGAAGAAGCCGACGATGCGCTCGATGGTTTCTTCCAGGCCGTAGAAATCCTTGAAGGCCGGGTAGATCTTCAAGGTCCGGTTTTGGAAGATGCGGCCGAGACGAGCATCGCGCGAGGTATCGACGAACTCGGGCTCGCCGATGGCCGCGATCATGCGCTCGGCCGTGGTTGCGTACATGGAGGGATCGTTGCGGCAGCCCTCAAGATACTCCCTCAAGGACATCTTGTGCTGCTTCTGGCTCTCGTATGCCTGCGCATAGAGATCGAAAATGCTGTCCTTCGTCGTCATGTCTTCATCGCCTTCTGCGATCGGCGCGCATCACGAAGATTAGACCAAAAAAGTAAGGCGAGGATATGGGACGCCCACTTTGTTGGACCTAGTTGCTGCATGGTGCCACACGGGCTCACGTCACGCTTTTAATTCTTAGTAATGTATTGGGGATCCTTCGGGCACTGAACAAGCCTCGTTTCCTCCTGATTTTGAACGCTTAAGTGCGCAACGCGCGGTGCACGATACCTGCATTGGCCCATGCAGTGCGTTGGTAAATCCTTCGCATGTTCACACAGCAGCGTACCTGTGGACGGCCGCTGCGTCTTGCGCGGCTTTGGCGCATCCCGAATCCACACAGCCTGCCGCGCACCGAGGCAATTGCGTAGCCAATGAGCTAGGCGACACCATCGAGCCGCATGGGTATGCCAGCTGCTGCCATGTGCCGTTTCGCAGCGCCAATGCTGAACACCCCGAAATGGAAGATCGAGGCAGCCAGAACGGCGCTGGCATGCCCGATCGTGACACCTTCGACGAGATGATCGAGCGTGCCGACGCCGCCGGATGCGATCACGGGGACCGAGACGGCATCGGCGACGGCGCGTGTCAGCCCCAGATCGAAACCGATCTTGGTGCCGTCGCGGTCCATGGAAGTGAGCAGGATCTCGCCTGCGCCCAGGCTTACCACCTCGCGAGCGTATTCAACGGCATCGAGGCCTGTCGCGTTCCGTCCGCCGTGCGTGAAAACCTCCCAGCGGGGCGCTTCGCCCGGCTTGGAGACCTGCTTGGCGTCGATGGCAACGACAATGCATTGGGAGCCGAATTTCTCAGCGCCTTCCGCGACGAAGGCCCTGCGCTGGACGGCAGAGGTGTTGATCGAGACCTTGTCGGCGCCGGCCTCGAGCAGTTTTCGGATGTCGTCGACGGTGCGTACGCCGCCGCCGACGGTAAGGGGCATGAAACAGCGTTCCGCCGTGCGCTCGACGATGTCGAAGATCGTGTCGCGGTTCTCGTGGCTGGCCGTGATGTCGAGGAAACAGAGTTCGTCCGCGCCGGCAGCGTCATAGGCGCTGGCCGCCTCGACCGGATCGCCCGCGTCCGCCAGGTCCACGAAGTTGATGCCCTTCACGACGCGGCCGTCCTTCACGTCGAGGCAGGGGATGATGCGGATCTTGAGCGACACGAAGAACCTCTAAGGATTGGGGTGGGCTTGCCACCCATGCCTTTTACCCTAACGGCATCGGCTTCGGAACGATTGCCTTGGCTAGGCCCTGGAGACAGCGCATTACCGCCCCATTCGCAAAATAGTTCAGCATCTTAATGCGACACGAGGGGTACAGCGTCGGTGGCAGGTGGAGGCGGCCCGGAAGGGGCGCCGGGCATACGCTGCGCGTGTCGTCTCGGCTGCAGGTGGTGCTTTGGGTCGTGCTCCTTTGCGCATGCCTGCCGCTTTCGAGCGGTTTTGCCGCAGAGCGGATCGTCACGATCGAGGTCGTAGGCACGCGAACGGTGTCGCCGGAGACGATCACGGCGCAGCTTCCTTTCCGCCTGGGTGATGCCTACGAGGCCTCGAAGGCGGACGCGGCGATCCGGACCCTGTTTGCCACGGGGCTCTTCTCGGACGTGCGCATCAAGCAACAATCGGGGAGGGTGATCGTTGCCGTTGTCGAGAACCCGATCATCGGGCGTGTGAGCATCGAAGGCACGGCGGCGATCGAGAAATCACGCCTCGAGCCGCTTCTGACGCTGAAGCCCAAGTCGCGATGGACGTCGTCGAAAGCCCACAGCGATGCCGTGCGGCTGCGCGAATATTACCGTTCCCAAGGCCGCATGACGACGACGGTGGAGACCAAGCTCGACAAGAAGGGCGATGGCCAGGTGGAGCTGACGTTTGTCGTCAAGGAGGGCAACGTCACCAAGATCGAGGCGATCACCTTCTCCGGCAACCGCGCATTCTCCGCGCAAGAACTCAAGAGCGTGATCACGACGAGCGAGTCCGGCTGGCTCGACATTCTCAAGCAGGCCGCGTTCTACGATGGCGAGCGGGTGAAGCAGGATGCCGAGCTGCTGCGGCGCCACTATCATAAGCACGGTTTTCCCGACGCACGTATCCTTCCGCCGGAAGCGATACCGAACGCGTCGGGCACGGCTTATCGCCTCTCGTTCACGATCGAGGAGGGCGCGCGCTATCGCATGATCGCGGGCAAGATCGAGAGCGCGATCGCCAACACCAACCCGGCTAGGCTCGAGCCCGTTCGGCAGTTGACCGACGGCACCCCCTACAACGAGGAAGCCATCGAGAAGTCGGTCGAGAAAATGACGCTGGCCTTGAGCGAGCAGGGACATGTGTTCGCGCGCGTCAAGCCGGTGCCGGTGCGCGACGAGACACGCGGCACGATGCGGATCGACTTCAAGATCGAACAGAGCCCTCCGTTCTATGCCGAGCGGATCGAAATCACAGGCAATGAGAAGACGCGCGACTATGTCATCCGCCGGGAGCTGCGCCTGTCTGAAGGCGATCCGGTCAACGCGCTGCTGCTGGAGCGGGCGCGCAAGCGCGTGGAGGCCCTCGGCTTCTTCAAGCGCGTGTCGATCAAGCGGGCACGGGGCTCGGCGCCGGACAAGCTGCTCCTGACCATCGAGGTGGTGGAGGACGACAGCCGCAACATCGGCTTCGGCGTCGGATATTCGACGTCAGAAGGCGTGGTGGGCGATCTCAACCTGGGCGAGAAGAACCTGTTGGGCACGGGGCAGCGGCTCAATCTCAAGTTCGCGGGGAGCCTTACGCGCTTCCAGGCAGAGGTGGGGTTCACGGAGCCGCGCTTCCTCGGCAGCAACGTGGCTGCCGGATTCGACGTCTTCTACAAGGACGTCGACTACTCGCAGTACGCCTCCTACAAGGCGGAGAGCATCGGCTTCACGCTGCGTGCCTCCTATCCGATCGACGACAACTGGTCGGTGGGCACCAACTACGCCCTGTCGCGCAACACGCTCTATGACGTGGGCAGCGCCGCCTCGCCGGCGATCAAGCAGGCAATCCCCGGCTATACGGGCGCCACGTCCACGACCTACTACACCTCGTCCGTCGGCTATAACGTTCTCTACGATACGCGTGACAACAAGCGCCGACCCACATCTGGTGTCGTGTTCACGCTGGCGCAGGATCTGGCGGGCGTTGGCGGCGATGTCCGCTATGTGCGCTCGGTGGGTGAACTCAAGGGATATTATCCGGTCGCCGACGGCGTCGTGGCGCAGGCGCGTGCCACCGGTGGAACCATCGCCGGCTGGGGCGGACAGGACGTGCGCCTGCTCGACATGTTCTACAAGGGCAACGACCTGGTGCGCGGCTTCGCGCCGGCCGGTATCGGGCCACGGGATGCGCTGAGCGCCAATGCCGATGCACTGGGCGGCAAGACCTACTTCTCGACATCCTCCGAGCTGCTGTTCGCGCTTCCCGGCGTGCCGCAGGAGATGGGCCTCAAGGGGGCGGTGTTCGCCGACGTAGGCTCGCTCTGGAACGCCAATAAGACGGCGGCGTCCAACCCCGGTACGGTGGGCAGCGCCTTCTCGCCGCGCGCTTCGGTTGGTGTCGGGCTCGGATGGGATTCACCAATCGGGACGCTGCGTGTCGACTACGCCATTCCCGTCGTGAAGCAGCCCTTCGACAAGACGCAGCCCCTGAGCTTCGGCCTGAGCCCCTTCTGAGGCAGAAGGCTTCGAGAGCCCCTCGCTTTCCCTTCGGGGTAGCCGGGACGGTGTTGGCGCCCGCGAAAATGCCTCAACCGAAAGAGTGCTTTAGCGGGACAGTCTGCAGAATTGTAGCAAATTGCTTGCTGCGGCAACTAATATGCAAATATGTTGGATTGCAGGGAGAGGGGGGGCGGCCGGCCGATTGGGCCCTCGAAAGCACCTTGCCGATGCCTCTCAGCCTGCAGTTCGGGAGCCTCCCGCCTGCAGCGCCTCCCATACTTGTGGAATTGCAATTCAGTAGAGGTTTCCATGTTGAATGCATCGCAATTGCAGTCACTCGTCAGCGGTGGTCGCGTTTCGACGCGCAGCGTTTCCGACATCAGGGGGAATAAGAAGCTCGGCGTCCTGCGCGAGCTTCCGGGCGTGTGGTCGAATACGGAAGGGTTCGAAGGGCATGCCTGGAACATGATCGCGCTGCCGTTCGGGCCGCCGAACCGGCTGGGCGATTTCCGCCTCCTGCTCAACCAGGGCAACGAGGTGCTGAGCTTCAATCTCGTCGATCTCGGCGTGCCGAACCGGGGCGTCGACAAGCAGGATCAGCACCTGGCCGCTCTGCGCTATTCCCAGGAGATCAACCAGATCATGGCAGCCGATGCCGTGAGCCTGCCGACGGGTGGCGCAGGGCCCGCGACCAACGATACCAACGACACGCCGAAGGGCGACAAGCTGCAGCCCGGCGACGACGTGCCCGACGCGAGCTTCGTGGGTATCCATCGTGAGCCCGGCTTGTTCCTGCATATCGCCAATCTGGCGGGCCCGTGCGCCCACCTCTCGCAGCCGGGGCCTGATGTTGCGCGGCTTGCAAGCATCCCGCACGGCGATGCGGTGTTGGCGATGGGCTTCGGCGGCAGTGCCGAGCCGGCGACGGGCGCGCCAGACCTCACGCTCCCGGCCCTGAAGGATCAGTTCGACCCGCTGCCGGTGGGATTGGGAACGCGCGATCTCAACCAACCCTATTTCGCGCCCTACAAGCATTTCCGGGACAAGCCGTTCAAGGGCAACGTCACGGGTGCGGGTTTTCCCGGGTTCGACCCCACCAATCCGCTGGCACTGCTGAACGGTGCGATCCAGGCGGTTGGTGGCAAGATCAAGAGGACGACGACGTTCACGGTCGACAGCCGCGAGAAGGGCGGCATCCAGAACATTCCATTCATCGTCTGTCAGGCGAATGCGACGCGCGTGACGTCGACCTTCTGGATCCAGGAAGTGGACTTGGGCGGCAAGACGCGCTTCGTGCTGCAATACGCCCAGCGCGTGATCCTTGAATTCTTCGACCGCATCGATGGTGTCAACGGCCTGATCGAATGGCCGCACATCTCGATCAATACGCTCATCCGGCAAGAGGACTGAGCTGGCAGTCTGCGCAGGCAGTCTGCGCCTCCCCGGTGCTGCCGGGGAGGCGCTTTGCGAATTACTTCTTGGCGAGGCGTGCGATGAGGCTCGAGGTGTCCCAGCGCCCGCCACCCATCTTCTGCACCTCGGCGTAGTAGCTGTCGACGAGCCGTGCCACGTCGAGCTTGGCGCCGTTGTTCTTGGATTCGTCGAAGCAGATCGACAGATCCTTGCGCATCCAGTCCACGGCGAAGCCGAAGTCGAACTTGCCATCGGCCATCGTCTTCCAGCGGTTCTCCATCTGCCACGAGCCCGCGGCGCCCTTGGAGATCGTTTCCATGACGGCTGGAATGTCGAGGCCGGACTTCTGCGCGAAGTCGATGCCTTCCGACAGCGCCTGCACGAGGCCTGCAATGCAGATCTGGTTGACCATCTTGGTCAGCTGACCCGCACCGGCGCCGCCAATCAGCGTCACCATGCGCGCAAAGCAGGCGATGACGGGCTGGGCCTTGGCGAAGACGTCCTTGTCGCCACCGACCATCACCGTCAGCACGCCGTTCTGGGCGCCGGCCTGGCCGCCCGAAACCGGGGCATCGAGGAAGTCGAAGCCGCGCTTCTTGGCCTCGGCGTAGAGTTCGCGGGCGATGTTGGCGGAGGCGGTGGTGTTGTCGATGAAGATGGCGCCCTTGCGAGCCGTGCTGAAGGCGCCCTGGGCGCCGAGCGTTACTTCGCGCAGGTCATTGTCGTTGCCGACACAGCAGAAGATGAAGTCCTGGCCTTCGGCGGCAGCGGCAGGCGTGGGGGCGGTGCGGCCGGTGCCGTATTCCTTCACCCAGGCCTCGGCCTTGGCGGCGTTGCGATTGTAGACGGTCAGCTCGTGGCCGCCCTTCTTGGCGAGATGCCCGGCCATGGGGTAGCCCATGACGCCCAGTCCGATGAATGCCACTTTGGCCATGCCGTCTCCTCCAGAGATTGAAATTGCATGGCGCCACTCTTAGAGCAGGACCGGGCGGGAGGGAATAGAAGGCCGGTTCGTATCAGTTCTGCCGCCTGTCTTGCGAGGCGTGCCAGAAGGTCACGATCCAGATCTCTGTCTTGTCGAACGTGTACCAAACCACCAGGCGCGTCCGCGGAATTGCGCATTCCCAGACTTTGTATCGCGGTAAGTAGCGGCCGGTCGCAGGGTAGACGGACAGAAAGTCTACGAGGAAGTTGCGGACACGTGCGTGGAGCGAGGATGCAGCCTGATAGGCGCCCTGCTGCTCCAGGTAGCTCAATTGATGATCCAAAGCATCCGACGCTTCCTGCGCCAGACGAAGCCTTCTCATCGATAGCCTTTAATTCTTTCCTCCAAGCGGTCGAAGACGTCTTTGGCATCCAAAACGCGCCCGGCCTCTATGTCCTCCAGCCCTCGCTGAACGGATGCTCGCACTTCCGGAGGAGCCCGATCCAAGAATGGTCCATCGAGCAGGATTTCAACATGATAAATGAGCCCCTCGAGCTGATCGTCGCTCAGGCGGCTGGCCAATTCCGTCAATTTCTCGATCTTGGTCATGCAATCAAGCTAGCACATTCGCACTGCAGGCAAAAGCGGCGGCCCCGGCCGGATGGGGGGAACCGGCCGGGGCGTCGTTCAGCGGGGCTTGGCTGAATGGAACAGCTTTTCCCCTATGGGCCTGTCGCCGCTCGATGGCACGGCGATGACGGCTGCGCCCAAAAGGGCGACCGCTGCCGTTACGGCGAGCAAGGCGTTCTTCACGTTCACTGCGGGCCTCCTGCGCACGGCGTCCGGATAACGAGTGACTGGTCCGGCGCGCCAACTTGAGAGGCACCTTACGCCCCCTCCGTTGACGCTACTCTGAACGCAGCATTTAGGTTGGGTTCAGGAAAAATCAGGGGGCTGCGGCGCGGACGTCGCCTCGCGGCGATTGGCCGTTGCCCTGGCACACCCGATGTGGTGTTTGCCATTGCAAAAACCGGCTCTTGCTGGAGGACCACGCGGATGACAGACGGTGCCCGGAAAGGCGATCCGGCTGGTGCTCACGAGATCGTGACGCTTGCCGATGTGGAGGCCGCGCGCAGCGCCATTGCCGGCGCAGTCGTCAACACCGACTGCGATTTCAGCCGTACGCTTTCCGAGATCTTCGGCTGCAAGGTGTGGCTGAAGTTCGAGAACCTGCAGTTCACCGCCTCGTTCAAGGAGCGCGGCGCGCTCAACCGGCTGAAAGCGCTGAATAGTGAAGAGCGCAAGCGGGGCGTGATCGCCATGTCCGCCGGCAACCATGCGCAAGGGGTTGCCTACCACGCGCATCTCCTGGGCATTCCCTCGACGATCGTGATGCCCGTGAACACGCCGACCGTGAAGGTGGTGAACACGCGCCGGCACGGCGCCGATGTCATCCTCAAGGGTGAGACCGTGGAGGAGGCAGCCGCATTTGCCCGAAGCCATGGCGACGCGCGGGGCATGGTGTTCATCCACCCCTACGACGATCCGCTGGTGATCGCAGGCCAGGGCACCATTGCGCTCGAGATGCTGGGGGCCGCGCCCGAGATCGACACGCTGGTGGTGCCGATCGGGGGCGGCGGGCTGATTTCCGGAATGGCGGTGGCGGCGAAGGCCTTGCGTCCGGATATCAAGGTGATCGGCGTGCAGGCGCGGCTCTATCCCTCAATGTTCAACGTGTTCTATGGCAAGCACGAGCCTATGCGCGGTGACACGCTTGCCGAAGGCATCGCCGTGAAGGCGCCGGGCGTGCTGACGCAGCAGATCGTCAAGCGCCTCGTGGACGACATCGTGCTGGTGTCGGAAGGCGAGATCGAGCAGGCGCTGTCGATGCTGATCAATATCGAGAAGACCGTGGTGGAAGGGGCGGGCGCTGCGGGGCTTGCGGCGCTGATCGCGAACCCCGCGATGTTCGCCAACCGTACCGTCGGCCTGGTGCTCTGCGGCGGCAACATCGATACGCGGCTGCTTGCAAGCGTGCTTTCGCGTGAACTGGCGCGAGAGGGCCGCCTGACGCAGCTCATCATCGATCTGGCGGACAGGCCCGGCCAGCTTGCCAAGGTGGCGAACCTCGTCGGCGAGGCGGGCGCCAACATCGTCGAGGTTTACCATCAAAGGGTCTTTTCCGATCTGCCCGCCAAAGCGGCCCTGTTGGAGCTTGTCATCGAAACGCGGGACAGGGCACATCTGGACGAAACGGTATCGAAGCTCAGAGACGCCGGCCTCGAGGTCAAGGCGCTGATCAACCCCGGAGGACACCACTGATGGAAGCCTCTCGCGCCTTCGCCGGCCACGACGCCTCCACCATCGAGATCCTGCGTCAGCTGGAGCGCAAGCTGCTGTGGCTCTCGTCCTACATGATCCACCACGCCAACCACGAGGTGGATCGTGGCGACGGGCTGAAGGTGGGCGGGCACCAGGCATCCTCGGCATCGCTGTGCACGCTGATGACGGCGCTTTACTTCCACATCCTGCGCCCGGAAGACCGGGTGGCGGTGAAGCCGCATGCGAGCCCGATTTTCCACGCCATCCAGTACCTGCTCGGCAACCAGTCGCTCGACAAGCTGAAGAACTTCCGCGGCTACGGCGGTGCGCAGTCCTATCCCTCGCGCACCAAGGACACGGCCGACGTCGATTTCTCGACGGGCTCCGTGGGGCTCGGTCCGGCAGCAACGGGGTTTGCCAGCCTCGTGCAGGATTATGTGCACGCCAAAGGCTGGAGCCAGAACTGGCGCAAGGGCCGCATGGTGGCGCTGATGGGCGACGCCGAACTCGACGAAGGCAACATCCACGAGGCGCTGCTCGAATACTGGAAGCACGGCCTCAAGAACACGTGGTGGGTGATCGACTACAATCGCCAGAGCCTGGACAGCACCGTGTCCGACCAGCTTTTCATGAAGCTTGCGGGCCTGTTCGACAACCTCGGCTGGAAGGTGGTGCTGATCAAGTACGGCAAGCTTCTGGAAGCGGCCTTCAAGGAGCCCGGCGGCGAGCATCTGCGGCACTGGATCGACGATTGCCCCAACATGCTCTACTCGGCGCTTGTGTTCGAAGGCGCTGCAGCCTTCCGCAAGCAGCTGGAAAAGGACCTGGCCGACAAGCCCGTCACGCTCGAGATCATCAAGAAGCGTGACGATGCGGCACTCGCGCGCCTCATGACGAACCTGGGCGGGCACGACCTTGCCACCATCCTGGAGGCTTTCGAAGACGCGCCTTCCGACCAGCCGGTGTGCTTCATCGCCTATACGATCAAGGGTTTCGGACTGCCCTTCCAGGGCCACAAGGACAACCATGCCGGCCTGATGACAAAGGCGCAGATGCAGGAGTTGCGGGCGCGGGAAGGCATCAACCAGGGCGAGGAATGGGACCGCTTCGCGGGGCTCGACCTCCCGGCGGAGGTGCTGCAGCGCTTCCTCAAGAACGTGCCGTTCAACAGCAAGGGTCGGCGGCGGCTCACGGCTGCGCAGATCCCGGTGGAGCCTTTCCCGGCGATCGAGGCCAAGGGGCAGATGTCGACGCAGGCGGGCTTCGGCAAGGTGCTCGACGAGATCGCGCGTGCGGGCGGTCCGCTTGCTGATCGTGTCGTCACGACGTCACCCGATGTCACGGTCTCGACCAATCTCGGCGGCTGGGTGAACCGGCGCGGCCTGTTCTCGATGTCCTCGCAGGAAGACGTGTTTCGCGATCGGGGACTGATGTCGCCGCAGCGCTGGGCGATGAGCCCCAAGGGCCAGCACTTCGAGCTTGGCATCGCGGAGATGAACCTGTTCCTGATGCTGTCGGCGCTGGGCCTGTCGCACTCCTTCTTCGGCGAGCGGCTGCTGCCGGTGGGCACGCTGTACGATCCGTTCGTGTGCCGCGGCCTCGATGCGCTGAACTACGCCTGCTACCAGGATGCGCGCTTCATCGTGGCAGGTACGCCCTCGGGCCTGTCGCTCGCGCCGGAAGGCGGGGCGCATCAGTCGATCGGCACGTCGCTCATCGGCATGGCGCAGGACGGGCTTGCAACGTTCGAGCCGGCTTACGTCGACGAACTCGCGGTCATCATGCAGTGGGCCTTCGCCTACATGCAGCGCGAGGGCAAGGAGGAGCCCGGCAAGGCGGATCTCACCGGCCGCTCGCATCGCGATGTGAAGGGCGGCTCGGTCTACCTGCGCCTCTCGACGCGGCCGCTCGAGCAGCTGCAACGCCCCATGACGCCGAAGCTCAAGGAGGAGATCATCGAAGGCGCCTACTGGCTGCGGCGGCCGGAGCCCGGCACGCGCGTGGCGCTGGTATTCACGGGCGTGGTGGCGCCGGAGGTGATCGAGGCGGCAGGCATGCTGAGCGAGGACCAGCGCGGCATCGGTGTGCTGGCGGTAACGTCGGCCGACCGGCTGTCGGCCGGCTGGCATGCGGCGCAACGGGCGCGGGAAAAGGGGCAGCGCGAGGCCGTTGCGCACATCGAGACGCTGCTGGGCGAGCTGCCGCGCGATGCCGGCATCGTCACCATCACGGATGCGCACCCCGAGGCGCTGAGCTGGATCGGAAGCGTGGTGGGGCATCGCGTTCGCTGCCTGGGCGTGGAGCATTTCGGGCAGTCCGGCTCGATCCCCGATCTCTACGCCCACTACGGCCTCGACGTGAACGCCATCCTGGCGGCTGCCGAGAGCATCGGCGGCAAACCCGTCCGCTACCGCTTTCTGCAGAAGTAGGTTGGCGCGAGGAAAGTCTCGGGGCCCTCCCCATCGCCGGCTGCAAGCACGCGTCTTGCGTGAGCAGGTTGTGCGCGCCCTGCTTTTGCCTTCCCGGAAACCGGGCCGAAGGCACGGCTGTCCGGGATCCGTCCCCGTCATTGGTTTTTGCACCGGGAAAGTTCCCGGGCCTCGCTGCGCTCGCCCGGGAACGCAGAGAGGAAAGGTCTTCCACACCCAAGGAGCGGCGAAAAGTCCGCAGCACCTCCGCCACCTGTTTTCGCGTGCTCGCGCATCGTCCCCCGCTGGCTTGCGTGGATCTCCGCCTTCGCGGAGATGACGGATGTGGGACCGTAACACCTCGTCTGTGCCGGCCCGCTCTTGGACAGTGCGTGGCGCGACGCGCGCGCCACCCTCCATCGTCCTGTCCGCGAAGGCGGGCATCCACGCAAGCTGGCCATCACCTCTTCGCGCCCCGCCAGCACCACGCTTTTCTCGCCGCCCCACCTCTCCATTTGCCTTCCCGGAAACCGGGCCGAAGGCACGGCTGTCCGGGATCCGTCCCCGTCATTGGTTTTTGCACCGGGAAAGATCCCGGGCCTCGCTGCGCTCGCCCGGGAACGCAGAGAGGAAAGGTCTTCCACACCCAAGGAGCGGCGAAAAGTCCGCAGCACCTCCGCCACCTGTTTTCGCGTGCTCGCGCATCGTCCCCCGCTGGCTTGCGTGGATCTCCGCCTTCGCGGAGATGACGGATGTGGGACCGTAACACCTCGTCTGTGCCGGCCCACCCTGGGACAGTGCGTGGCGCGACGCGCGCGCCACCCTCCATCGTCCTGCCCGCGAAGGCGGGCATCCACGCAAGTCTCCGTATCACCGCAGCCGATCACCAAAAGCAGCGCCGCGTAGATCCTCGCCTTCGCGAGGATGACGGTATGTTGGTGCGGGGGGGTGTTCGTCACTCGCGTGCGTTGGTCCGCTTGGAGGGCGAGGCGCGCGATCA
>JBDHTJ010000142.1:0-13771 GCA_039808585.1 Hyphomicrobiaceae bacterium | reverse complement strand
CCGTCTTGAGCGCGAGCCGTCTACGGGGACGCTGCGGAGGCCCGCCGAGTCGATCTTCCGCACAAAAAGCAACGTGGAGGTTTGCCGGTCGCCACGCGTCAGAGCTTTCGCTGCGCGCCAAGTAGCCGGAGGGCATGTGCCGAGCTGCGGGCATGGGAGGCATCCTTCGATGATGAGAGGCGTCCTGTCCCGCGGCTGAAAGTATGTGCTGTTGCTTTGGGCGAAATGGAGGCAGCGGCCCGCAACCGGGGCGCGCGCGTTAACCACGCCGCCCAACTTCTCATGAACATTCCGCAACGAATTTTTGCTCGTCGGGTTTTCGGCTCGAACCTTGCTTTGCACGACCCCGAAACCTCGCCACCGCTGCAAGGGAAGCCGCAATCAGAGGACGGAGGGCAGAAAGAAGTGACGCTCACGCTCAACCTCGAAGCAAGCCTTGTGAGCGCCGTGGATGCGCGCTGCCTATCGAGTGCAGCAAACCTCCTTGCGCACGGTGCTTCTCCCAACGCCGCCTACATCGACGACGTATCGCGCGTGCCGCTTCTGTTCAAGGCTTGCAGCACCGGCAATCGCGCGCTCGCCACGCTCTTGCTCCTGCATGGGGCAAACCCGGACGCCCAGATGGAGATGCGAACGGGTCGATTTGCGGCGACGTGCCCTGCCTTGATTGCCGCCATCGACTGCCCGCTCCTGCTGCAGGATTTGCTTCGTCATGGCGCGGATCCAAATCTGCCGGCAACGTGGAACGGACGTGCGACGTCGCCCCTGCGGTTTGCGTGCGGACGGCCCGCCGCACTTCGCCTGCTATCGCGGCATGGAGCGCTGTTGCAGTGAGCAGTTCATCGGCGCGACGCGCAATCAGTGTACTTCATTCAATTTTCACCACCTGACGTGGCAAAGGCATTGAAGGGGCTAAGAGGATGTCCGACACAACAAGCATTTCGGTGCCGGTGTCGCCTTTCCTGGAAGGCGTTGCGAAACAAGGCTTGCTCTGCATGCTCCGTAACGACTGGCAGGCGCATGGCCGTGACTGGACGCGGCCGGGCTTCCGGGCGCTTGCAGTCTACAGGTTCGGCGTATGGCGGATGTCGGCCAGGCCGTGGCCCCTGCGCAAGGCGCTGAGCCTGGCCTATCGCATCCTGGAGAGGCGGGTGCGCGTGCGCTACGGCATCGAGCTGCCGTACTCCGCCAAAGTTGGCAATGGCGTCGTCATCGAGCATCAGAACTGCATCGTGATCCATGGCTCGGCGCGCATCGGCGACCGCTGCGTGATCCGGCAAGGCGTGACGATCGGGAACAAGGGGCGGAGTGATCCGTACGGCGCTCCCGTCATCGGCGATGATGTGGACATCGGCGCAAACGCGGTGATCGTAGGCCGGATCACGGTCGGGAATGGAGCGCGCATCGCGGCTGGCGCGATGGTTGCCAAGGACGTTCCCCCTGGCGCGCTTGCCATCGGCAATCCGGCCAGCATCGTGGAGCGGTGCTAGTATTTGCTTCCTGTTGCTGCGGGCACTCGGGGAGGCCCGTTACGCGGACGGCGCAGCAAGGATGTTCTCGACGACGCGCTCGACCTCAAATGCCTCTTCGAGCGTGGCGAGATCGGTTGCGTCACCGCGTGTCATTGCCGCGACCTTGTCGAGTTGGCGCGCAAGAACTATGGGCCGCGCCTTTTCGTTCGGAATGGCGTCCGGAGCTGCCTGCCAGGCTCCGTTGACTTCCCGCTCGGCAAACGACCAATCGCGCAGGCGGATGCGCCCTTTGTCGCCCCGGATCGTCCAGGTGTTGTGATCGTCCTTCGGAGTGCTGCCGACGCTGCCTGTCATGCGGACCGGCAGAGCGCCTGCGCGCAGTTCTGCTGTGATGGCACGCTCGCTCTTGCCGTCGGACCCGTACGTGCAGGAAGCACTGCGGAGTTCGAGTGGGCCCAGCAGACGGCGTGACAGGAAAAGAAAGTGAGAGGCCACCTCGCGCGTGAAGCCGCCTTCCTTGCGGCCGTCGAGCCAACTGGCGGCATCGACCTGCCAAGAGCGGGGCCAGGCCGCGAAGGCGAGCTCGATCTCGATATCCTGCGCAGTCCCAACGACGCCCTGCTGCAGCCACGCCCGCAGTTGGTCGACCGCCAATGACGAGGCGAACGGAAAGTTGACTGCCGCGCGGATGCCCTTGGCAGCCAAGTCTTGCAGTGCAGCAGCGGTGGGCGCGACATCGGTGGACAGCGGCTTCTCGCAGAGCGCGGCGCGCCCGGCGTCCGCGCACATGCGCAGATATTGCAGGTGGCTTACGGGCGGGGAAGCGATGTGGATGCAGTGGGAAGCGGCGATGACCGCTTCGGCGGTGGGAAACGCCGCAAGAGTGCGATCGATGCCTGCAAGGCGCGCGGAGGCTGCGGGGCTCGGATCATAGATGCCGCTAACCACCAACGTGGCGGGATCATGGTTCAAGGCTGCCCGCAGAAGGCGCTCGCCCATAATGCCAAAGCCAATGAAACCCAGTTTAACAGGCATCGCGCCCCCCTATGCTGACGAGCAGCAATCTAGCGATGCATGCAGCGTTCGGGAAGCTGTCCGGCTACGGGGGGCTGATAGATGTCACCTGCGAAACTGGCGCGGTGCCATTCGCGGCCCTCTCCTTCTCCCGGATTTCGCGCCGGCGCAGGGCACGAAATTGCCGCGCGATTTGCTCGATTTCGGCATCAGTGCACGATTCGAGGTTGATCAGCCGGTCGCGCGCAGTGTCCAGGGAGCGCAGGATCTCGTCGAGCTTCAGATGCAGCGCCTTGGCATCGCGGTTCTGTGTGTGCTGGACGAGGAAGACCATCAGGAAGGTAACGATGGTCGTGCCGGTGTTGATGACGAGTTGCCAGGTGTCCGAGTAATTGAAGACGGGTCCGCTGAAGAGCCAGGCCACTACGCACAGCACCGCGAGGCCGAATGCCCCGGGAGTGCCCAACAGGTTCGAGATGGTGCGCGCCACGCTCGAAAAGCCGGCTCTAAAGTCGCTCAAACTGCTCATGGTGATCGCTCGCATTTCTCGATTCATAGGGTCTTATCGGCGTGAAGAGGTGCCTTCTTTTTTGATGGCGACGGCTGCCCGCGCCTTCGCAGGGCGCCGCGTCAATCTCATATGTGGTGGAAACGCAAGAAGCGGCGCGAGCGTTGCACCACAGCGGTCGAGCCCCTTGGGCGGAGAGTGGCGACAAGAACCAAAACCGTCCGGCACCGCGGCAGTGCACCTTCGAGCAACTGGGTCTTGCGCGCTGACGGCCGCATGCCTTGCAACGAAGGGGCATCAGGCGGCGTTGAACGCGAACGCAGCATCCGACCCCGCACGAGATTCCAATGCCTCGCTCACCAACTGCGCCTTCGCTTCAGCGCCTCACACGGCCAACCGCAGTGCCGGAGATGCGGCGGTCGAAAGGGAAGATGCCGACCGAACTTCTGGCGATGGCCGCGCTTATTGGACTAGGCCGCGCTCTTTTCAAGGCAAAGCCGCAGCAGGAGAGGGTGCACTCAAGGCGCAGCGTGGGCACACCGCAGGCGCGAGGGCACGACCCCAATGCGGCTGCCCCGAGCGCAGATCGCGGCCGCTACGCCGACACTCCGGGCGAAATACCGGCGGTCGGCTGGTGGGACATCACCAAGCGCGTCGCCAGTGGCATCATGGAGGATCGCATCTTTCTGATCGCAGCCGGTGTGACGTTTTACGGGCTTCTTGCCATCTTCCCTGCAACCGCGGCAACGGTCTCGCTTTATGGCCTGTTCGCCGATGCCAAGACCATCAACGACCACATAGCACTGCTTTCCGGCTTTCTGCCGCAAGGCGCGCTCGAGGTCGTGGGCGACCAGGTGAAGCGTATTGCTTCCCACGGACAAGGGACACTGGGCTTCGCATTCGCGGGCACGCTGCTGGTCTCGCTGTGGGGAGCGAACGGCGGCACCAAAGCCGTGATGGATGCCCTGAACATCATTTATCGCGAGCCGGAGAAGCGCTCGTTCATCGGGCTCAACGTGCAGTCCCTGCTGCTGACGCTCGCCTCGCTGGTGCTGGTTCTAGTGGCGATGGCCGGGATCGTAGTGGTGCCATTGTTGCTGAGCTACCTGGGTCTCTCTGGCCGAATTGGCGGGCTGGCACTGAGCCTGTTGCGGTGGCCGCTTCTCTACGTGGGCCTTCTCGTGGCGCTTGCGTGCCTCTACCGGTACGGGCCCAGCCGCGCGCAACCGAGATGGCGGTGGGTGACGTGGGGCAGCGGCATCTCGGGCGCAGTGTGGATCATCGGGTCGTTCGCGCTGTCGTGGTATGTGGCGAACTTCGGCAGCTACAATGCCACTTACGGATCCTTAGGCGCGCTGATCGGCTTCCTGATCTGGATGTGGCTTTCGACGATCGTCGTGCTGATCGGGGCCAAGATCAACGCCGAGATCGAGGCGCAGACTGCAAAGGCACCGCCCTAGAGCATGTCCGACCTAGCTGGAATCGGAATTGGGAGTTCGGGCGTGCTCTAAGTTCTGATTGAGAGTCTGATCCGCGCTTTCGATGGACGCGAAAACACGTCCATCTCAACCGATCAGGCTCCAGGCGGGCCTAGAGCAGGTGCCATTTCCGCATACTCGTCAGGGTGCCTTGATGCCGGCCTTTTCGATCACCGGCTCGATGGCGATCATCTCTTCCCGGGCCTGCTTCGCGTAGGCCTCGCCCGAGAGGTCACTGGCTTCGACGCTCAGGGACTCGAGCCGCTTGCGCACCTCAGGATCCTGGCTGACGGCGCGCAGAGCCGACACCAGTTTCTCGATGATCGGCTTGGGCACGCCAGCGGGAGCGATCCAGCCGAAGGTTGCTTGCACCTGGAAGCCCGGAAGCGTCTCCGCAAACGTCGGCACATCGGGCGCGAAGGGATAGCGCTTGGGCGAGGTGACGGCGATGGCGCGGACGTTGCCAGCCTTGGCCTGTTCCCAGGCGGTCGAGAAGTTATCGCATGCGATCTTCACCTGCCCCGCCACGAGATCCTGCATGGTCTGGTTGGAAGCGCGGTAGGCGACGGCATTCATCTTCACGCCGGCCTGCTGGATGAGCATCTCGCCACACAGGTGCTGGCTGGAGCCGATACCGGAAGTGGCATAGGCCTCGCCGGGATTGGCCTTGAGCCAGGCGATCAGCTCCGTGAGGTTCTTGGCGGGGATGGAGGGGTGGATCACCAGCAGGTTGGGCTGCGTCGCCATCAGGTGCAGGAAGGCGATGTCCTTCTGCGTGTAGGGAAGCTTATCCTTCATGATGATGGCGTTGTAGGAATAGCCGGAGGCCGTGGCCACGGCGACCGTGTAGCCATCTGCCGGCGCGCGTGTCATGGCTGTGATGCCGGTGGTGCCACCGGCCCCGGCGCGGTTCTCGATGACGAACTGCTGGCCGAGCCGGACCGACATGCGCTCGGCGAAGATGCGGCCCAGCGTGTCGGCGTTGCCGCCAGCGGCGAACGTGACGATGACAGTGACGGGGCGCGTGGGGTAGGCGTCCTGCGCGCGCGTACCGGTGAAAGTGCCGGCCAGCGTCGCGGCGGCAGCGCATGCAAATGCCATGCGCTGCGCAATGCGCTTCAACATGTGATCCCTCCCTGGAAATCAATCGTCCGGGTCTATGTCTGCCCGGTTGAGGCGTTCATAGCAGCCGCGGGCCGCGACGCGCCAGCGCAAACCTGAGGGCTGAAAGGACTATTCGACCAGGCGCTCGAACTCGGCGAGGACGGCGGCTTGCGTGGCCGCAAGCTCCGCGCAAAGGCGCTCGAAATCCGGCATGGCGGCACTGCGGGCGAGCAGCGCCTTCAGTCCGTGCGAGGCCGTGGACGGATCAAACGTGCCATCGACGCACAGCCGCTGTACCTGCGTGAGGTCGCCGAGGAGTTGCGCCGCCGGGATCAAGACATCGGCCGAGGCGGCATCGATCAGATTTGCCTCGCGCAGGTTGCGGAACGCCTGCAGCGTGTTCTGGCTGAGCACCTCGGGATGGGCATGCGCATGTACCAGCTGCAGGTACTGGGCGATGAACTCGAGATCGACCAGCCCTCCCCTCACCTGTTTCAGCTCCCAGATGTCGTGCGTGCCCTTTTCCTTCTCGATGCGGGCGCGCATGTCACGGACGTCGGCGGCAATGCGGGCCCGGTCGCGTGGCTTGGTGAGTACGGCCCGGATGGCGGCTTCGACCGAATGGCGCAGGCGCTGAGGGCCCGCCACGACGCGAGCGCGCGTGAGGGCCATGTGCTCCCAGGTCCAGGCCTCGCAATTCTGATACGAGATGAAGCTCGAAAGCTGAGTGGCGACCGGGCCCTTCTGACCTGACGGGCGCAGCCGCATGTCGACCTCGTAGAGTGCGCCCTCGCTGGTCTGGGCGGTGAAGGCGCTGATGAGGCGTTGCGTGAGGCGCGTGAAGTATTGCGTGGGCGGCAGCGGCTTGAGGCCTGCCGACATCGTGGCGCCCTCGTCGAAATCGTAGACGACGATGAGATCAAGATCGGAAGCGGCCGTCATCTCGCGGCCACCGAGCTTGCCCATGGCGAGAACGGCGGAAGCGGCAGCGGGCACCTTGCCGTGATTGCGCTCCATCTCGCGCGCGACCTCGGCATGCATGGCCTCGATCATCTCCTCGGCGAGCAGCGCGTAGGCGCCTCCGGCCTGGGCCGCACCGATGGTGCCGGTGAGGACACGGACGCCGATGAGGAAGCCCTGCTCGTGCGCCACGACGCGAGCGCGATCCAGCTTCTCCTGGAAGTCGTGGGCGGCCGAGAGCTCGGCGCGAACCAGGGACTGCAGGCTTTCACGTGAAGCGAGCGAGCCGAAAAAGCCCGGCGCCAGGACCGCATCGAGCACACGGCGGCGGCGGGAGAGAATGCGTGCGAGACGCGGCGCCGTGCCCATGATGGCGGCGATGAGTTCCAGCAGATTGGGATTCTGCTTGAGAAGCGAGAACAGCTGGACACCCGACGGCAGCTCGCACAGGAACTTGTCGAAGCTCAGGAAGGCGAGATCGGGATCCACCGTCCTGGACAGCGCCTCGATCAATACCGGTTGCATCTCGGTGAGAAGCTCGCGCGCGCGTGGGCTTCGCACGGCCGGATAGCGGCCGTGGTGCCAGCCGCGCACGAGCGCGATGAGGCGGGCAGGATCCTTGTACCCCATGCGGGAGAGAGCCGCGACGGTGCCGGGATCATCCTCCTCGCCCGCGAACACCATGTTGGCGCCGTGCGCCGTAAGCTCGGGAGAATGCTCGAAGAGGCGCGCGTAGTGGCGCTGCACGATTTCGAGGGTGCGTGTCAGGTCGGCAGCGAACGGTACTTCGTCCGGGTATCCCAGGAAGCGGGCTAGCGCGCGCAGCTTTGCGACATCCTCGGGCAGCGTCTGGGTCTGTTCGTCGGCCACCATCTGGAGGCGATGCTCGACGTTGCGCAGATAAAGATAGGCGGCGGTGAGTTCGTCGCGTGCCTTGGCGGTGATCCAGCCGTGGCTTTCGAGCGCCGTGAGACCCCCGAGTGTATCGCTGACGCGCAAGGCCTTCTGCCGGCCGCCGGCGATGAGCTGCTGCGTCTGCACGAAGAACTCGATCTCGCGGATGCCGCCGCGCCCGACCTTGATGTTGTGGCCGGCGACGCGGATATGGCCAAAGCCGCGAAAGGCATGGATCTGCCGTTTCATGGCGTGGATGTCGGCGATGGCCGCGAAGTCGAGGTACTTGCGCCAGATGAAGGGGGCGAGCGCAGCGAGAAGCTCGTGTCCTGCCTCCAGGTCACCGGCGATAGGGCGGGCCTTGATGAGGGCGGCGCGTTCCCAGTTCTGACCGACGGTCTCGTAGTAGTTGAGGGCAGCTTCCGTCGAGAGGGCGAGCGGCGTGGAGCCGGGATCGGGGCGCAGGCGCAGGTCGGTACGGAAGACGTAGCCGTGCTCGGTGCGCTCCTGCAGCATCTTTACCAGCGCCCGGGTGAGCCGCACGAGCATTGTCTGCACATCGACGCTTGCAGAGGGGGCGATGCGGGCGCGGTCGTAGAGGACAATGAGATCGATGTCGGAGGAATAGTTGAGCTCGAAGGCTCCGTGCTTGCCCATGGCGAGAACGATGTAGCCCACGGGCTCGGGAACGCACCATTCGCCGCGCTTTGCCGCCTGACGGAACAGAAATCGGACGGCGGCGGCAACTGCGGTGTCGGCGGCGGTGGAAAGATGACGCGTCACGGTCATGACGGGCCAGACGCCGCCCGTGTCGCAGAGCGCGGTGAGAAGAGCTACCCGGTTCTTGAACTCACGCAGGAGGCGCATGGCGTCTGGTTGCGTCTCGGCATTGGGCACGTCGTTGGCAAGGGCCGATGCCAGCGCCCCGAACAGGTCGTCAGGATCGCGGAGCAGGGCTTCCTGTAGAAACGGTGCCTCACGCTCGATGAGGCTGCCGAGATAGGGGGAGGCACCGGCAATGCCTGCGAGCAGGTCGCGCACCCGACCCTCGCCCTGAAGCGCGGCCAGGGGCTGCAGATCGGCTGAGGCGCAGCTGCGTGCCTGAAGCTCCGCCAGTACGCGCGCAGCGCGCTCCTCATCATCGACCACGGGCGCCGTGGTGAGGCGGGACTGCAATGATGTGTGAGCAGCAGCCAGGTTGCGTTCCTTGTTCTCAGCCGGGTGCGCGGGGAAGCGCGCCGGACAGGGGTGTCGTCAGTCGCTTGAGCAGGGCCTGGGTGGCAAGGCCGGTGACCGGGAGGCCGCTGGCGCGCTCATAAGTTTCGATGGCCAATCGCAGCGTGGGCGAGAAACGGCCGTCGACCGCGCCTTGATAATCGCCACGCTGCTTGAGGGCCTGCTGCAGGGCGCGCAGCTGGCCCGGCTGCGTGAGGATCGCGGCCTGGCGCAGGATTTCGATTTTGGGCGCGAAGGCAAGCGCGCTGACAGCGGTGTTGGCGACCGGCTCGCTCTTGGCACGGCGAACCACCTTGCCGTTCTCGATCTCCACCTGTGACTGCTCGTAGGTGCCGACGTTAATGCCGATGACCTCGGCGCCCTCGGATGTTTCAAGCAGGATCGGCGAGCCCGACGATGAACCGCCGGTATCGCAGGTGTGGAGCAGGATATGGCCGGGGTCGGAGAAGTCTTTCGAGACGGTGGACCACTCGGCGCCAGGGAAGGTGCGATCGACGGCACAGGGCTTGGAGTAGGCGAGGCGGTAGGGCTGATGATCGCGATGATAGGCGAGCTGGAAGATGCGGCCTGCGGCAGCTTCCGCCATCACCTGCTCCGCCGGCATGGCGCGAATGCCAAATGAAGAACGGCACGCAGGCTGGGCGAGGCGCACGAGCGCCCAATCCTTCGCGGCCTCGATGGGCGGCTTGACGCGCAAGCCAAGGGCGCCCGACAGCACATACTGGGCCGCAGGGGCAGCGGGTGAGCCGGCCGCGCGCACGAAAGTGCGGCGCGCCTGGAAATCGGGCGCAAACAGGAATTCCGCGATGCGGGGAACGGGCGCGGTGGGGGAGGGATAGATGCAGTGGCTCGCCGTGGCGACGATATCCGGAGCGACGCAGAACGCCGTGCAGACCGACTGCGTACGCGTGTTGAGAAGAAGGCCGATGCGCTCACGAAAGGCGCGGTATTTCGCAGGCACCGCAGTACGGTCATCGGCGCCGAACACGGCAATAGGCTGCACGAGGGATTGCGACGGGAGGGCGCCCGGGAAGGACTGCGCCCGCGCCGGCAGGCTGCGGGACTGGACGCAGAGGACAGCGAAAACGGCGAAACCGGCCCGGCAGGAGACACGAGCCACCCGGCGCGGACCGGATTTGCTGCGCTGCACCTGCATTGCCGTTGTCATCCCCGTGTCTAGGCCCGTGTCTGGGTCGGTTATTGGGTGAGTTCCTCGTGACATTACCAACTATTAATGCGGTCGAAAGGGTGCCGTAAGGGCACGCTCCTTATATCGGCAGTGACAGGCACATCTGTGTCATTCTCACTTCCGAGGTCAATCGCATGCAATCGACAAACCCAATATCTCAGGCTCACCGGCCCAAGCGGGCCAAGGTGATTCTTGCCTCCGCCGTCACGGCAATGGCGCTGGCGGGCGTTGTCGGCTTCGGGCTTCCGCAGCATCACGCGATGGCGCAGCTCAAGCCTGACAGCGTGCAGACGCCGTTCGGCCGGGCACCGCTTTCCTTCGCCGACATCATCGAGAAGGTGAAGCCGGCGGTGGTGAGCATTTCCGTGACCGGAGCGGCGCCGAAGGTCGCCTCGAAGAACGGCAAGAGCTTCCGTGACCTGCTTCCGGACCTTCCCGACGACCATCCGCTGAACGATCTCTTCAAGAACCTGCCGAAAGAGTTCCGCGACAAGGGCCCCAATGCGCGGCCGACGCAGGCGCAGGGCTCGGGCTTCGTGATCTCGGCTGACGGCTACGTCGTCACGAACAACCACGTGATCGACAGCGCTGCGAAGATCCAGGTTTCGTTCGACAAGGACCGCAAGTTCGAGGCCGAGCTCATAGGCACGGACCAGCGCACGGACGTGGCGCTTCTCAAGATCAAATCCAATGAAACCTTCCAGTTCGTGAAGTTCGCCGACAAGCAGCCGCGCGTGGGCGACTGGGTGCTGGCCGTTGGCAACCCGTTCGGCCTCGGCGGCACCGTCACGGCCGGCATCGTCTCTGCGCAGGGCCGCGACATCGGCTCCGGCCCCTATGACTACATGCAGATCGACGCGGCGGTGAACCGCGGCAACTCTGGCGGGCCCTCCTTCAACCTCGACGGCGAGGTGGTGGGCGTGAACACCGCGATCTACTCGCCCTCCGGCGGCAACGTCGGCATCGCCTTCGCCATCCCGGCCAAGACTGTGCAGGACGTCGTCACGCAGCTCAAGAACGGTGGCTCGGTGAGCCGCGGCTGGCTCGGCGTGAAGATCCAGAACATCGATGAGGACACGGCCGCGAGCCTGGGTCTGAGCGAGCCGCATGGCGCTCTCATCACGGAAGTGACGACGCCCGGGCCTTCGGCGGAAGCAGGCCTGAAGAACGGCGATGCCATTCTCACCGTCAACGGCAACAAGGTGGCCGACAGCCGGGACCTCGCACGCCAGATTGCGGGCTATGCACCCAACAGCAAGGTGGATGTGAAGGTGCTGCGCGGCGGCAAGGAACAGACGATCCCCGTGACGCTCGGCAAGTTCCCCTCGGGCCAGCAGGTCGCCAAGGCCGATCCCTCGCCCAAGGCAGACTCGAAGAACACCGAGCTCGACCAATTGGGCCTGACGATTTCGCCGGGTAACGGCCCCAACAAGGACAGCGTGGTGGTTGCGGACGTCGACGGTTCCTCGGACGCGGCCAACAAGGGCATCCGCTCGGGCGATATCATCCTCGAGGTTGGCGGCACGGCCGTGAAAACGCCGGAAGACGTGGCCAACGGCGTGAAGGAAGCGGCAAAGCTCGGCCGGAAGGCGGTGCTGATGCGGGTGAAGAGCGGCGAGGATACGCGTTTCGTCGCCGTGCAGCTGAAAAAGGGCTGAGGCCCCGATGGGCTGGCACACAGCCTGATTGCACACAAGGGGCGGCTCGTCCAAGGTGGATGGGCCGCCTCTCTTGTTTCAGCGCTTGTTTCAGCGCTTGTTTCAACGTCTGGGCGGGGCCTGGACGGCGGAGTGAATTCGAAGACGAGAGCAGCCGATGCGCGTGCTGGTGATCGAAGACGACAAGGAAACGGCGCAGTTCCTGCAGCGGTCGCTGAAGGAAAGCGGGCATTCGGCCGATGTCGCCTCGGATGGTGACACGGGCCTCGCCATGGCGCGCGACGGCAAGTACGACGTCTTGGTGGTGGACCGCATGCTGCCGCGGCGGGACGGGCTTTCGATCATCCAGACGCTGCGCGCGGAAGGCTCGCGCACGCCAGTGCTGATACTGTCGGCCCTGTCGGGCGTGGACGACCGTGTCACGGGGCTCAGGGCCGGCGGCGACGACTACCTGACGAAGCCTTACGCCTATACGGAATTGCTGGCGCGGATCGAGGCGCTTGCCCGGCGGCCGGCGCCGGAAGAGATCGAGACGCGCTACCAGATCGGCGACCTGATGCTCGACCGGCTGTCGCACAAGGTGTCGCGCGGGGGCGAGCCGGTCCTATTGCAGCCGCGCGAGTTCAGGCTGCTCGAGTATCTCATGAAGCACGCCGGACGCGTGGTGACGCGCACCATGCTTCTGGAGAACGTGTGGGACTATCACTTCGACCCGCAGACGAACGTCATCGACGTGCACATCTCGCGGTTGAGAGCGAAAATCGACAAGGGGTTCGGCAGGCCGCTGCTGCATACGGTGCGCGGTGCCGGATACATGATCCGTGACGGCGCTGACTAGGCTCATTGCGTCATCGCCTTTCAGGCTGTCGCTCGCCTATCTCGGCGCGTTCGTGCTGATGGCCGCGCTGGTGGTGGGTTTCATCGGCTGGCGCGCCAACGAGCTGCTGACGACGCAGGTGATCGAGACGCTGACGGCGGAAGTCGTGGGCCTGCGCGAGCAGTTCCAGGTGGGCGGTGCGGCGCGGCTGCGCGACATCGTGGCGGACCGCTCGCAGGAGCCGGGTGGCGGGCTCTATCTGCTGACAGACTCTACCGGACGCAAGATTGCGGGCAACCTTACGCGCGCGCCGTTCCAGTTGGGGGAGGGCCAGGGCGGCGTATTCCGCTATCGGCGTGCCTCCGACGCAGCCGAACGCAAGGACAGAATGGCGGTGGGGGTGCCGCTGGCGGTGCCGGGCGGCTTGACGCTGGTGGTGGGCCGGGACATCGAGGACCAGCGCCAGTTCGCCAATACCTTGTGGCAAGTGGCGCTTTGGAGCGTGGGGCTTCTGGTGCTGATGGGTATCGGCGCGGGCCTGCTGATCTCACGCACGGTGCTGGGCCGCATCGAGGCGATCACGGCAGCGGCGCGGACGATCATGGCGGGCAACCTTTCGAGCCGCATTCCCGTGGCCGGCACTGACGATGAACTCGACCGGCTTTCCGGCAGCCTCAACGACATGCTGGCGCGCATCGAGGAGCTGATGGGTGCGCTCCGCGAGGTCTCGAACAATATCGCGCACGACCTCCGCACGCCGCTGAACCGGCTGCGCAACAATGCCGAGGAGGCGCTGCGCAACCCGGACGACGTGGGGGCCTATCGCGCCGCGCTTTCCAAGACCATCGAGGAGGCGGACGAGTTGATCCGGACCTTCAACTCGCTGCTGCTGATCGCGAAGCTGGAAGGGCGCGCGGTGGCGGAAAGCATGAGCCGGGTGGACGTGAGCGCCATCGTGGCGGACGTGGCGGAGTTGTACGAGCCGGTAGCGGAGGAAGCAGGCCTGTTGCTGGAGGCCGCGCCCGCAGCCGGCGTGACCATCGTCGCCAATCGCGAACTCATCAGCCAGGCGATTGCCAACCTCGTGGACAACGCCATCAAGTACTCGGCAGCGCCCGATAGCGGCACGGGCAAAATCGCGATCGCGGTGGCGCGCGTGGGCGAGACGGTGGACGTGACGGTGGCCGACAATGGCCCGGGCGTTGCGCCCGAGGATCGACACCGGGCGCTGCAGCGCTTTGTGCGGCTGGAAAGCAGCCGGTCGGCGCCCGGAAGCGGGCTCGGCCTGAGCCTGGTGGCGGCAGTCGCGCGGCTGCACGGCGGCAGCATCAGGCTGGAAGACAACCATCCGGGCCTCAAGGCGGTGTTGTCATTGCCGGGCGAGCCTTTGCATGGTGTCGGCACGCCTGCGCGCGAGAATGTGTTGCCACTTTCCCCCAAG
>JBDHTJ010000141.1:0-13900 GCA_039808585.1 Hyphomicrobiaceae bacterium | reverse complement strand
AAGATCGCCGGCAAACATGCCGCGACGCGTACGTTCCAGGCGCTGCGCGTCTACGTCAACGACGAGCTGGGCGAACTTGCGCAGGCGCTGGTGGCGGCCGAGCGGGTGCTGAAGCCCGGCGGACGGCTGGCGGTGGTCTCCTTCCATTCGCTGGAAGACGGCATGGTGAAGCGGTTTCTGCGCGAGCGCGGGACGGAGCCGCAGCAAGGCTCGCGATACATGCCGCCGACGGAGTACGAGGGGCCGCGGCCGAGTTTTCACCTCGCTTCAAACAGGCCCGTGAGCCCAACGGATGCAGAAATCGCCAGCAATCCGCGGGCACGTTCGGCCCGATTGCGCTGGGCCATACGCACGGATGCGCCGGCCTGGCCGGAGGGGGATGCGGACGCGCTTGGCGTGCCACGGCTGTAGCGGTGGCGCGCGCCCGAGCGGAGGCTTTGCGTGCCGCCTGCGCGAGCGGTTTGACGCCCCCCTGATGCCGCAATATGAAGCAAAGACTTCGTGGTCCGGGCACTGCCTGGGCCTCCCGCATCCGCCGCCCGCCGAGACGAAGCCCGAGGCGCCATGAATCTCAAAGCGTTGCTGGATTCTGACGCTGGCCTTCCAGCCGGGGGCGCAGCCGTGGAGATTGCGGGCCTGACCGCCGACAGTCGCGCCGTGCGGCCGGGGTTCCTGTTTGCGGCACTGGCAGGGGCCAAGGCCGATGGGGCGCGCTTCATCGCCGATGCGGTGGCGAAGGGGGCCGTGGCGGTGCTGGCGAAGCCGGGGACGATGGTGCCGCCGGGCGCCATTCTCGTGGCAAGCGCCGAGCCGCGCCGCACGCTGGCCCTGATGGCTGCGCGGTTCTATGCCAGGCAGCCGCAAACGGTGGTGGCGGTGACGGGCACCAGCGGCAAGACATCGGTGGCGGAGTTCACGCGGCAGATCTTCGCGGCGTGCGGACGGCCGGCGGCATCGCTCGGCACCATCGGTGTCGTCAAGCCGGGTGGCGCGGTCTATGGCTCGCTGACGACGCCCGATCCCGTGTCGTTGCACAGGATGCTCGCTGAACTGGCAGGGGAGGGCATCACGCACCTGGCGTTCGAGGCGTCTTCGCACGGGCTCGACCAGCATCGGCTGGACGGCGTGCGCCTGAAGGCGGCGGGCTTCACCAACCTCGGCCGGGACCATCTCGACTATCATCCGAGCATGGAGGCCTATCTCGAGGCGAAGCTGCGCCTGTTTCGCGACCTGCTGCCGCCGGGCGCGCCTGCGGTGATCAATGCCGACGACACGGCGTCCGAGGCAGTGATGGAGGCCGCGAGGCAGGCGGGACGCGAGGTGCTGAGCGTGGGCCGCAAGGGCCGTTTGCTGACGCTTGCCGAGGTCGCGCGGGATGGCTTCGCGCAGGTTCTCTCGGTTCGGCATGCGGGCGGCGAGGCGCGTGTGAAGCTGCCGCTCATCGGCGACTACCAGGCATCGAATGCGCTGGTTGCGGCGGGATTGGCGATCGCGGCGGGTGAGGAAGCGCAGACGGTGCTCGGCGCCCTGGAAACGCTGAAGGGCGTGAAGGGGCGGCTCGAAATCGTGGGGCGGGTGCGCGGCGGGCTGGTGGTGGTCGACTATGCGCACAAGCCCGAAGCGCTCGAAGCGGCGTTGCAGGCGGTGAAAGCCTTCTCGGGCGGGCGCGTGGTGTGCGTGTTCGGGTGCGGCGGAGATCGCGACAAGGGCAAGCGGCCGATCATGGGCGAGATCGCGCGGCGGCATGCGAGCGCGGTGATCGTGACGGACGACAATCCGCGCAGCGAGGATCCGGCGGCGATCCGCGCGGCGATCATCAATGGGGCGCGGGAGGTGCGCGAGATCGCAGACCGTGCGGAGGCGATCAAGGCGGGCGTGCGTCTGCTCGGTGCGCGGGACGTGCTGCTGATCGCGGGCAAGGGGCACGAAACGGGGCAGATCATCGGCGACACGGTGATCCCGTTCTCGGATCACGAGGCGGTTGCGGCCGCCCTGGCGGAGAAACCACTCGATGTCTGATCTGCTCTGGGCGTGGAACGATCTCGTTGCGGCGACGGGTGCTGTCGTGGATGGCGCGGCGCCTGCCGGCATCGGCGGCGTTTCCATCGATACGCGGACGATTGCGGCGGGCGATCTGTTCGTGGCGCTGCGCGACCAGCGTGACGGGCACGATTTCGTGGAAACGGCATTCAAGGCCGGGGCTGCGGCGGCGCTGGTTTCGCACGCGTATGCGCGCAGGCCCGCCGATGGCGCGCTGTTGCGCGTCGATGATCCGCTGGCGGCGCTGGTGAAGCTCGGCCAGGCGGCGCGGCTGCGCTGCAATGCGCGCGTCGTGGCCGTGACGGGCAGTGTCGGCAAGACCGGCAGCAAGGAGATGCTGCGGCTGTCGCTGTCGGAGGTGGGCCGGACGCATGCCTCGGAGAAATCCTATAATAATCACTGGGGCGTGCCACTGACACTGGCGCGGATGCCGGCCGATGCGGAGTTCGCCGTGCTCGAAATCGGGATGAACCACGCCGGCGAGATCGAGCCGCTGGTCGCGATGGTGCGGCCGCACGTGGCGGTGATCACGACGGTGGAGGCCGTGCACACGGAGAACTTCGCCAACGGCATCGACGGGGTGGCGGCGGCGAAGGCGGAGATCCTGACGGGGCTGGTTCCCGGCGGGACGGCGGTGCTGCCGAAGGACAACGCTTTTTTCGATTTCCTGAGCGGGCAGGCGAAGGCCGTGGGGGCCAAGATCCTGTCGTTCGGGTTCAGCGATGCGGCCGACATCCGCGCCCTGCAAGTGGAGGTGTCGCCCACGGGATCGTCGGTGATCGCCGGGCGCGATACGCAGCGCTTCTCCTACAAGGTGGGGGCGCCGGGCGAGCACTATGTGAAAAACTCGCTGGCCGTGCTCGCCGCCACGATCGCACTCAGGGCAGATGCGATGAAGACACTGCCGGCGCTGGCGCGCATCTCGGCCCCGCAGGGGCGCGGGGCGCGGCACGTGCTGCAGGGGGATGGCGGGCCGATCCTGCTCATCGACGAGAGCTACAATGCGAACCCCGCATCAGTGCGGGCGGCACTGGCCGCGCTGGCCATGACGCCGCGGCAGGAGTATCCGCGGCGCGTGGTGGTGCTGGGCGACATGCTGGAGCTGGGTGCGGCATCCGCGGATCTGCACCGTTCCTTGAAAGAAGCGGTTGACGCGGCCGGTGCCGATCTGGTTCTTGCCTGTGGCCCAATGATGCGGCTGCTGCACCGGGAACTCGATGCGGCAAGGCAGGGGACATGGGCCGAGACTTCCGCAGGGCTCGTCGCACCGCTGGTGCAGGCGGTGAAGCCCGGTGACGTCGTAATGATCAAGGGCTCGCTGGGGAGCCGGATGGCACCGCTGGTCGATGCGCTCGTGAAGCGCTTCCCCGCGGGGCGGGCTGGAGGATAGGAATGCTTTACGCGCTGGTGAGCTTCAGCGACCAGATCGGGCCGCTGAACGTTTTCCGCTACATCACGTTCCGGACGGGCGGTGCCATCATGACGGCGCTGCTGTTCGTGTTCCTTTTCGGGCCGGCGATCATCGACATCCTGCGCATCAAGCAGGGCAAGGGGCAGCCGATCCGGGAGGATGGGCCGGCGTCGCATTTTGCCAAGCGTGGCACGCCGACGATGGGCGGGCTCATGATCCTGTCCGGCGTGACGATGTCCACGCTGCTGTGGGCGAACCTCGCCAACTCCTACGTCTGGATCGTGCTGTTCGTGACGCTGAGCTATGGCGCGATCGGCTTCTACGACGATTACCTCAAGGTGACGAAGGCGAAGTCGTCGGGCTTCTCGGGCAGGATGCGGCTTTTGTGCGAGGTGGGCGTGGCGGCCTTCGCGACCTGGTACATCATGCGCATCGGCAGCCCGGGCTTCTCGTCGTCGCTGACGGTGCCATTTTTCAAGACCGTGGTGCTGCCGCTGGGCGCGCTGTTCATCCTGGTGGGGGTGTTCGTGATCGCGGGCGCGGGCAATGCGGTGAACCTGACCGATGGCCTCGACGGCCTCGCCATCGTGCCGGTGATGATCGCGGCGGCGACGTTCGGGTTGATCGCCTATCTCTCCGGCCACTACACCTTCGCCCGCTACCTGCAGATCCATTTCGTGTCCGGCGTGGGCGAGCTTGCCATCATCTGCGGGGCGCTGATCGGGGCGGGACTGGGATTTCTCTGGTTCAATGCGCCGCCGGCCATGATCTTCATGGGAGATACGGGATCTCTGGCACTCGGTGGGGCGCTTGGCACGATCGCGGTGGCCACGAAGCACGAGATCGTGCTGGCGATCGTGGGCGGACTGTTCGTGCTCGAGACCCTGTCGGTGATCATCCAGGTGACGTCGTTCAAGCTCACGGGGAAGCGTGTCTTCCGAATGGCGCCGCTACATCACCACTTCGAGCAGAAGGGGTGGAAGGAATCGACCGTGGTGGTGCGGTTCTGGGTGATTTCGGTGGTGCTGGCGCTGGTCGGCCTCGCCACGCTGAAGCTGCGCTGATCACAGGTTGCGAGCAGCAGGCCCGGCAACCGTGCCTTTGTGGCGGTGGCTGTCACAATCGTGCCGGATAGGACAAATAGGTTGCAGCAGCCATAACGGCGGGCTGTATCGCACAGCCTGTCGGCGCTCACGCCCGCACGGGCGTGTGTCAGGCGCTTGTGTATCCAGGCGCACCTGTCGGGACTGAAGTCGGAGCCCGCAAGTTGCGCATCCGACCGTTGTTCCGGCGGGAACAGTAAGGACGCCTCAGGCGTGCTAGATGATCGGCAAGGCAATCGCCGCCGCCAGCAAATCCGAAAGTGAGGACTGTCATGATCAACGTTCTGCAAACGCCGCTGCGCGCGGCCGTCGTGCTTGGCGCTCTCTTCGGATCATCGCTTGCAGCCTCTGCATCGACGAACCCGACAGGCGTTTGGCTCGATCATACGGGGCGCGCCGCCATCGAGATCTCGAACTGCAGCGGGAACCTGTGCGGCAAGATCGTGTGGCTGAAGGAAGCGGGCCACAAGGATGCCTGCGGCATGCAGATCATCGGCAACGTGAAGCCCGTCTCGGGCGGCAAGTGGGACGGCGGCTGGATCCTCGATCCGGAAAAGAATTCCAAGTACGACGTCGAGATCACGCCGCTCAACGACGGCAAGCTCAAGGTGATGGGCTATGCCGGCATGAAGTTCCTGAGCGAGACCTACACCTGGACGCGGGCGAACCCCGACATCAAGCGCTGCGACGTGACGGCGGAACGGACGCCGGATGCGCCCACCGCGACGCCGAATGCGCCGCCGAGCAGCAATCCCAGCGCGCCCGGTCCGATCGCGACGCCGGCCAATCCGCCCGCACCGCCAGCGGAGACACCACCTGCGGACAAACCCGCGCCGCAGCGCGAGGCCGACAAGACGCCGCCGAAGGGCAAGGCGAAGGACTGCAAGCTCGAGTTCGGCACCGTGAAGGTGACGCTGCCGTGCGATATCCTGGACGACTAGGCTGACCGAACCTATCCGGCGCATGTTCCTCTCCCGCTGCCATCAGCGGGAGAGGCGTGCGCAGCACACCAGGCGCTACTTGCGTTTGCGGGCCAGCATGTTGAGGCCTTCGATGGCTGCCGAGAAGGCCATGGCGGCATAGACGTAGCCCTTGGGCACGTGAGCGCCGAAGCCCTCCGCTATCAGCACCATACCGATCATCAAGAGGAAGCCCAGCGCCAGCATGATGAGCGTGGGGTTGGCATTGATGAAGTTGGCGAGCGGGGTGGCGGCCACCATCATCAAAGCGACGGTGACAACAACGGCGATGACCATGATCGCGACATGGTCGGTCATGCCGACGGCGGTGATGATGCTGTCGATGGAAAAGACCAGGTCGAGCATGATGATCTGGCCCATGGCTGCCGCGAAGCCGAGGCTCGGACCGGCCTTTGCAGGCGAAGCGGGCTGGTGGGGATTGTCTTCCGCATCAGGGTCGACGCGCTGATGGATCTCGCGGGTGGCCTTCCAGACCAGGAACAAGCCGCCGGCGATGAGGATGATGTCGCGCCAGGAAAAGGCCTTGTCGAAGATCGTAAGCACCGGCGCGGTGAGCTTGACGATGATGGCGATGGTGCCGAGCAGCGCAAGCCGCAGGATGAGCGCGAGGGCGATGCCGATGCGGCGCGCCATCTCGCGTTGCTCGGGCGGCAGCTTGTTGCTGAGGATGGCGATGAAGATGAGGTTGTCGACGCCCAGCACCACCTCCATGGCGATGAGCGTCACGAGGGCGATCCACGCCGCGGGATCCGCAGCGAGCGTCATCAGGTTCTGCATCATGGTTCGTCCCCCTAGAGGTGCAGGCTCTTCATGCTTTCTCGTAGACCGTCAGTGCGGCGGCGAGATCCTCGATGGACGCGCCGACCGACTTGAACATTGTGATCTCGCCGGGGCTTTTGCGGCCTTCGACGGTGCCGCGCGCGAGGTCGTAGAGGTCGCCCAGCACGGCTTCCCTGCCGATGGCGCCGCTCTTGATGGCGAGCAGGATGTCGCCGGCCTCGCCAAACGCGCCCGCGCGCGTATCGACGAAGAGGCGGGCGCCTGCGACGGTTGCGTCGTCGCTTTCGCGCATGTCGGGCCGATAGGCGCCGACGCAGTCGACGTGGGCACCGGGCTTGAGCCAGGCGCGGTGCACGAGAGGCACGGTGGAGAGCGTGGCAGTCGAGACGATGTCGCCAGCGCGCACGGCCTCCTCGAGGTCGGCAGCGATGCGGATGGCGAGGCCGGTGCCGGAGAGCGAGGCTTCAAGCTCACGGGCGCGGTCTGAAGAGCGGTTCCACAGCACGACCTCGCGGATGGGCCGAACGGAAGCATGCGCGCGGATCAGCATTGGCGCCAGGGCGCCGGCACCGATCATGGTCATGGTGGTGGCGTCCGGGCGGGCGAGATAGCGGGCGGCCAGTGCTGAGGCTGCGCCCGTGCGCCACGCCGTGAGGCGGGTTGCATCCATCACGGCGAGCGGCTCGCCGGTCTCGGCGGAGAGCAGGAGATAGGTGCCGTAGATGGACGGGCGGCGCTTATCCACATTCCCCGGGAATACGGTGACGGCCTTGAGGCCCATGAAGCGGCCTGCGGTGGCGGCGCCGGGAGCGCTGGCTTGCCAGGCCGGCATCAGCAGCAAGGTTGCTTCGGGCTGTCCCTCGAGCGGGACGTGGTGGTGGTGACGCGGGGGAGAGATGGCACCCTGGCGGAAGATCTCATCGAGCGCGTCAACGAGTGCCGGGTAGGAGAGTGCGCGATCTACCGCGGTGGCATCGAAAAAGCGCATCAGTGGAAATCCATCAAGCCGTTTCGCAAGTGTGTGCGGGTTGGAAGCGGCGCGCGTCTCTTCTGTGGGGGCGTCAACGGGATGCGCTTGCGATCTGGCGTAATGGTCCGGTGGACGAGGTGGCGGGGGCAAGCTGGGCCTGCTCCTTCACCATACGGTCGCGCTCGCGTGCAAGACGCTCTGCCTCCGCCTGCCAGCGCTGGGCATCGGCGGTGCGACGGCGGGCCTCGCGCCGCCAATGCGACTGTGAGCGCCACGTGACCCAGCCGCCGATCAGGATGCCGATCACGACGGCTGCGAAGACGAAGGCGTAGAAGGGCAGACTGACGGCGACGGCTGGTGCGTCGGGCCGGAAGGGATCGAGTATCAGCTCGACGTAGTGAGCGTTGACGACCCCGAGCGCCACGAGGGCGATGGCGATCGGAAACACCAGGATGTAAGTGAGAACGCGCTTGATCACGCCGCTGTCTCCTCAGATGCCGCGGAGCGCACCTTAGAGCATGTCGGAACCGGATGGAATCGAAGGTCGCTGACGGACATGCCGGACGGACGCGCAGATGCGTCCATCCCAACCGATCAAGCTGATCGCAGATGGAATTGCGGGTCTAGGTGAAGGGGCCTCGAGCGACTAATCGGAGTTCAGGCGCTCGCGCAGATCCTTGCCGGTCTTGAAGAAGGGCACGAACTTCTCTTCCACCGAGACCGAGGCGCCGGTGCGGGGATTGCGGCCAACGCGCGGGGCGCGATGCTTGACGGTGAAGGCGCCGAAGCCCCTCAGCTCGACCCGGTCGCCGCGGGCCAGCGCATCGACGATCTCGTTGAAAATGACGTTCACGATGCGCTCGATATCGCGATGATAAAGATGCTGGTTCGCGGCCGCGATCTTCTGAATGAGCTCGGACTTGATCATCGCCTTTGCCCCAACCCCCTAATACTGCCCAAAAGTCCTTGTATTGGCTTATCTTTCCGAACCCTGCCAAACGGAAACGAGGCCGTCAAGGCGCAAACGGGCGATCAGCGTGTCGGAGCGCGAAAGATCGCTGACCGTGTCTTTGAAGCTTTCCCCCGCGGCAGCCCCCAGCACGCGGCCTATGGCCTGCAGCGAGAGGCGGCCCAGGCCCCAATCCGTGTCGCGCTGCGGCTTCCAATCGACCACTTTCAGATTCTTGGGGATATTCCGCTGCTGCTCCATCCAGGCGATGGCCTCGCCCTCGCCGCCGAGCTGGTCGACGAGCTTGTAGGTGAGGGCCTCGCGGCCGGTGAAGACGCGGCCCTGCTCCAGGCCGTCGATGGACTTGGTATCGACGCCGCGACGGGTGGCAACGAGCCCGAGGAACCAGCGTTGGGTGTCGGCCACCATTTTCTCGGTGACGGCGCGGCCGTTCTCGTCGAGGGGCTGGAAGGGGGACGGCGTGGCCTTCAGCGGGCCGCTCTTGATCTCGTTCACCTTGACGCCCAGCTTGTCCATGAGCTGGGACACCTCGGGCCACTGGAAGATGACGCCAACGGAGCCGGTGATGGAGTTGCCGCGGGCCACGATGCGGTCGGTGGCGAGGCCGGCAATGTAGGCGGCGGAGGCCGCGATGGTGCCGAACTGGGCGACCACGGGCTTGGCCTTGGTGAGCGACTGGATCGCCTCGAACAGAGCCTCGCCGCCGGCCGTGGTGCCGCCGGGGCTGTTCACGAACAGGATGACGCCGGCGACGCGCTTGTCGTCGGCGATCTTCTTCAGCATCCGCAGCTGGTCGCGGTCCTCGGTGATGACACCCTCGATCGTTACGCGGGCGATCTGCCGGGTGCCGGTGACGGTCGAGGTGCCGGAGGAGAACAGCAGAAGGCCAAGCGCGATCAGCGCAACGACGACGGCCGCCGCGCGCCACCAGCCAAGACGACGGCGCAAGAGGCGACGGTCCAGCACAGTCTCGGTCTCGAGGCTCATGGCGTGCACTCCGGATGCGAGGTTCTGGGCCATTGATGCCACTGAACCCGTTCGATTTCCAGCAGCGGCTCAGGGGCCGCAAAGAGCCGAGGGGAAGGCGCGGCACAAAGAAAACGGGGCGCGGCCTTGCGGCAGCGCCCCATCGAGGATGTGATCGACGAGATTGGCGATTACTCGCTCTCGCCTTCCTTCTTCTTGATGGCGGCCTTGAAGATGTCGCCCAGCGAAGCGCCCGAGTCCGACGACCCGTACTGCTGCACCGCGTGCTTCTCTTCCGCGATCTCGAGGGCCTTGATCGACACCGTGATGCGGCGCGCGGCCTTGTCGAGGTTGGTGATGGCGGCGTCGACCTTGTCGCCGACATTGAAGCGCTCAGGACGCTGCTCGGAGCGCTCACGCGAGAGATCCGAACGCTTGATGAAGGTGGTGAAGTCGGTGTCGGAGATCTTCACCTCGAGACCGTTCTCCTGCACCGCGAGCACCTCGCAGGTGACCTGCGCGCCTTTCTTCAGCTTGCCGATGGACTCCATCGGGTCGCCGCCGACCTGCTTGATGCCGAGGCTGATGCGCTCCTTCTGAGGATCCACATCGAGGACGACGGCCTGGACGGTGTCGCCCTTTTTGTAGTCCTTGATGGCCTCGTCGCCCGACTTCTGCCAGTCGAGGTCGGAGAGATGGACCATGCCGTCCACGCCACCATCGAGGCCGATGAAGAGGCCGAACTCGGTGATGTTGCGGATCGGGCCTTCCACCGTGGAGCCCTTGGGATGGCTCGAAAGGAAGACGTCCCAGGGATTGTCCTGCGTCTGCTTGAGACCGAGCGAGATGCGGCGCTTCTGCGCGTCGACCTCGAGGATCTGCACCTCGACCTGCTGGCTGGTGGAGACGATCTTGCCGGGATGGACGTTTTTCTTGGTCCAGCTCATCTCGGAGACGTGGATCAGGCCCTCGACACCCGGCTCCAGCTCCACGAAGGCGCCGTAGTCGGCGATGTTCGTGACGGTGCCGGTGACCTTGGCGCCGACGGGATACTTCGCCTCGATGCCGGCCCACGGATCAGACTGCAGCTGCTTCATGCCGAGGCTGATGCGCTGCGTCTCGGGGTTGATGCGGACGATCTGCACCTTCACCGTGTCGCCGACGTTGACGATTTCGCTGGGGTGATTGACGCGGCGCCAGGCCATGTCGGTCACGTGCAGCAGGCCGTCGATGCCGCCCAGATCAATGAAGGCGCCGTAGTCGGTGATGTTCTTGACGAGGCCGTCGATGACCTGGCCCTCGGCGAGGCGAGCGACGATCTCGGAGCGCTGCTCGGCGCGGGTGGCTTCAAGGATTTCGCGACGCGAGACGACGATGTTGCCGCGGCGGCGATCCATCTTGAGGATCTTGAAGGGCTGCGGCGAGTGCATCAGGGGCCCGATGTCGCGCACGGGGCGCACGTCGACCTGGCTGCCGGGAAGGAACGCGACGGCGCCGTCGAGATCGACCGTGAAGCCGCCCTTGACCTTGTTGAAGATGACGCCTTCGACCTGTTCCTTGTTGTTGAACTTCTCCTCAAGGCGGGTCCAGCTTTCCTCGCGGCGGGCCTTCTCGCGCGAAAGGACGGCTTCACCGAGCGCGTTCTCCATGCGCTCGAGATAGACTTCGACCGTGTCGCCGACCTTGATGTCTGCCGGCTTGCCGGGGATCGAGAACTCGCGCAGGGGAACGCGGCCTTCCATCTTCAGGCCGACGTCGATGACAGCGAGATCCTTCTCGATGGCGGTCACGACGCCTTTCACGACGCTGCCTTCGAAGGCATCGTCCTTGGACAGGCTCTCGGACAGAAGCGCGGCAAAATCTTCGCGCGTGGGGTTCAACTCTCTGGGTGCGGCAGCGGCAGTCGCCATGTGGTCTCCTGGTTGCAGTCTGTAAGCCGCGCACGGTGCTGCCGTGGCGGGTGATGATGTTAAAGAGCTAACGCTAAAACGCCCGTATCCGCGAACTGCGGGGGCGTGGCGCACGCTCTCGATTGCGTATGATCGGGGCCTTCGGGATCTCGTGTGCCAGCTTTGGATTTGGGCGGGATCAGGCCCGCCCCGGCTGGCCGACCTTCCTTAAGATCACGCCGAGGGCTTCATCGAATGCGGCCTCTATATCCAAATTGCTCGTGTCCAGCAAGAAGGCGTCTTCAGCAGGCTTCATAGGGGCGGCTTCGCGGCCGGCATCGCGGGCGTCGCGGCGGCGGATGTCGGCGAGGACGCCCTCGTAGGTTGCCGGGTCACCCCGGTTCATGCGCTCGCGATAGCGGCGTTCGGCGCGGACCTCGGCGGAGGCGGTGACGAAGATCTTAACGTCGGCACGAGGGCAGACGACGGTGCCGATATCGCGCCCATCGAGCACGGCGCCAGGGGGGGAATTGGCGAAATCCTGCTGCAGCTTCAAGAGCTCAGCCCGGACGGCTGGATGCCTGGCGACGACGGAGGCGGCATCGCCGAAGCCCGGGCCGCGAAGGTCGGGGTCAGCCAGAGAGGCGAGTTCCAGGGCGCGGGCGGTGGCCGCGGCGGCGGCGACGTCCTCCAGGTCCAGGCCGTGGCGCTTCATGTCGCGGGCGACGGCGCGGTAAAGCAGGCCCGTATCGAGATGGCGCAGCCCAAGGTGGCGGGCGATGCGCTGCGCGAGGGTGCCTTTGCCGGAGGCGGCCGGTCCGTCGATCGCGATGATCATGCGCGGCTCCCGGGCTCCGCAAAGGATGCGCCGAGGCCTTCCATGAGGCCACGGAACTCGGGGAAGCTGGTGGCGATCATGGCCGTATCGTCGACGGTGACGGGGGCGCCTGCGCCGAGCCCGAGCGTGAGGAAGGCCATGGCGATGCGGTGGTCGAGATGGGTGGCGACGGTGCCACCTCCGGCCACGCTTCCCGTGCCGGAGACACTCAGCGTGTCGCCATCCACTGCCGCCTTGATGCCGTTTGCGGCGAGGCCCGTGGCGGTGGCTGCCAGCCTGTCGCTTTCCTTGACCTTCAGTTCGCCAAGGCCCTCCATGCGCGTTTCACCGATGGCATAGGCGGCAAGGCAGGCCAGGACGGGGTATTCGTCGATCATGCTGGGGGCACGGGCGGCGGGGACGCGAACGCCCTTCAGCGGGCCATGGCGGACGCTGATGTCGGCCACCGGCTCTCCGCCCTCGTCGCGCGTGTTGGTGAAGGAGACGTCGGCGCCCATCTCCTGCAGCGTCGTGTAGAAGCCGGTGCGCGTGGGATTGATCAGGACACCTTCGATCGTCACTTCGGAGCCCGGCACGATCAGCGCCGCGGCGGCAAGGAACGCGGCGGAACTGGGATCGGCCGGCACCGTGACGGCCTTGCCCTCAAGCTCCGTGCCGCCGGTGACGGTGACGCGGCGCACGCCATCCGCCTCGCTGACTTCGACGGTGCCGCCGAAGTGGCGCAGCATGCGCTCGGTATGGTCGCGGGTGGCTTCAGGCTCGATAACGGTGGTCTTGCCGGCGGCATGCAAGCCGGCCAGAAGCACGGCCGACTTCACCTGCGCGGAGGCGACGGGCAGCCGGTACTCGATGGGCACCAGGCTGGAGGTGCCGCGCATCACGAGCGGCAACTGCTTCGCGCCGCCTTCCACCTCCACGCCCATGCGCGTGAGCGGGTCGAGGATGCGACCCATGGGGCGGCGGGACAGAGACGCATCGCCCACCAGGCGGACGCGCATGTCGTGGCCGGCGATGATGCCCATCATCAAGCGGACGCCGGTGCCGGAATTGCCGAAATCAAGGTCAGCTGCGGGTTGCGCCAGGCCGCCGACGCCCCGGCCGAGAACGATCCAGGTGTCGCCATCCTTGCGCACGGGACAACCCAGGGCTGCGATGGCGCGGGCTGTATTGATGACGTCCTCGCCCTCGAGGAGGCCCTTGATGCGGGTCTCGCCGGTGGAGATGCCGCCCAGCATCAGCGCACGGTGCGAGATGGATTTGTCGCCCGGCACGCGGACGCGGCCGGCAAGCCTCTCTGCGCGCTTGGAATACAGGGGTTTGGGGTGGGCGTGGGACAAGGTATGGTCCTGGCGAAGTCGCGGGCGTGACTGCGAATGTGTCTGCGAACGTGACTGGGGGCCGCTGCTGGGGCCGCTCGGCGCCATAGAGCAGCGGCCCGTGCCCCTGTCAACGCGGTGTCATGGATGCGGAGCGTATGGGGCGGGAAAGTGCAGCAGCCGGAGCCGAAAAGCCGCGTAACTCCCCCTTGCCGTGGGGCCGGGGCGCCACGATTTGCTTTTGACAGGCCCATCGGCGCGGCGTATGAGCAGCGCCCGAAACCCCGAAAACTCCGTCAAGTCGAGGCTTCCCATGTCAGCGAAGGCCGAGCGCGGCACCAAGCGCACTTGCCAGAACGGCCAGTGCGGTGCCCGTTTCTACGATCTCAACCGCGATCCGGCGACTTGCCCGGTGTGCGGCACGGTGTATGAACTGGCCGTGGCGCCGGCAGCGTTCGCGGCTGCCGCTCCCTCCAAGAGCGTGGATCCTCGCAAGGTGGCCAAGAAGCCGCCGCTATTCCCCGAGGAGAAGACCGAGGACGCACCGGAGCCCGAGGCCGAGGAGGCGCTGGTCGCCCTCGAGGACGAGGAGGCTGCGGTTGGCGGCGACGAGGACGAGACCTTCCTGGAGGAAGAG
>JBDHTJ010000140.1:0-13946 GCA_039808585.1 Hyphomicrobiaceae bacterium | reverse complement strand
CTTGTAGCGTTCCTCCATCTCGTTCACGACCCAGTTCAGCGCGTTGACGGCCGCATGCGGGTCGGTGACGACGGGGCACAGCAGATGCGGGATGCCGTTGTAGACCGACAATTCCAGCATCTTCGGATCGATCATGATCAGGCGGCACTGCTCGGGCGAGAGCTTGTAGAGCAGCGACAGGATCATCGCGTTGACGCCGACGGATTTGCCCGAGCCGGTGGTTCCCGCAACGAGCAGATGCGGCATGCGCGCGAGGTCGCTGAAGACGGGCGTGCCCGAGATTGTCTTCCCCAGCACCAGCGGCAGCGATGCGTCGGTGGTGGCGAAGGCCTCTGCCTCGATCAGTTCGCGCAGCACCACCATTTCGCGCCGGGCGTTCGGCATTTCGATGCCGATGGCGTTCCTGCCGGGCACCACGGCCACGCGCACCGATTGCGCACTCATGGCCCGCGCGATGTCCTCGGCGAGGTTGATCACACGTGACGATTTCACACCGCGGGCGGGCTCGAACTCGAACAGCGTCACCACGGGGCCTGGGTTGATCTCCTTGATCTCGCCCCGCACGCCGAAGTCGGAAAGCACTTCCACCAGCATCCGCGCACGTTCCTGCAGCGCCTGCGGCGTCAGGTCCGGCCCGGGCTTCGTGTTCACAGGCTTGCGCAGCAGGTTTGCCGAGGGCCGCTTGTAGGGATCGACGACGGGAGCTGGTTCGGTTGCTGCTCCCGCGGGCGTGATCGGCGCGAACTCGCCTTCCGGCAGCAATTCCACTGCTGGCAGCGGCAGTTCCACGTTCGACGCGAGGTCCATGCCGCCCGGCGCAAACCGCCGCGCAATGTGGTGGCTCTCGAGATCCGTTGCTTCGTCGAAGGCCGGCTCACTGACGCGGTGCGTGCCGAAATGCGGCTCGTGGTTGGTGATCGGCGGCATCGGCATGGCCGGCTGCGGCGCGGGGTTCATCACCGGCATGGCGATGCGCGGCTCGGGCGGCAATTCCAGCGTCGGCTCCTGCCGCACGTTTGCCGGAGGCGCGAACACCGGCTCGACCCGCGGCGCTGCGTAGCCGGCCTGCACGGAAGATGCCGCCGGCATGGCGGGCTGCGGCTCGGTGCGGCGCGGCTGCGGTTTCAGCAACGGTTCGCCGCGCACTTGCACGAAATCCTTCATGCCCCGCCCGAAGCGCGCGATGGCAGCCGCGCTGCCCCGCACGTCCACGTCCAGGATCATGCGGATGTCCTGCTGCGTCAGGCCGAGGCAATTGATGAGCAGCATCAGCCCGCCCGCGAAGAAGAACAGGCCGGCAGCGGTTGCGGCCGTCGCCGGGTTCACGATACCGAGCACGCTGGCGGCAATATGCAGCGCCTTGTCGCCCACGAAGCCGCCCATGCCATGGCTCAGGGGCCAGCCCTCGGAAACGGGCATCGCCGCCAGCGCACCGGCGAGCAGAACCAGCGCTGCAGGCGCCATCGCCAGTTTCGGCCGTGGCCTTTCCAATTTCCGCCGGGTGATCATCTCCAGCGACCAGAAGGCAGGCGGCAGCAGGAACAGCGGAGCGGCAAGCCCCAGCATCTGCATCAGGAGATCGGAAAGGATGGCCCCTACGGGCCCCAGCATGTTGCGCGTCGCACCGCTCGTCGCATGCGCAAGGCTCGGATCGCTGACGGACCACGTGGCAAGGCTCGCGCCGACGGCCACGCAGCCGGCGAGGATCGCAAGGCCTGCCGCCTTGCAAAGCCATCCCTGCAGCCACTCCGAAACGGAGGGCAGCGCGGGGGCAGATGTTCCGCCCTGAAACGCCATACCGTTGACGCGCTACTCACGCCGCGAATTCGACCACACGCTCGAGCGCCGTCTGGATGAGGGCAGGGTCCTGCACCAGGGCGACGCGAACATAATCGCTGCCCGGGTTGATGCCGGCCCTGTCCGGTTCTGCCAGATAGGCACCCGGAATGACCCTGACACCGCTGCGTTTCCATAGGGTTAACGTTGCCTGCTCGGCACCGCCCAAATGTTTCACGTCGAGCCAAAGGAAGAAGCCACCGTCCGGACGGCGATAACCGAACCGGTTTCCCAGCACCCGATCCGCCACATCGAATTTGGCCCGGTAGGCTTCCCGGATGCGAACGACATGGGCATCGTCGTCCCACACGGCCGCCGAGGCGTGCTGCACCGGCCCCGGCATCTGCGGCGCCACCATGTTGCGGATCTCGGCCAGTGTCTCCAGGAAGCGACCGTCTCCCGCCAGGAAACCCGAGCGCAGGCCCGGCAGGTTCGACCGCTTCGACAGCGAGTTGAAGACCACGAGGTTGCGGAAGCGCTCCGGCGTCTTGGCCGCCACTTCGAGCGCGCCGACAGGGGCCTCGCGCGTGTAGATCTCCGAATAGCACTCGTCGAAGAAGAGCATGAAGTCGAAGGCCCGCGCCATCTCCAGTGCCCGCCGGATATAGGCCGGTGTCGCCACCGCCCCTTGCGGGTTGGCGGGCGAGCAGACGTAGAGTGCCGCCGTGCGGGCCAGAAGATCGGGGTCGCGCGCCAGCGCCTCGAGATCCGGCAGGTGGCCCGTCGCCGACGTGGCATTCAACATCACGGGTTCGCACCCGGTTGCCAGCGCCGCCCCGAGATAGGTCTGGTAGAACGGGTTCACGATCAGCATGGCCGGCTGTCCCTTGCCGGCCTTTCTGCCTGCCGCCGGCATGGCCGCATAGAACAGGCCTTCGCGCGAGCCGTTGCAGGGCAGGATCTCGATGGCGGGGTCCATGACGCCGGCAAGGTTGAACCTGCGCCCGATCCAGTTTGCAATAGAGGCCTTCAGCTCGTCACTGCCGCGGATTTTCGGATAGGTCGCAACAGATGCCGCGGCCTCCGCCAGCTTTGCCGGCACGAACTCGGGCGGCGTTTCCCGCGGGTCGCCGATGGTGAGTTCGATGGGCTTCGCGCCCGGCTCCACTCCTTCCAGCAGTTTCCGGGCCCGCACGAAAGGCGAGATCAGCTTGCCCGTCGCCAGCACTTCCAAACCAGCTTGAAAGCCGCTCATGTCGCTCGTCCCTCGGTCTTGGGGCCGCTCCTCCGGCGGCTGGGGCGCAGTGATGGCGCGATCCGCCGCCAGCCTCAAGCCGGAAATGGCCGCTCCTCAACCGCCCAGGGCAGAAGCGAGGGGTGGGGACCAAGCGTCAGGTGCGCCGCACTAGACGCGCCCCATGCGCACATCATCCTCGGGATTGGCGCTGATCTTGTGCACCGTAAGGTCCGCCCCCTGCCGCTCTTGCTCAGGCGACATCCGCAGCCCGAACACCGTATCGACGATCCAGTACACAATGGCACCGGCGACGAGCCCGAATAGCGCGCCCCCCAGGCTGCCGATCAGCTGCGACAGGAAGCTCACGCCGCCCATCCCGCCGAAGGTCTTGAGCCCGAAGATCCCGCAGGCGATCCCGCCCCATAGGCCGCACAGCCCGTGCAGCGGCCACACGCCCAGCACGTCGTCCACCTTCAGCTTCTCGCCCACCACCTGGAACATCACGACGAAGATCACGCCCGCGGCCCCACCGACGATCAGCGAGCCGACCGGGTGCATCACGTCCGATCCCGCGCAAACCGCCACCAGGCCAGCCAGCGCGCCGTTGTGGATGAAGCCCGGATCGCCCTCGCCCGCAATCAGCGCCGCGATGATGCCGCCGCACATCGCCATCAGCGAGTTGATGGCGACGAGGCCCGTCACGCTCTTCAGGCTCTGCGCGCTCATCACGTTGAAGCCGAACCAGCCCACGCACAGCATCCATGAGCCCATGGCCAGCCACGGGATGGACGAGGGCGGGATGCCGACCGAGCGGCCCTTGTCGAACCGGCCGAGCCGAGGCCCCAGCTGCCGCACTGCGGCCAGTCCCATGAAGCCGCCGACGGCGTGCACGACGATCGAGCCTGCGAAATCATGGAACTCCGCGCCCAGCACCGCGCCGAAAAAGCCCTCCTGCAGCCCGAAATTCTTGTTCCACACGAGCCCTTCGAAGAAGGGATAGAACAAGCCCACGATCAGCGCCGTCGCCACGCATTGCGGCGCAAACCGCGCCCGCTCGGCGATCCCGCCCGAGATGATGGCCGGCACGGCTGCCGCGAAGGTGGCGAGGAAGAAGAACTTCACCAGCGAGAAGCCCTGCGCCTCGAAGCCTTTGGCTCCGCCGCTGATGTCTTCTGCCGAGGCCAGGAAGCTGATGCCGTACGCCACCGCGTAGCCGATGAAGAAGTAGCACAGTGTCGAGATGGCGAAATCGACCAGGATCTTGCACAGGGCGTTCACCTGGTTCTTGTGCCGCACGGTGCCGGCCTCGAGGAAGGCAAACCCTCCGTGCATGGCGAATACGAGGATGGCCCCCACCAGCACGAACAGCACGTCCGCGCCCGCCTGCAGGCCCTGCAGCCCCTTCTCGACCTCGCTCATGCCTTCCCCCAATCGAATGCGCGCGCTGAGCGCGTCCGGCTTGTGCCTGCGGTATAGGCAAAAGCTTGGCCGCCGATGTCAAGTCAAAGCTGAGCCGGAAAGGGCAAGAGCCTGCGCCGGCAGCCGTTTCTGTCGTTGCTGCGGGGGGGCGGTTATTCTTCCCCCGCCTCGGCATTGTCGTCCTCGGCAAAGGCCAGCGGCCGCACCACCACGCGCCGCCCTGCCAAGTCCACCTCGGGCACATAAGCATCGGTGAAGGGGATCAGGTCTGTCTGCGTCGACTGCGGCTTTCGGATTTCCAGCAACGGGCCGGCACCGAAATCCGGTGCCGCGATCACCGTCCCGATCTTTTGGCCGTTCGTGTCCACGGCCTCCATCCCGATCAGGTCGTTGACGTAGAACTCACCCGCCTCCGGCTCGGGCAACTGGTTCCGCCGCACGTAAAGCTCCGTGCCCTTCAGCGCCTCCGCCGCGTTCCTGTCGCGCACCCCCTTCAGCCGCGCGACGACGCCCTTGGACGAAGCGCGCGCCCATTCGATGTGGAATGTGCGTTGTCCGTCCCGCGCCGTCAGGGCGCCATAGGCCCCGATGTCCTCAGGCACCTCGGCATAGGAATGGATGATCACCTCACCCCGGATGCCATGGGCACCGGCGATCCGGCCAAGCAGAACCAGGCTTTCCTTTGTTGACATGCGCTCAAGGCCGCGAACGGTGGGTGCGCCCCTCATACACCGGAAAAGTCAGCCGTGCGATTAGCCACCAGCGCCCCGCGCAATACCTCGGCGAATTCCCGCCGTTCGTCGTCCGTCAGGAAGCGCCCGAAACTGTGCGACGCCCCATGCGAGAGAATGCGCAAATCCGTACGCCCGTCCGGCCACGTGCGGATGTTCACCCGTGCCCAGTAAGGGTTGCAGGCGAACACCTCGCTGCGCCCCGACGGTTTCGTGTGCGTGATCGACAGCCGGTCATGCGTGATTTCCACCACCTCGTGCGCCCGGCCCGACCGGTAATTCAGCTGGAACGCCAGATAGATGATGCCAACGTCCAGCCCGAAGAAGCCCATGATCGGCCAGGCCCCCATGGCAACGAACACAAGGCCCGCAATGAAGCTCACGCCCGCCACTGCCAGCATGAAGATCAGGAAGGCGCGCGGGCTCAACGACCGGTGCGGGCTGAGCACGGCACGAAAGGCTGGCGCGTCAGCATCTGGGGCGGTTATGTCAGTGCGTCGCGTGTCGCTCATTCCTGCTTCCATCTCGGGCTGGCCATGCGGCTGCGGGTCGGGCCTTCGGGGCCGAAACCGGGTCGCATCCCGGGAACATTTATGACAGGGCTTCGGATCAGCGCAAATCGGCAGCTTGGGAATTCGTCGCACATGCCTCCTCGCTCCAGCAAGACTGCCGCCTCCAAAGCGGCGCCGCCAAAGGCCGCTCCCGCGGCAAAGCCCAAGCAGGCCCGCTTGAAATCCGCCCCGCGCGTGAAGGTGCCACGCCTCCAGGGCAAGCCCGCCGTCGCCCGCGTCGCGGCCATATTCGACCGCCTCGCCACGGCCAACCCCGAGCCCAAGGGCGAACTCGAACACGTCAATCCCTTCACGCTTCTCGTCGCCGTGGTCCTCTCCGCCCAGGCGACGGACGCGGGAGTGAACAAGGCCACCCGCGCCTTGTTCAAGGCGGCCGAGACGCCGCAGAAGATGCTGGCGCTGGGCGAGGAGCAGGTGCGTGAGCACATCAAGACCATCGGCCTCTTCCGCAACAAGGCGAAAAACGTCATCGCGCTGTCCGAGAAGCTGGTGGCGCTGCACGGTGGCGAGGTTCCCCGCGACCGCGAAGCGCTCGAAGCCCTGCCCGGTGTCGGCCGCAAGACGGCAAATGTTGTGCTCAACATCGCCTTCGGAGAGCCAACGCTCGCCGTCGACACGCATGTCTTTCGCCTTGCGCACCGGCTCGATTTTTCCAAGGGCAAGACACCGCTCGACGTCGAACTCGATCTTTTGAAGATCATCCCGCCCGAATACATGCGCCACGCCCACCACTGGCTTATCCTGCATGGCCGCTATGTCTGTCAGGCCCGCAAGCCGCTCTGCGACGCCTGCGTCATCTCCGACTTGTGCCACGCGCCGGAGAAGTGGTTTGATGGCGCCCCGCCTGATCCACGATCTCAACGAAAGGCTGCGACATGACCGTCAGCAACGGCCGCCAACTGCTGGCCATCCCTGGTCCGACGAACCTGCCGGACGAGGTGCTGCAGGCCATGCACCGCCATTCGGTTGATATCTATTCCGGCGAGATGATCGGCATCACCGACACCTGCCTTGCCGACCTCAAGCGCGTGTTCGCCGCCCCTAACGCCGTCACCTACATCTACGCCGCCAACGGCCACGGTGGCTGGGAAGCCGCCCTCACGAACACATTGTCGAAAGGCGACCAGATCCTCGTGCTCGAAAGCGGCCGCTTCGCCGTTGGCTGGGGCGAGATGGGCCGCATGCTGGGCCTCGAGGTGGACGTGCTGAAGGGAACCTGGCAGCGCGCCGTAGACCCCTCAGCCGTCGAGGCCTGCCTTCGTGCCGACAAGGGCCACAAGATCAAGGCCATCCTCGTCGTGCAGATCGACACCGCGTCCGGCGTCGTCAACGACATTCCCGCTATTCGCAAGGCCATCGATGCGGCGGGCCACCCTGCGCTGTTCATGGTCGATACCGTCGCCTCGCTCGGCTGCATGCCGTTCGAGATGGAAGCATGGCGCGTCGACGTCGCCATGGCCGGCTCGCAGAAGGGCCTCATGACACCGCCGGGCCTCGCTTTCGTCGCTGCCAACGCTAAGGCGCGCGATGCGCATAAGTCGGCCGGCCTGCGCACCCTCTACTGGGACTGGACCTTCCGCGAGGGCGAGATCCACTATCAAAAGTATTGCGGCACCCCGCCCGAGCAGCTGCTGTTCGCGCTGCGCAAGGCTCTCGACATGCTGCTGGCCGAGGGGCTTCCCGCAGCCTTCCGCCGGCACGCGCTTTTGGCGGAGGCCACACGTCGCGCTGTGGGGGTTTGGGCACAAAAAGGCGTGCTGGATTTCAGCATCACCGAGCCGTCCGAACGCTCCAATTCCATTACCTGCGTGAAACTCAATGGACCGGAGCTTGGGCCGCTCTACGCCTACTGCCGTGACAAGTGCGGCCTGACCCTCGGCGTGGGCCTCGGCGACTATCACAACAAGGCCTTCCGCATTGCCCACATGGGCCACATCAACGCGCCGATGTTGCTGGGGGCCCTTGCCTCTATCGAAATGGCCCTCCACGCCCTCCACATCCCCCATGGCCACGGCGGCGTCCAGGCGGCGGTGAATTACCTTGGCGAGCAGGTCGCGCCTTAGCTCGCGAAGTTCCCGCTCGGGAACAAACGTAGAAAATCAGCCTGATTGTTCCCGATCGGGAATAATGCCATAGCGAAGCACTAAATGTTACCGATTGGGAGCATTGCGTGTGGTTTGCGGTCAAAAGCTCCCGCTCGGAATCATTGGATCAAATTTCGCTTGATTGTTCCCGATCGGGTACATATTCTGCTTCAACCATTGAAACGTCAATCTGAATGGAAAGTTTGGGGCATGGCAGCCAGAGTGCCTCCCGCAGCCGACGCCCATGATGTCCCGTCCGAACTGGCCCGAACGTTCGGAGCCGCCGTTCGGCGGCGCCGCGAAGCATTGCATCTGCGGCAGGAGGATATCGCGTTCAGTACCGGAATCGGGCGACGCTTCATCATTGAACTGGAGGCCGGCAAGGCGAGCTGCCAACTCGGCAAGGCGCTGCTTGTCGCCGCTGCGGTTGGCCTCCGTCCGGTCGATGTGATGGCGGGGAGCCCAGAGGATGAAGAGCCTCTGCTGCCCGACCTTGAGGCCCCGGTAGGACCTGATCGTGGCTGAACTGCCGATCTACTACGAGACACGTCCCGTCGGCACCATCAACGCCACTGCCGACGGGCCGAGCTTTCGCTACGAGCCAGCTTGGCTAGGCACCCGCGGCGCATTCCCTATCTCGTTAAAGATGCCGCTCACACAGCAGCGCATGCCCCCGAGCGTCTTCGCGGCATGGGCAGCAAATCTATTGCCGGAATCCACCCAGCTGAGCGCCGTCGGGCGCATGCTCGGCACATCACCCCAGGATGCGGTCGCGATACTTTCGGAGATTGGACGCGATACAGCTGGTGCCTTGTCCATCGGCAGGCCGGGCTCTGTCGAGACGGGCGGCTGGAGGCCGATCGGAGCCAAGCGCAACCTGGAACGGATCATTGAGGAGCTACCGGCCAAGCCCTTTCTTGTAGGCGAGGAAGGCGTGTCGATGTCGCTTGCGGGGGTGCAGAGCAAGCTCGGCGTCGCGATAGATGCGCGCGGCCGCCTTTGCGTCCCACACGATGGCGCGCCATCGACTTACATCTTGAAGCCGGACTCTGATCGATTGTACGGAGGTGTGCAGAACGAGGCGCTGTGCCTGGCGCTGGCTCGCCGTCTGGGCATTGCGGCTGTCGAGATTACCACCGGCAAGGCAGGCGCGCGCAGTTATCTCCTTGTCCGGCGCTATGATCGCATCGAACAGCAAGGTCGCTGGCGGCGATCACATCAGGAGGATTTTTGTCAGGCCCTTGGGAAGCCGCCGTTTGCCAAGTATGAGGCCAACCAGAGCGGCATCAAAGGCCCATCGCTCGCCGATATCTTCTGGGTCGCCCGCAATGCCATGCAGGCCCCCGACGTCCTCAATCTCATCGACTACGTGATCTTCAACGTGCTCGCCTGCAACACCGACGCGCACGCCAAGAACTACTCGATGATGATCTCCGCCCGCGGCTTCACGCTCGCGCCCATGTACGACGTCATGTGCGCGGCGGCCTGGGACAACGTCACCAAGAACCTGGCGCAGAAGATTGCGGGTAAGTCGCGCGCCGATCACCTGAAGCGCCGGCACTGGGAGCGGTTCGCGCGCGAATGCGGCCTCAATCCCCCGCGCCTCATCAAGCGCATCGATGAGTTGGCAGGCCGGGTCCTGCGCGAGGTCCGCGCCGCTGCCGCCGAAGTGGACGCGATGCCCGCCGGCACCCACGTGCTGATGCCGAAGTTCGTGGAGGCGATCGAGGCCCGTGCCCGCGCCGTGATCGCCGGCCTTTCCGATCTCAGCGGCGCCGACGAAGACGATGAGACGCTCGAAGCCGTTTCCGCGGCTGTGCCTGCGAAGAAACCGGCCAAGCCCCGCCCGGTGCCCGCCAAGGCAAAGAAAAAGCGGCGCCCGTGAGAGCGCCGCTTCGCGTCTTGCAGAAATGCAGGCCTGCGATCAGCCCATATGGCTGATAAACTTCGCCTGCATGTAGACCTGCAGGCCCTCGATGCCACCTTCGTGGCCATAGCCCGAATCCTTCACGCCACCGAACGGCGTTTCCGGCAGCGCGATGCCGAAGTGGTTGATCGTCACCATGCCGCTGTCGAGCGCGTCGGCAATTTTCGTCGCCGTGTTCGCGTTCTTCGTGAAGGCGTAGCTGGCAAGGCCGTAGGGCAGCTTGTTGGCACGCTGCAGCACGTCGTCCGTGTCCTTGAAGCGCAGCATCACGGCCACGGGGCCGAACGGCTCCTCGTTCATGATGCGCGCCGTCTCCGGCACGTCGGTCAGCACCGTCGGCTCGTAGAAGTTGCCCTGGTTGCCGATGCGCTTGCCACCGGTCTGCACCTTGGCGCCCTTCTCCTGTGCGTCGGCGATGATGCTTTCCATCGCGTTCACACGTCGGGGATTGGCGAGCGGACCCATCTTGCTGTCGGGGTCGAGGCCGTCGCCCACCTTGATGCTCTTCGCCGCGCTGATGAAGTCGCCGACGAATTTATCGTACACCTTCTCGTGCACGAAGAAACGCGTGGGCGAAACGCACACCTGGCCCGCGTTGCGGAACTTGGAGCCGATCAGCATCTTCGTCGCACTATCGACATCCGCGTCGTCGAACACCAGCACCGGCGCGTGTCCGCCGAGTTCCATCGTCGAGCGCTTCATGTGCGTTGCAGCGAGTGCGGCGAGATGCTTGCCCACCGGCACGGAGCCCGTGAACGAGATCTTGCGGATCACCGGATGCGGGATCAGGTATTCCGAGATCTCCGCCGGCACGCCGTACACGAGGTTCACGACGCCGGCCGGAACGCCTGCATCATGGATGCACTTCACGAGGCCGATCGGCGAGCCTGGCGTTTCTTCCGGGCACTTGATGATGATGGAGCAGCCGGCGGCCAGCGAGGCCGCGATCTTGCGCACGGCCTGCGTCACAGGGAAGTTCCAGGGCGAGAACCCTGCCACCGGACCCACCGGCTCCATGATCACCATGTTGCGCACGCCATCGGCACGGGCCGGGATGATGCGGCCGTAGGCGCGCTGCCCTTCACCGGCGAACCAGTCGAAGATGTCGGCGCCTGAAAGCACCTCGATCTTGGCCTCGGCGAACACCTTGCCCTGCTCCTGCGTGAGCACCTTGGAGATGTCGTCGGCGCGCTGGCGGATGAGGTCAGCCACCTTGCGCAGGATCTTGCCGCGCTCGAAGGCCGAGACTTTGCGCCACTCCTTGAAGCCCTTGTCGGCAGCCGCGATCGCTTTGTCGAGGTCGCCCTTGCTGGCCAGGCCCAGCTCACCGATGACCTTGCTGTTGGCCGGATTGTAGACGTCCTGGGATTTGCCGGAGGGCTTCACCCACTTGCCGTCGATGTAATGTTCGAGCGTCGTGTACACCGCCAGGTTCCTTCCATAGCTGTGCGCCTTCAGGCGCAGCTTCAAATCTTGCATGGCCTGCAGTCGCGGCCAGGGCTCCAATGATGCGCGTGGCGGTTAAAGACCGCGTCCGCGTCCCGTGCAAGCCCTATATAGGGGGCATCGGTGCCGGGTGGGGCCCGCCCTCACCTCAAAGTGTTGTGCCGTCCCGCCAAAGGTGCGGCGACGATCATGGCTGGAAGCATTGGCTTGGGCCACGGGTGCACGTGCCTCTTCCTCGGAGATTGTGCGCCGGTGCCGCATCGCCATATAAGGAGCCTCCGCACCCAACCCCGCTCGCACGCTCATGAACTCCGGCTCCACTACGTTCCGTAAGATGAACGGTCTCGGCAACGAGATCGTCGTGCTCGACCTGCGCGGCCGGCAAGACCCGCTAACCCCCGCTCGGATCAAGGCACTGGGTGCGCGCCCCGATGCGCACTTCGACCAGATGATGGTGCTCATGGACCCCCGCACGCCGGGCACCGACGCCTTCGTCCGCATCTACAATATCGATGGCAGCGAGGCCGGCGCCTGCGGCAATGGCATGCGCTGCGTCGGCTGGGCCGTCTGGGAGGCGAGCGGACGCACCGATCAGCGCTACGAGACCCGCGCCGGCCTGCTGGACGTCGAGGTCGGCGGCGTCGACCGCATCACGGTGGACATGGGGCGCCCGCGCTTCGGCTGGAAGGACATCCCCCTGTCGGAGCCGTTTCACGACACGCGCGCCATCGAGCTGCAGATTGGCCCCATCGACAAGCCCATCCTGCATTCCCCGTCCGTGGTGAATGTCGGCAATCCGCACGCCATCTTCTGGGTGAAGGACGTGATGGCTTACGACTTGGGCCGCTTCGGCCCGATGCTCGAGAACCACCCCATCTTCCCCGAGCGCGCCAACATCTCGCTCGCCCACGTCACCGCCCGCGACGCCATCACGCTGCGCACCTGGGAGCGTGGCGCCGGCCTTACGCGCGCCTGCGGCTCGGCCGCCTGTGCTTCGGCTGTCTGTGCCGCGCGCAAGGACCTCACCGACCGTAAAGTCACGGTCACCGTTCCGGGCGGTCCGCTTCTCATCGAATGGCGCGAGAACGACCACATCTACATGACGGGCCCCGTCGAGCACGAGCACTGGGGAAGCGTCGATTTCGCGACGTTGGCGCCGTCGTGACGGAAATGCTCGAGCAGCCTTCGCAGCAAGAGGCGCAAACCCTGTCGGAACCAGAGGTGACCGAGCACGGCAACGTGCGCCTCGTCACCATGGGCTGCCGCCTCAACAGCTTCGAATCCGAGGTGATGCGCCGGCATGCCGAAGCCGCTGGCCTGTCCGATACGATCATCGTCAATACCTGCGCCGTGACGGCCGAAGCGGTGCGGCAGGCCGCGCAGACGATCCGCAAGCTGCGTCGCGAAAACCCTGCCGCCCGCATTGTCGTCACGGGCTGCGCTGCCCAGGTGGAGACCCAGCGCTTTGCCGACATGCCGGAGGTGGATCGCGTCCTCGGCAACGCCGAGAAGATGCGTCCGGAGAGCTTTCGCGGACTTGATGTCGATACCGCACCCAAGGCCATCGTCAACGACATCATGTCCGTGCGCGAAACCGCGCATGCCCTTATCGACGGGTTCGGTTCGCGCGCGCGCGCCTATGTGCAGGTACAGAACGGCTGTGATCATCGCTGCACCTTTTGCATCATCCCCTATGGGCGCGGTCCGTCACGGTCCGTGGCCGCCGGCGAGGTGGTGGCGCAGATCCGCCGGCTCGTCGACGCTGGCTACAAGGAGGTGGTGCTGACGGGCGTCGACATTACGTCCTGGGGTGCGGACCTCCCGGCCAGCCCCAAGCTCGGCGTCCTCGTGCGCCAGATACTCCGCCATGTGCCCGAGCTTCCACGCTTGCGCATTTCCTCAATCGACCAGGTGGAGGCAGACGCCGATCTGATGCGCGCCATCGCGGACGAGGAGCGCCTCATGCCCCATCTTCATCTCTCGCTGCAGGCGGGTGACGACATGGTCCTCAAGCGCATGAAGCGCCGCCACCTGCGTGAGGATGCCATCCGCTTCTGCACCGAAGCGCGCCGGCTGCGCCCTGACATCGTGTTCGGCGCCGACATCATCGCGGGCTTCCCTACCGAGACGGAGGAGATGTTCGCGCGCTCCGTGTCGCTGGTCGATGATTGCGGCCTCACCTTCCTTCACGTGTTTCCCTACTCGCCACGCCCGGGCACGCCGGCCGCCCGCATGCCGCAGGTGGCGCGTGCGCTCGCCAAGGCGCGGGCGCAACGCTTGCGCGCCAAGGGCGACGAGGCGCTTGCTGCTTACCTCCAGTCTCAAGTGGGTCGGAAAACCCAGGTGCTGATGGAGCGTGGTGGGGTCGGCCGCACGCCGGGCTTCGCGGAGATCGCACTGGAAAGTGACGCTCCACCTGGTACCATCCTCGCCGCCCGCGTCACTCGGTCCGAAGCACGCCGGTTGCAAGGCACCGCGATAGGACCCAATTTCGCGCCGTGACCGACAAAACCGAAAAATCGCGTGGCCTCTTCGGCTTTTTCCGCCGCAGCGAGCGCGCGCCCGAGCCGCAGCCAGAGGCCCCGCCACCGCCGCCCGCCGTGGCGCCGCCAGAGCCGGCCGCGCCCTCCGCAGAGCCGCAGGCGCTGGCCCCCCAGCCGCCCCCTCCGGCCCAACCCGCTGAGCCGCCGCCGAAAATGGGCTGGTTTCAGCGCCTCAAGGCCGGCCTCCGCAAGACTTCGGCAAGGCTGTCGG
>JBDHTJ010000139.1:0-14051 GCA_039808585.1 Hyphomicrobiaceae bacterium | reverse complement strand
GGCATGCCCTACCTCGACATCGTGCGGCGCGTGCGAGACGAATTCGGCGTGCCGACGTTCGCCTACCAGGTCTCGGGCGAGTACGCGATGCTGATGGCGGCCGCGCAGAACGGCTGGCTCGACGGCGACAAGGTGATGATCGAGAGTCTCATGGGCTTCAAGCGTGCTGGCGCCGCGGGCGTCCTCACCTACTTTGCCCCGCGCGCTGCGAAGCTCCTCAAAGGTTGAGCATTACCGCAGGCAAAGAGCCTGTGGTTCGTGTTGCATAGTCTCTCAGACTCCACGCACGCAACCGCTCTAGTCTCTTGCTTGCGTGCTGGCCCGTCCCGTATCATCTGGCCGAGTGGCGTGGGTTTCGCGTGAGGGCGTATGACTGAGCAGCAAAAGCATTTCCCGGAGTTCTACGTCACGGCTCCGCAGGCGTGCCCCTATCTGCCCGGCCGGCTCGAGCGCAAGCTTTTCACCCATCTCACGCACGACAAGCCCGCCGCCCTCGTCGATAACCTGCTGAAGGGCGGTTTCCGCCGCAGCCAGAACATCGCCTACATGCCCTACTGCGAGGGATGCCAGGCGTGCGTCTCGGTGCGCGTGCTCGTCGACGAGTTCGACATGAGCCGCTCTTTCCGCCGCGTGCTCGACAGCAACCAGGATCTGGTGGCGCGACGGCTGCAGGCCACGCCTACGTCCGAGCAATACTCGCTGTTCCGTTCCTATATCGACGCGCGTCACGCCGATGGCGGCATGGCCGACATGACGGTGCTCGACTACGCCATGATGGTGGAGGACAGCATCATCGATACCTTTGTGACGGAGTATCGCCTGAAGCCCTCGCCGCATGCCAAGGCGGCCGACAAGCGGCTGATGGGGGTCGCCTTGTGCGACCGCCTCTCCGACGGCATCTCGATGGTCTACTCCTTCTACGATCCGGCTGCCGCCAGCCGCAGCCTCGGCACCTACATGATCCTCGAACACCTGGCCTATGCCCGCCAGATCGGTGTGCCCTATCTCTACCTCGGCTACTGGATCCAGGGCTCGCAGAAGATGAACTACAAGAAGCGCTTCCAGCCGCAGGAGATGCTTACGGGCTCGGGCTGGATCCGCGTGCAGGTGTAGCTGGCAGCCGCTCAGCGCGCTTCAGTGGGGCAGCATACGCGCGGCATCCTCACGCGCGGCCATCAATCCCCAGATCACAGCAAGCATCACGTAGATGTGCCGCCAGTGGTCGAGGTCGATCAGGAAGCCTTCGAGCACGTGCCCCACGAACGTCGCGTAGGCGATGATGAAGTAGGGCTGGGAGGGCCCGCGCACGAAGGCATGGCGCGCTCCCAGAACAACCGTGCCGAACATCAGCACGATGAAGCCGACACCGCCCACCCAGCCTGCGTTCATGAACATCGAGATGTAGACGTTGTGCGCTTCCTCGTGGTGATGGAAGAGCGGAAACTGCTGCGCGCCGATGCCGAGCGGGTTCTCGATCGCGAGCCGCATGGCTTTCTTCTGGCCGCCGAAGCGGCCTTCGGGGCCTTCGTCGTAGCCCTGCGTCAGCGCCGCGCGTTGATTGAGAAGGTCCGACACGGCCTCCACCTGCAGGGCCGCAGCCAGAACCGCGCCCAGCGCCACGAGGCCAAACAGCATCGTGGCCAGGAACTTCATGCGCGCGCGGCTGGAATCCACTGTCAGCACATACAGAGAGCCGTAGAGCGCCAGCGCGATGCCGGCGTTGGTCCAGGCGCCGCGCGAGAAGCTTAGGAGCAGGCCAAGCGACAGCAGCGCGAACGCAAGCGCCGGCAGCGCGGCGCGCCGCACGGGCCGCGTCAGGATCAGATGAAACGCGTAGACGAAGCCGGGAATGAGGAACGGCCCGAAGACATTCGGATCCTTGAACAATCCCGTCGCTCGGCTGTAACGGGTCATCAGGTCGGCCGCACCTGGGAACAGGTTGAAATAGCCGACGATGCCGCAAAGAGCGGCGAAAATCGCGCCTGCCAGCGAGGCCCTGATGATCAGGCCTGCGTGGTCAGCCGGCCGCCGAGCCACGAAGACCGCATAGGCGAAGGCGACCACGTAGAGATAAACGGAAACCGCCGTGTGCGTGAGAGCCACCGGCACCTCGCGCGCGAGCGTGACGCCAAGGAGCGCACCCGCCGCCAGCAGCATCATCAACCAGAAGAACGCGCCGAGAAGAGGCCGGAAGGCTGCGAGCCCCACCACCGGCAGCAGCACCGCAAGGCCGAGCGACAGCGCATCGAAGGGCGCCGGCTCGGTCGTGACGATGGCGCCCGACGCGACGGCGAGCCACACCAGCGCCAGCGACAGCCGGTGCACGAGACTGCGCGGCAGGACACTGCCTTCCGCGACCGTGGCTGTCATCGCTGCGGCCATGGACTATCTCCCGATGGCGGCCGCGGCCTCAGTAGGCGTTCTCGTTGGCGATCAGCGAGAACGGCGTGCGGAAGAGGATGTAGAGATCGAGCAGCACCGACCAGTTCTCGATGTAATAGATATCGCACTCGACGCGCTTCTGGATCTTCTCCGGCGTGTCGGTTTCCCCGCGCCAGCCGTTGATCTGCGCCCAGCCGGTGATGCCGGGCTTCACCTTGTGGCGGGCGAAGTAGCCGTCGACCACGTCGTGATAGAGGCGATTATCCGCCTTGGCCTGCAACGCGTGCGGGCGCGGGCCCACCAGCGACAGCGTTCCCAGCAGAACATTGAACAGCTGCGGCAGCTCGTCCAGGCTGGTCTTGCGGATGATGCGGCCGACGCGGGTCACGCGCGGGTCGCCCTTGGTGACGAGCTTCGTGGCGTTGGCGTCGCTCTTGTCGGTGTACATCGAGCGGAACTTGAACACCTCGATGATCTCATTGTTGAAGCCCATGCGCTTCTGGCGGAACAGCACCGGCCCCTTGCTGTCGAGCTTGATGGCGACGGCGACGGCGGCCATCACCGGGGACAGGGCGATGAGGGCGAGCGTGCCCACCACCTTGTCGAACACCCATTTCAGCACCTTGTCCCAGTCCGCGATGGGGCGGTCCACGACGTCGATCAGGGGCACGTTGCCGGCATAGGAATAGGCGCGCGGACGGAAGCGCAACTGGCTTGCGTGCGCGGCAAGACGAATGTCGACGGGAAGCACCCACAGCTTCTTGATGAGGCCCAGCACCCGGCTCTCCGCCGATACCGGCAGCGCCACGATCAGCATGTCGACCTCGTTGGAGCGGCAATAGGCCATCAGCGCATCGATACCGCCGAGGTTGGGATAGCCTGCGATCTCGCCGCCGCCGCGACCAGGGCCGCGTTCGTCGAAGACAGCGCAGATCTTGATGTCGTTGTCGGGATCGCTGTTGAGGCCCTCGATGAGACCTGTGCAAGCCTCCCCGGTGCCATAGACGACGGCACGCCGCGTGAGGCTGCCGGTGGCGATGGCGCGCCGCGTCATTGCGGTGACGCCTGCGCGATATCCGATCAGCGCGGCGACACCCGCCACATACCAAAGTGCGATCCAGCCGCGCGAGAACTCCTGCGACACTTTCAGGAAGAACAGTGCGGCAAGCGTCACGCCGACGGTGGCCGTCCAGCCGGCAACGAGTTGCGGAAGGTGCCGATGGGAGGCTGCCAGCACGCCCGTGCGATAGAGCCCGAGGCCTTCGAACACGAAGCTTGCAGCGACACCCGTCAGCAACAGGGCTGCCGCATACTGGCGGAAATATTCGTCGATGTAGGCGTAGGCGACGAGCAGACCAAGTCCGGTGATGACAGCGAACTCGCCAAGCCGAACAAGCCCTGCGTAGACGAGCGGCGATATGCGGCGCTGCTGTGGGGCGGCCTCGGCCGCAGGCGTGTTTGCGGCGTCACCACTGTGTGCGGCATCGCGAAAGCTGCGAGGCGTGCGAATGGGTGCTGATGCAAGGGGCGCCGCCTCCGGCTGCGAAGGCTTCGCAAATACGTCCGCTTCCGCGTGACGCAACGCTGAGGAACTCTCCCGCATGATGGCTTTCCTACGCACACTCTATGCCAACGACAGGAGCCCTCAACGCGTGCCGAGCGCCCCGTAATAGAGTTTCAAGATAGCGCTATTCATCGAAGCAATCGTAAACCGCTCGCCGATTTTCTCCCGCAATTGCCGGGCTTTCTCGTGGGCCCCGGCAGGATCGGCCAGCACCGCACGCAGCGCGCCAGTAAGCGCCGGCACATCGTCGGGCGGCAGCAGGCTCATGCTGGTGCCGGCGACGATTTCGGGAATGCCGCCGACGTTCGTGGAGATGAGCGGGACGCCCGCAGCACCGGCTTCCAGCACAACGTAGGGAAAGCTTTCCGCCCGCGACGGGACCACGAGGGCGCGGCCGAGCTTGAAGGCGTCGCGCGCCGGCATGGGGCCGGGGAAGCGAATACGGTCGCTCAAGCCGGCGGCCGCAGCCTGCGCCTCGAGCTTCTCGCGCTCAGGCCCACCGCCGACGATGACGGCGCGTACCGGCCGCTCGCGGTTCAACTCGCGCAGTGCCTCGATCAGCGTGTCGACGCCCTTCACCGGCCTCAACTCGCCGATGAACAGGAAATCCGCCGCATCGGCCTCGGTCTGGGCCAGCGCAAAGTCGGGCTCGCCGAGCCCATTGGGAACAACTTCCACCGCACAGGGCGGCTCGCCCACCTGAGCGCGATAGCGGCTTGCCGCGAACGCGCTTTCGAACACGATGATGTCGCTCCAGCGCGCAAGCTGCCCCTCGAGTCCCATGTAGATGCGCCCCAGAGCGCTCGTGGGATCGTAGTTGAGGGAGCCGCCGTGCGGCGTATAGCAGGACACGACCGCGTGGCCAGATGCCTTGAGCGAGCGCGCAACGAGGCGTGCATGCGCACCACCCTTGGCGCCGTGCCCGTGGATGACATCCGCCCTCATCGCGATCGCCTGCGCCCGCACGGCGTGATAGGCGAAGAAGTCCGAGGGACCGATATGCCGGCTCATCGGCACGCGCAGAAGCCCCAGGGCAAGATGCGGCCGCAATGCCTCGAGCCTCGGGCCCGTCAGCTTGTCGCCGGTCGTCGCATCGCATACGATGCCGACGTGATGCCCCGCGCGCGCCTGCGCCTCTGCGAGATCGAGAACGTGCCGGAAAAGGCCACCGACAGGGGCACGCAACACCTGCAGGATGCGCAGCTTGGGAAGGTGCCCCAGCGCTGCCGCCGTCGCCTCAGAACCAGCGTTCGTAGACGTAGATTTCGTCGCCTGGGCGGACAAGGTAGTCTGGTGGTACATCCATCTTCTCAACTAGCCCGTCATGCCTGCGGGTGATGCGGACGTGGCGCTCGTTTGCGCGATCCGCGTAGCCGCCGGCGATGGCCACAGCAGATTGCACCGTCAACCCGCTGACATAGGGGTACTGGCCGGCGTTGCGCACCTCGCCCAGGATGAAGAACGGGCGGTTCTGCGCGATGTCCACTGTAACCTGGGGATCCTTCACAAACTGTGAGCCGAGCCGGCGCGCAATGATGCCCGACAACTGCCGCGTGGTGTGGCCGCGCGCCATCACCTCACCGATCAGCGGCACTGCGATGCGCCCCTGCTGATCCACCACATAGATGCGCGACAGGCTGGGCTGGCCGTAGACGAAGATGCGCAGGCGGTCGCCGGCATCGAGCGTGTAGGGAGCGCCGTCCTCGAAGCCGGCCTCTGCGGCCACCACGACCACCGGAACGCCCCAGGGCGGCGTTTTTGCCGAAGCTTTCATCGGCATCGCGACGGGCACGAGTTCGGTGTCGGACGCGAACGTGGTGACGGTGCTCCAGGCGCCGGGGCCCGCGCAGCCGGCAGCAAGCGGCGCCAGAAGCACCGCGACGAGAAGCGCGTAAATCCTCAACGGGAGAGCCCGCATGCCCTGATCCCACTCCGCACGACCAACGGGGCCACCGTAAAGCGGGCGAGGTTAAGGATTGCTTGCGCCTCGTGTCGTCTTGGGACGCATGGCTGGCGGAGTTAAAACATTTCTCATCTCGCTGCGGCTTAATGCGAGGGCTTGTCACAGCCCAGCGAAGGCCTTTCCATGCCCAGCACGCCGCAGGATGTCCGCCGTTCCCAGCCGGCCTCCCCCGATGACATCGATATCGCCGCCATCGGCCAGGCAATCCGCAGGCACGGCTCCAAGCTCGCCGTTGCCGCGGGCCTTGCCGCCTTCGCGGCATTCCTCGTGACGCAGGCGATGACGCCGAAGTTCACCTCGCAGGCACAGATCGAGATCATTTCCAAGGGCGTCGGCAATCCCTTCGAGCCGCGCCGCGACGGCGGCTCGCCCGACAACGTTAGTGTCCGCATGGACAAGGAGGCGATCGGCACGCACGTGCGGGCCATGATGTCGCCTGACCTCGCCCTGAAGGTGGCCGCCGACCTCGACCTCGCCGCCAAGCCGGAGTTCAATCGCGCCCGACGCGAGCAGACCCTGCTGCGCCGGATCGTCGACTTCTTCACGATGAACGGACGCGAGAGCGACGAAGACCGCGTGCTGAAAAGCTACTTCGAGGCCGCGCGCATCTACCAGGTGAAGGAGACGCGCGGCATCGTGGTCGAGTTCGCATCCTCCGACGCGGCCCTGAGCGCGCGCGCGGCCAACCGCATCGTCGACCTCTACCGAGAGACGCTGGCACTGCGTGCGGTTTCCGACACCAACGATGCACGCGCCAAGCTGTCTCCACAGATCATGAAGCTCGCATCCGAGCTCGCCGAGGCGGAGGGCGCGGTCACGCGCTTTCGCGGCGAAGCCAACATCTTCGACAGCGGTCGCGAGCGCAGCGGCCTCAACGAGCAGCAGCTGGGCGAGCTGACGCAGGATCTGACCCGTGCCGCCGCTGCCCGCGCCGAGACCGACGCCCGCGCCCGTGAAGCCCGCGCCATCCAGCGCCAGGGCCTGGGCGAGACTCTACCCGACGTACAGAAATCGCAGCTGCTTCCCCGCCTCATCGAGCAGCGGGTGCGCGCCGAACGGCAGATCGCCGAGCTTTCGGCGACCCTCCTGCCGGCGCATCCGCGCATGAAGCAGCTGCACGCCGATCTCGCCGGCTTGAGCCTGCAGATCGACGGCGAGGTGGAGAAGATCGTGCAAGGCGTGGAGCGCGAGGCCAAGGTTGCCGCCCTGCGCGAGGACGGCATCCGCAAGCGCATCGACGAGGCCAAGCGCCGCGTTGTCGACGCGGGCGAGGACGACGTGAAGCTGAAGGCGCTCGAAAGCATCGCCCGCTCCAAGCGCTCCGAGCTGGAGCGCCTGCAAGCCCAGCTCGAGGCGGCGCGCACCACGTCAGACGCCAGCGCAGTGCCGCCGGAAGTGCAGGTGATCGCCCGGGCCAGGCCTTCGACGGAGAAGTCGAGCCCCAAGACCGGCATGGTCATGTCAATGGCGGCCGTGGCGACGCTGCTTCTGGGTCTTGCGGCGATCATCGTGCATGCGCTGTTCACGAGTGCACGCGCAGGCGCGGCACCCGACACCCGCAATGCCGGCAAAGCCCACCCGCGGCACGAGCCCAAACCTGCAGCGCCACGTCTGCCAGCCCCGCGCCGCGGCATCGCGGTCGCGTCGGTGGCCCGGCTTGCCCGCACGTTGGCCGATCACGCAGGCCGGCGCAGCGGCTTCCGCACCATGCTCGCGACCGACCGCGCCAACGCGCCCATCGGCAGCACGCCCATCGAACTCGCAACGCACCTTGCCCGCCTCGGCCACCAGGTGATCCTCATCGATTGGAGCCCGGAAGGTGCCGGCATCGCGGCCGTTGCCGGCGTTCCCGCGCGCAAGGGCCTGGGCGAGGTGCTCTCCGGTACGGCCACCTTCGAGGACGTCATCGCCCCCCTGCCCGGCTCCGCCGCCCATTTCATCACGGCGGGCTCGGGGCTTGTGGCCGAACGGGCCACCGATCGCGACCGCATCAACATGCTGCTCGACGCCCTCGACGAGGCTTACGAGCACGTGATCCTCGCCGGGGCCTATAGCGGACTGAAACAGCTGTTCAAAACCATCGAGGGCTGCATTGACGCGGGTGTCGTGCTCGCTACACCAAACGCAGAGCCCGGGAGCGGCGACTTCCTGGGCTTCGAGGTGCCTGACCTCGACATCATCCGCTACGAGGGTACCGAGCCTGCCCTTGCCAACATGGCGGGGCTCAGGGGGGCAAGCGGCGGCGCGCGTCCTGATCGCACCGCACCGGCCTGAGGCGCACGGGCACCGCCCGTGCACCGCGATAACGGCAAGCGCCGCGGTGGACATGGGGGAGCACGGCTTGGGCAGACGTACGACACGCATGTTGCGCACGCTGCTCTCGACGCTGCACTACAGCGGCGCAGACGTGATGCTCGCGCCCTACACGCGAGGCCTCGGCGCCATTCTCAAGCTGCATCACGTGCGGCCGGAGCAGCCGGGCACGTTCGAGCCCAACGGCAATCTGCGCGTGACGCCTGACTTCCTGGATCGCAGCCTCACGCTGGTGCGCAGCCAGGGGTTCGAAATCATTTCCCTGGACGAGGCGCATCAGCGGCTCGTGGAAGGCGAGGCCGACCAGAAGCCCTTCGTCTGCTTCACCTTCGACGACGGCTATCGCGACAACATTGAGTACGCCTATCCCGTGTTCCGGAGGCACAATCTGCCGTTCGCGATCTACGTGGCCACCGACTATGCCGATGGCCACGGCGACTTGTGGTGGTTGGCGCTCGAGAAAGCGATCGGGGCCAGCAACGTTCTCGACGTGAAGATCGACGGGCTCTCCCGCCGCCTCTCCTGCGCCTCGCGGCGCGACAAGGAAGTGGCTTTCCAGACGCTGACCTGGTGGCTGCGCACCATTCCGGAAGCCGACGCGCGCGAGGTGGTGCGCGAACTGTGTGTGCTGGCGAACGTCGATACCTCGACGCTGTGTCGCGACCTTATGATGAGCTGGAGCGAAATCCGGCAACTGGCCTCGGATCCGCTCGTTACCATCGGCGCGCACTCGCGCAAACACTATGCGCTGGCGCAGTTGCCGATCGCGGCCGCCCGCGCGGAGATGGCCGAAAGCATCGATCGCGTCAGCTTCGAAACCGACCGGCAATGCCAGCACTTCGCCTATCCCTACGGCGACGCGGCGAGCGCGGGTGAACGCGAGTTCGAACTGGCCGCTGAGCTGAACATGAAGACGGCCGTGACCACGCGGCAGGGCACCGTGCGGCCCGAGGCCTCCCGCCTCCTCACCGCACTGCCGCGCATCCCCCTCAGCGGCGCCTACCAGAAGCCGCGGTACGTGAAGGTGCTGCTCAACGGCACGCCCTATGCGCTGTCTGGCATTCTCGACCGCAACCGCGCCCGCGCCAGCTGATCTCAGGCGGGCCGCGCATCCTTGATGCGCTGCGCCTTGCGCCTCTCCTTCGCTCGGCCTCGGCGCTGGCGCATGTAGCGGGCCCGCGCCATGCCGATGAACGGTCCGGAGAAGGCCGCCAGCAGCGCCGACTGCGACAGCATCGTGTCGCGCGTTGGCAGGAGGGCGAAGGCAACGACGCCGAAGAAGAAGCCGCTCAGGTAGGCGATGGCGCCGCGGGCGCGGCCCTCGTCCGTTCGGCGCAGGAAATAGTAGGCGGGGCTGGCGGCGAGAACCGCAGTTATCAGGAACACCGCCATATGCATGGCGCTGATCATGGGGCGTACATGGGATTACCTCTACGCTTGCACGCCCGGAAATGTGGGAATGCATTGCGGCAAACCCATGATATTTCGGTTGCATAAGCGCCCGAGATGCCTTCCTATTTTGCCGATAGCGCCGCATCCGGAGTTGGGTTCGGCCCGCCGATTGAACGAACTGCCCATGAACGCGCTGCATGACTTTGCAATGCCACGCGCTCGGTGCACACAAACACAGGTGCCCGAGGCGATTCGCAACACGTGCGGGTGTTCGACGCCTTCCGGCCGCGCCAGTCGTTCGAGGAGCCGTTGATGGCGGACACGCAGCAAAGCCCTGACCACAATCCGCATCAAGCGAGCCCCACCGACTACGTGCAGGACGGCGCGGTGCTGCTCGGCTGCAGCCGGCAAGGCCGCGAGCTGGTGCCGGAATCGATCGAGCTGAAGCTCGCCAATCGGCACGGCCTCATCACAGGTGCCACGGGCACCGGCAAAACGGTGACGCTGCAGATCCTGGCGGAAGGCTTCTCCGCAGCCGGCGTTCCCGTCTTCGCCGCCGACATCAAGGGCGACCTTTCGGGCATCGCGGTTGCGGGTACCAAGCTTCCCCATCTCGTCAAGCGCGCGAACGAGATCGGCCTTGGCGACCGGTTCGGCAACGCGGCCTTTCCCGTCGCCTTCTGGGATGTGTTCGGCCAGCAAGGCCACCCCGTACGCGCCACCGTGCAGGAGATGGGGCCGCTGCTTCTCGCCCGCCTTCTCGAACTCACGGAACCGCAGGAGGGTGTGCTCAACATCGCCTTCCGCTGGGCCGAGGACGAGCGCGCGGCGGGCGACGCCAAGATGGCGATCCTCGACCTGCAGGACCTTCGCTCGATCATCGACGAGATGGGCAAGCGCGCCACGGAGCTGCGCTCCAAGTACGGCAACATCGCCCCGCAGACGGTGGGCGTGCTGCAACGGCGCCTGCTCGTGCTGGAGCAGCAGGGCGCAGCGAACTTCTTCGGCGAGCCCGCCCTCGACATTCTCGACTTCATCAAAACGGCGACCGACGGCCGCGGCGTCATCAATATCCTCTCCGCCGAGAAGCTCATGAACACGCCGCGTCTCTACGCGACGTTCCTGCTCTGGATGCTGTCGGAGCTGTTCAAGAGGCTCCCCGAGGTGGGGGATCTCGACAAGCCCAAGCTTGTCTTCCTCTTCGACGAGGCGCATCTGCTGTTCAACGGTGCCTCGCAGGCCGTTCTCGACCAGATCGAGCGGGTGACGCGCCTGATCCGCTCCAAGGGTGTGGGCGTCTACTACGTCACGCAAAGCCCCGGCGACGTGCCGGACCGCGTCTCGGCACAGCTCGGCAACCGCATCCAGCACGCGCTGCGGGCCTTCACGCCCAAGGAGCAGAAGGCGGTGCGGACGGCAGCCCAGACGTTCCGGCCCAATCCAGAATTCAGCGCCGAGCGCGTCATCCAGGAACTGGGCGTGGGCGAGGCCTTGGTGTCGGTGCTTTTCGGCAATGGCCAGCCGTCCGTTGTGCAGCGCACGCTGATCCGTCCACCGATGTCGCGCGTTGGTCCGCTGAACCCCGAGGAACGGCAGGCACTGATAGAGGCGGACACCGAGAATCGGGCTAAGTACAAGGATGCCGTCGACGGGGAATCGGCGCACGAGCGGCTCCTGGCGCGCAATTCGCCGATGGGACAGGTGAAGAGCACGCTCAAGCGGTTCGGCAATCTGTTCGGACGCAGCTGAGGCGCGAATAGGTTTCAGGCGAAGGCAACAGAGGACCTCCAACCATGGCATTTCTGAAGGGCGTCCGCTTCCGCAAGCAGATCGGCATCGCGCCGGGCGTGAAGGTGAACCTGTCAAAGACCGGCGTCAGCACGAGCCTCGGCGGCCATGGCGCCACCGTCAACATCGGCACCAAGACCCGCAGCGTGACGCTCGGCATCCCGGGCACCGGCCTCAGCTATCGCGTGCCGCTGACGGCGCCGGTGCTGATGCTCGTCGCGGCGGTGGTTGTGGTGGTCGGCCTGGTGTTCCTGCTGAAGCCCGACCTGATCCGCCCGCTGTTGCACTGGTGGCAACCGAAGATCTTCTGATCGCGCCGCTCGCCTCCTCCTTGGGTTGCTCCCCTCACCCGCAGGGCCTGCTGGTGGGCTGGCGGATGTCTCGTTCACGCATTGCCGTGGCATTCGGAGCCCTGCCGAATGCCATTTTCGTTGTCCGCCCAGGGAACGGCGCTCGCCCAGGCAACATTACAACGCGTCTTTGATCAGGCCCGCAGCAACTGCGCCTCGGGGGCCGCGGCCTCGCCGAGGGCCGCCTTCACGACGGTCTTGAATTCCTTGAGGTTCACAGGCTTGTTGAGGAAGTTGGTGACGCCCGCCGCCATGGCTCGCTTGCGCACGTCCTGTTCGGAGAGTTGCGTCACCATCACCACCGGCGTGTGCGCGTGTTGGGCGATGCCGCGCAATGCGCTGACGAAGGAGATACCATCGAGGTGCGGCATGACGCAATCCACGATGACGAGTTCGGACGCGTTCTCGGCGAGATGCGCGATAGCGGCGCGCGGATCCGAAAAAGTCTTCACGTCCTTGTAGTTGGCCGCGGCGCTCAAATGCTTCAACACAACGAGATTGGTCACGGAATCGTCCACGATGACTACTGCCACGATGTCCTCCTCGGGCAAAAATACGCGACGTGCGCAAGCCTGCACTGTCTTGATCGCCGACAGGATGCGCCCCCCCTCTGAACGAAATGCTAAAGCGCTGCTGCCGCAGCAGACGATGTTGAGCAAACCGTCAATCAGACCGCTGCAAATGGAAAAGTCCTGCAATGCAGGCGGCAAATTAACCAGCCGTTAAGCTCAGCAACGTATACAGAATGTATCGAGAGCCTGTAGCGGGATCTCCAAACTTTCCACCCCGGTTCGCTTGCCGGGGTTTTTTTTGGGCCGAAGCACGGCTTCAGCACCACCGCTCAAATGGCTGCTGCGCCAGCAGGGCATTGTAGTAGCGGGGATCGGCGGTGACCTCGCGGCCGATCCATGCAGGGGTCTCGAACGCCTCATCGGCGTGGGCAAGCTCGATTTCTGCCAGGCAGAGCCCGCGATTCTCCCCCTCGAATACATCGACTTCCCACGTGTGCGCGCCCACGGGTACAAGATGGCGTACCTTCTCGATCACGGCGCCCACCCGCAGGGCGAAAAGCGCTTCGGCATCGTGTGGGGGAATAGCGTATTCGAACTCGTGCCGGCCGATGCCTGGGCTGCCCGACTTGATGGTGATGAAGGCGCCCCCGCCGTCGACGAGGCGAACACGCACGGACGCTTCTTCGTCGGCACGCAGGTAGGCTTGGCGGACGCGTTTGCTCTTGCTCACGCCCGCGCGCCAGGCATCGGAGGCGACCAGGAATTTGCGCTCGATCTCGATGCCCATCACATACCCGGCGCGTTCAAAGTGCGAAAAAGTGGTGTCGGCTGGGGAATTTGAACCGGCGACCAACGATTCACAATGCCTTTACAGTGTTCAAGCCTCAACCATTTGCCGCTCCGTTCGGCTCTCGCGCTTGTGTTCCGCGTCGCGCAATTGACCACCACTAGACCTTCACATGCTCATGAGCATGTGGGTGGCCTTCGCCGTGCGCATGCCTTGTAACCTCAATCGAGGCGGGAAGCAGGGACAACTTGCCATGCCTGATGCCCCGCTCGGCGATCACCTTCTCGGCGAACGCCCGCACATCCTTTGTTTGCCCCTTCAAGACGCAGACCTCCATCATGCTTTCATGGTCGAGGGCAACGCGGGTCGTCGTGACGCACAGATTGTGGTGCTCCTGGAACCACCGTGCCAGGCGTTTAGGCAGCTCCCGTGTCGTCGGATCGTAGACGTAGCTCAGGCTCGCGATGCAATCCTTCGATGTCGTGGTCGTGTTGGTGTGGATGATTCCTGCACGCACCAGATCACGCATGGCTTCCGAGCGGTTCTGATACCCCCGTGCCGCGACCAGTTTGTCCAATTCCTGGGCAAGCTGCTCATCGATTGTGATGGTGATGCGTTGCATTGCCGCCGCTCCGTGAAAATTTCAGTTGGGTATGACGTTTGCATATGGACATCTTACCAACAGGGACGTCTTCTCGCGCTACATTAGCGGGGTGCGCATGATCTTGAAACGGACTTGCAGCGTTGCCTTTGTTGCCGTCTTTGCGCCGACGCTGGCCTTTGCGCAAACGGCTCTGCCACCAATCACGGTCACCGCTCCTCCGGCGCCGCCCGCAGTCAAGAAAGCGCCCGCTCCAGCGCAGCGCGCGCAAAAGAAAATCGAAGCCCGCGTGCCCGCCGCCGGCGCTGTCGATGCGCTATCGCCATCCGCCAACAATCTGGGCGTCGCACAAGCCGCCAACCAGGGCTTTGTGGGACCAAACGAGCTTCTCGCGCAGCC
>JBDHTJ010000138.1:0-14130 GCA_039808585.1 Hyphomicrobiaceae bacterium | reverse complement strand
ACAGGGATGCGGATGATCGCGCGCAGTCCGCCCATGGTGCTCTTGGCCAGAGCAATGTCGCCACCGTGACTGCGCGCAATATCGCGCGCGATGGCGAGCCCGAGGCCAGAGTTGCCACCATCCTGGTTGCGCGCGTGGTCGAGCCGGTAAAAAGGCTTGAAGACATTATCGCGCTCTGCAGGCGGAATGCCGGGGCCATCGTCGTCGACTTCCACGCGCAGCCAGCCATCCTCAAGGCCGGTGCGGATGATGACGTTGTCACCGAAACGGGCCGCATTCGTCACGAGGTTGGTGACGGCGCGTTTGAAGGCCTGGCGCTTGAGCGAGAGGACGAGGGGCTGGTCCGATGGCCGCACCATGAGTTCGATCGGCGTGCCCAGATGCTCCGTGTCGTCGCGGACCTCTTCCAGCAATTCGACGACGGGCGTCGGCGCCGCCTCCTCACCGCCGTCGCCCTTGGCGAAGGCGAGGTAGTCCTCGAGCATGTTCTGCATCTCTTTCACGTCGCTCTGCAGCGCGCGCACTTCCTTGCTGTCGCCCGCCAGCGCCAGTTCCAGCTTGAAGCGCGTGAGGACGGTGCGCAGATCGTGGCTCACGCCTGCGAGCATGGTGGTGCGCTGCTCGACGTGATGGCGGATGCGCTCGCGCATCTCCAGGAACGCGCTCGCTGCCTGGCGCACCTCGCGTGCTCCGCGCGGATGGAAGTCCGGTGGCACGGGCCGGCCCTTGCCGAAGGCGTCGGCGGCTTCTGCAAGTCGCAGGATCGGGCGGATCTGGTTGCGCAGGAAGAGAATGGCGACGGTGAGCAGGACGACAGAGACGCCCACCATCCAGAGCAGAAAGATGTGCGAGTTGGAGGCATAGGTCTGGCCGCGCTGGGCGCGGAAGCGCAGCACGCCGGCATCGAGCTTGACGCGGATCTCCACATGCCGCGATTGACCCACCGTGTCGATCCAGAACGGCTTGCGGATGTGATTGCGGATTTCGTCCGAGAGCGCGCGATCCAAGAGGTCGAAGAACGGCTTTCGCTGCGCCGTGGGGAGGTTGCCAGGCGGCATGATGGTGAGCGCGAGGCCGAATTTCTCCTGCGACAGGTTGATCAGCTGCGCGTAGTCGTCGGTGAAGGGGTAGGTCTCGTAGAGTTCGACAATCGCCGCCATGTTGCGGGCGGTCGCCTCCGAGAGGCGCCGCGTCACCTGGTTCCAATGCCGCTCCATGAAGGCGAACGCGACGACGCTTTCGAGGAGAACGATGGGCGCGATGATGATGATCAGCGCGCGGGCATAAAGGCCCTTGGGGGCCAGCTCGTTCAGAAGGCTGCGCGTGCCGCTCCAGGGCAGGGGGGATGGAAGCTTTGCCTGCGCGATGAGGCGCAGAAATCCGTCGCGAAGAGCGGCCAATGCCGTCCGCGGCTCCAGCCGGGCCCTGGTGGTGCGCTCAAGCAGCTCTTTCTGCCCCCGCCGTCGTCATGCGCAAATCAGTCGGTGTGCAAAATATAGCCTTTTCCGCGCACCGTCTGCAGGTAGACCGGGTTCGCCGGATCAATCTCGATCTTTCGGCGCAGTCGGTTGATCTGAACGTCGATTGCCCGCTCGCTGCCCGTGGAGTCGTCGTTGGCAAGCTCGTGGCGGGCGATGGGCAGGCCGGGACGCTGGGCAAACATCCGCAACAGGTCGCGTTCGCGCTCGGTGAGCCGGATCGTTTCTTCCTTGAGCTTGAGCTCGCCCCGGGCGACGTGGAAGGTGAGGTCGCCCATGCGGATCTCCTCGCTCGGACCCGATGGGCCGCGCCCGCGTTTCAGGATGTTCTTGAGGCGCAGAAGCAACTCGCGCGGCTCGAACGGCTTGGGGATGAAATCGTCTACGCCGACCTCCAGGCCCTCGATGCGGTGCTCGGGCTCCGCGCGCGCGGTGAGCAGGCAGATGGGGACGCTGGAGACGCTTTTCAGCTCTCGCGCCAGGTCGAGGCCGGATTCACCCGGCATCATGACGTCGAGGATGATGACGTCGAAGGCAAGCCCCCGCATGGCGTTGCGGGCGTTGGCTGCGTCGCACGCTGTGGTGATGCGAAAGCCGTTCTCCAGCAGGTAGCGGCCGAGCAGGTCGCGGATGCGCTGGTCGTCGTCAACCACCAGGATGTGCGCCGCGTTATCAGCCAGTTCCATGCGGTGCTCCCCTTCTGGGCTCTTGGACGACCCATGACTTCAGCGCATTTGAGGCGGCACGATGGACACCGCCTCATCTCTCGTTTCGCCTCACGGCCCAGGCGTGAGCGGCGTGGCGGCCGGTAACAGCGCCCAAACCTTCTCGCGCTCCTCCCGGCTGGTCATGGCGAACAGGAATTGCGCGATGCTGTCGGCGCTGGCGACACCGGATGCCCGCAGCGCCTCGTCCACCCGGCGCGCCTGAAGGCTATCGAGCTTGTGGGACAAGGCCTGCCCTTTCTCTGTTGCATAAAGCAGGCGCTGGCGGCGGTCGCTGGTGCCCTCGTGCTGGATGATCCAGCCCTCATCGACAAGCTCCTTGAGGACGCGCGCAAGACTTTGCTTGGTGATTTTGAGGATGTCGAGAAGCTCCGCCACCTTCAGTCCGGGCGAGCGGTTGACGAAGTGGAGGACGCGATGGTGCGCCCGGCCCAGGTTGTACTCTGCCAGAACGGCATCGGCTTCGCGGGTGAAGTCGCGGTAGGCGAAGAAGATCAGCTCCACGAACGTCACGAGCTTGGGATCGGGCGGGGAAGAGGCAAGGCCTGCCATCTGCGCAGCATGCGGCTTGCCGCCAGGAGACATGAACTCGTCCCGCGCCCGGTCCGGTTTTCGGTCGTCCGGTTTTCGCTCTGTCGATGCGTCCTGGGCCATGCGGTCCTGAAAGTGCTGGGGGCCGGCCGAACCCGCCTTGAACTTTGCTCGGGCCGCAAAGGTGCTCCGCGCCGGCTGCCGTTTTATGTCAGCGTTGTTGACTTATTTGGCCTCGATTGTTACGTCTGGCAAGAGCTTTATGCGAGTGCCGGTGCCCCCCTCATCCGAGGGAGAGGCGCTGATATTGCTCGTATTTCTACCCTTTGGATGGCGCTTTGTCTTGCCGCCCGCGCGCTTCCCCCAAAGGCTTTGGGCGGCGCGGCCAAGGCGGCGGGAATGCCGCCCAGGCAGTTGCGCGGCGGGACCTCTCGGGCGCAGAACGACACGAACAATGGCGGTGCGGGCCTGACAGCCGTGTCGAGCCCTTCACCGTACTGGACGTTTGGAGGAGATGGACATGGCGGACCACAGCGCGCCCTATCATGATCGCGACGGTTTCATCTGGTACGATGGTAAGCTGGTGCCATGGCGCGAGGCCAACGTGCATCTGCTCTCGCACGCGCTGCACTATGCCAGCGCTGTGTTCGAGGGTGAGCGCGCTTACGGCGGCGAGATCTTCAAGCTGACCGAGCACAGCGAGCGGCTGTACGAAGGCGCCAAGACGCTGGACTTCACCATTCCGTATTCGGTGGCCGAGATCGACCAAGCTTGCCGCGACACAGTGAAGGCCAACAAGCTCAAGGATTGCTACGTGCGCCCCATCGCCTGGCGGGGTAGCGAGCAGATGGGCGTGTCTGCCCAGCAAACCAAGATCCATCTGGCGGTGGCAGCCTGGGACTGGGGCAGCTACTTCCCCATGGAAGAGCGCCTGAAAGGGCTGCGCATCACCATCGCGCAGTACCGTCGCCCCGACCCGGCGACGGCCCCGGCCAAGACCAAGGCCGCCGGCCTCTACATGATCTGCACCATCGAGAAGCATCGCGCCGAGCGACAAGGCTATGCCGATGCGCTGATGTTCGACTGGCGCGGCCGCGTGGCGGAATGCACGGGCGCCAACATCTTCTTCATCAAGGACGGCAAGATCCACACGCCCACGCCCGACTGCTTCCTGGACGGCATCACGCGGCGCACGGTCATCGGCCTCGCGCGAAAGCGTGGCATCGAGGTGATCGAGCGCGTGATCATGCCGGAAGAGCTGTCGACATTCTCCGAGTGCTTCGTCACGGGCACGGCGGCGGAAGTGACGCCCGTCTCCGAGATCGCCGAGCACCGCTATAAGCCCGGCAAGATCTGCGAAACCCTCATCAACGACTACACGGCAACCGTGACGCCCAAGGCGACGGCCGCCGAATAGGCTAGGCTCGCGAGGGTTTCTACATCGCCGCGTCCCGCAATGGGCGCGGCGGTTCTGTTTCTACGTCCAGCGTACGGCCAAACTGGCGCGATGCCAGGATCATGGCGCGTTCGGCCAGCGCCGTGATGCTGAGAAGCGGGCTTACGCCCACTGCGGTCGGCATCAGCGCCCCGTCGCAGACATAGAGGCCGTCATGAACCGCGGTCGCGCCCTTGCTCGGGTCGAAGACGCGACCATCGTGGGCCACGACGCCACTTTCCGCGGTCTCGCCCATGCCGCAGCCGCCCAGCGGATGCGCAATGATACGATTGCCACCAAAAGCCGTCATGGTGAAAGGATTGGAGTTGAACTCCGCGCCGCGGGCTTCGATCAGGGCCTTCACTTTCTGCTCGGCGCGAAGGCGCTCGGGTGCGGTTGAGTATTCAGGCCAATCGACCACGACATGGTCTTTCTCCAGGCGGAGTGTGCCGCTGGAATCGTCGTGGGCCACGACATAGAGGAGCTGCGAGCGGCTCAGGTCGTTGCCGTAGACACCCTCCCGAAGCAGGCGAAACGCCTCGCCGAACCGCAATCTCAGTGCGGCTTCGAGCGGCGCTAGCTTGGCCATCATCGTCAGCATGGTGCCGTCGTGGACCCAGAGGGGGCCATCCTCGTCGCCGAGGTCGATCAGCGCCATGCTGTGCGGGCCGATGGGCACGGCGTCGCGCGGGCCCTGCGGTGGGAACCCGGTTGCCACCGAATTGACCGGCGCGTCGAGATCGCTTGCGATGACGAGATCGTCGCCGTTGGCCGAGAAGTTGGCGCCAAGTTTTTTCGACAGGGGCAGGCCGCGGGCTTGCGCGCGCAGAAGCAATTCGTTGGTGCCCATGGTGCCGGCGGCGAGAACGAGAACCGGCGTCTCGATACGCACACTCGTGCCGGGTTTCGACAGATCCTCGATGACGATCTGCCACCCGGTGGCGGTCTTCGCGATGGACTTGGCGCGGCTCTCGCAGAATACGGTTGCACCGTGGTCGACGGCATCGGCGATGTAGGTGATGCCGACTGTGTTCTTCGCTCCGACATTGCAACCGGACCAGCAGTCGCCGCAGTAACGACAAGCGTATTGCAGCACGCCCGCCGCATTGCGTCCGGGCTCATGCGAGATGGTCATGGAAGGGCGCTGGATGGGCCGGCCCGAGGCCTCTGCCAGCCGGCGCATGCCCACGAACTTTGCGAACCGCTCTGGGTCTGGCGGTGGGCCAACGCCAAGCATGGTTTCCGCGCGCGCCAGGCCTTCGGCGAAGAGGCCGTCGGCGACAACGGGCTCCGGCCAACCGGCCCTGCGCCAACGGGAAAGGTCGGGACGCAACACGACGCCCGCATTGATCAGCGAGCCACCGCCCAGACCAGATGCGCCAAAGACCGTGAGCCCGCGCCCGACCGACAGATAGTAGAGCCCTGTGGGGTCGCCAATCTTGGGCGCGCGGCCCGTGAGGCGCGAAGTCTTGCGTCGTGCCTTGATGGTGGTGGGGAAGTCCCCCGGACGCCAAAGCCGTCCCTGCTCGAAGATTGCGGGGCGCAGTCCCATCCGTGCGAGCCTGGATGCGGCGACGCCACCGCCATAACCCGAGCCGATGACGACAGCATCATATGCCGGCGACGCGGCGCCAGCCGTCTTCGTTGCAAAAACCATGAGGCGCGATCCGTTGGAAGAGACCCAGGGGCGCGTCAAGTTTAGTTCAAGACGACCATAATTCCCAAGGGGGCCGCACATTCTAGCCTAATTGGGCGCACCTTGGTCCAAGACCGGGTCGACAGCTTTCGCATCCAATAGAATGACAGTGTTAACTTAGAACGGTTTCGGACAGAGCAAAAAGCTAGCCACCGAACTTGAAGTCCAGGCGCAGCATGGCCGCTTGCGAGTCGATAACATTGCCGCTGAGCGAATTGCCGCCGAGGTCAACGGCGTCGGAGTTCAGGCGGATGTAGTTGTATTCGGCGCCGAGGATCAGCTTCGGTGTGATGGCGTAATGCACCCCGAGACCCGCCACCCAGCCATTACCGCGGCCGCTCGCGCTCGCCGTGGTGTTACCGGTGGTTCCCACGTCCAAGCCCGCGGTGGCGTAGCCGCCTTTGATGAAGAACATGTAGTTTTGATAGGCGTAGCCGAGGCGCCCGGAGATGAGCTGGATGTCGCGCAGCTTCGTGGTGATTGTGTAGTTGGTGATCGCGTTGCTGAGCTGTGCGCCGGCGTAGGTGTAGGAATACTCCGCGCCGACGACGATCTCGCGGAACTGGAATTGCAGCCCGGCCTGGCCGCCGCCGATGAAGTCCGCCGATTGGGCGCGAATGCTGGTGGGCGTGCCGGCATCGAATACCGCCCTGTCCTGCGACGTGACGGCACCGATATGGCCGCCGAAGTAGACGCCGCCCCAATTGTAGAAGAGCTGCTCGGGTGCCGGGTAGCCATAGTCGGGCGCAGCCGCCACGGTGGGCTGGCGCGGCATGCCATCTGCAACGGCCTGCTGCGGAGCAGCAGAAAGGCTCAGCGCGGCAAGAGCAACGGCAATCGTCGAGGTCAGGCGCATGGGCACTCCTCCAAGTTGCGCCAAAATAGCAATGATTCGCACGTCTGTGGAAAAGCCGGGGTTCGGGGGAGGATCGATTTTCGGTCCACTGCGATCGGAAAACCACAGATCAACACAAGGGGTTACGGCGAGGCTCGGAACCGGCTTCGCCGCAGGCGCGTTGGCGACGACATGGGCAACACCGGAGAGGGATATGAACACCGCCAACCTCCAGATCGAGGGCCTGCTGCTTGCGCTCGGCCAGATCGTGACGCTGCTCAAGGAAAAAGGCGTGCTGAGCGACGCGGATGTGGCGGCCGCCCTGCGCAGGGCCGAGGCGGTGGCCATGGGCGATGACGGGCGTCACGGGCAGCTGCGCGAGGCCAACGTGCAAGCCATTCTGTTTCCAATCCGCTATCTCATCGAAACGGTCTCCACGGGAGAGGCGCGGGCGTTCCGTGACGTCACGGCCGAAGTGGGGCGTGCCAAGGACAGGACGGCCGGCTCGTCAAGTTGAGCCTCGATCCTGTTTCGGCAGCAGCGCCTTGACGGAGGGAAGCGTGTCGGCCTCGGCGGCTGGCTTGTCCCAGCGGATGCGATGGATGCGCGGGAAGCGCATGGCGACGCCGGATTTGTGCCGCGTCGAGGATTGCACGGCGTCGAACGCCACCTCAAGCACGAGACCGGCAGCAACCGCGCGCACGGGCCCGAAGCGCTCGATGGTGTTATCGCGCACCCACTTGTCGACGCGGCGCAGTTCCTCGTCCGTGAAGCCTGAATAGGCCTTGCCGACTGGGACAAGCTCGTCGCTACCGTCCTCGCGCATGCGCCACACGCCGAAGGTGTAATCGGAATAGTAGGACGAACGCTTGCCCGAGCCGCGCTGCGCGTACATGAGCACGCAATCGAGCGTCAGCGGCGCGCGCTTCCACTTGAACCATTGGCCCTTGATGCGCCCGGCCTGATAGGGGCTGTCCTTGCGCTTCAGCATCAGGCCCTCGATGCCGTCCGCACGGGTCGCGGCCCAGACCTTGTTCAATTCATCGAAGGTCTCGAAAGGAACGAGTGCCGAAAGGTCGGTGAGCAGCGGCTTTTCGCGTACGAGCCAGGCTTCGAGATGCGCGCGGCGCTCCAGGAAGGGCAGGGGACGCAGGTCTTCGGATCGATCGAACAACAGATCGTAGAGGCGCACATGGGCTGGAAACTCGGCCTGCATGCGCGATGTCACGGCCTTGCGATTGAGGCGTTGCTGCAAGTCGTTGAAGGGCGCGACCTCGCCCTTGCGCACCACCAGCAGTTCTCCGTCGGTGACACAGTCGTGTCCCGAAAAGGCGAGCCGCAGTTCCGGAAAGGCTGCCGATATGTCGTCGCCTTGCCGGGAGAAGATGCGCACCTGGCCGCGCCTTGCCGAGATCTGCACCCGGATGCCGTCCCATTTCCATTCGGCCACGAAATGGTCTGGCGACAATCCGGGCCAATCCTCGTCCTCGATCGGGTAGGCAAGCATCACGGGCCTGAAGATCGGCAGGGCATCGACGTCCGGCCGGGCCGCTTTTCCATCGAGCCAGGCGAACAGGGTCTCGTAAGGCGCCTCGACCCCGTGCCACACCTCTTCGATCTCGCCGACATCGCGGGAGAAAGCTTCGGCGAGCGCCGTCTTTGCAAGTCGCGCCGAGATGCCGACGCGCGGCGCGCCGCCCACGAACTTGAGCAGTGCCCAGCGACCCTGCGCATCGAGGTGATCGAGAAAGGCGCCCAGAACTTCTGTGCTTTCGGCGGTCGAGGAGCAATTGCTGAGCGCATGCACGATCGCCGCGAGACCGAGCGCAGGAGGCTCGGGGCGTTTTTCCTCCGATAGACGCGCCACGGTGCGATTTGTCGGCCAGAGAAGGGCGACGGTCTCGGCAGTGTCACCGACATAATCGCGTGACAGGCGGTAGAGCACCGGATCGATGAAGCGTTCGGTGAGATCGGCCAGCATGCGGCGCAGGGGAAGGCGGCCGAGCACGGCATGCGGTACACCGTCGGTCAGGGCCGCCAGTGCCCAGCCGCGATCAGGATCGGCCGCGGCGCGAAAATAGGCCGCCATGCGCGCAACCTTGCGATTGCGGCTCTGCAGGTAGCCGAGGTCTTCGAGCAGTTGCGCGAATTCGCGCATCACTCGGCCTCCTCGTCCCAACCGGTCATGGCAAGCGCGCGGGCTTTCACACCGTGGGTGCTGAGCTGGTAGACGAGGGCGTCGTCGCGCCCATGCGTGACCCAGACTTCGCCGGCCCCCGTCTCGCGTATGGTGGAAATGAGCTCGGGCCAATCGGCATGGTCGGATATCACGAGCGGCAGCTCGACACCCTGCTGGCGCGCGCGGCCCTTGATGCGCATCCACCCCGAGGCGAAGGCGGTGACAGGGTCGGTGAAACGGCGCGACCATCGCTCGCGAATGGCGGACGGAGGGCAGAGCACGATCTCGCCCGCATGCCCGCTCTTGTCAGCGTCCGAGACGTGATGCAGCGGCCCCAAGGCCACGCCGAGGCGCTCGTAGAGCTGGCACAGGGCCACCATGGCGCCGTGGAGATGGATCGGCCTGTCGTAGCCTGCTTCCCGGATGAGCTTGATCACCCGCTGGCACTTGCCCAGGCCATAGGCGCCGACAAGGTGCGCGCGGTCAGGCTGCGCCGCAAGCGAGCGCAAGAGTTTTGCTACTTCCTTTTCCGCAGGCTCATGACAGAACACGGGCAAGGCGAACGTGGCCTCCGTAACGAACAGGTCGCAGGGCACCAGCTCGAACGGTTGCGCGGTCGGATCGTGGGCGCGCTTGTAGTCGCCCGAGACAACAGCACGTCGGCCCTGCCATTCGATCACCACCTGGGCCGAGCCAAGGATGTGGCCGGCAGGGACGAGACGCACGCTCACGTCGCCCAGCGTGATCCGCTCGCCATAGCGCAGGGACTGGAAGTTGCCCGCCGCGTCGACGCCGAGCCGCACGCGCATCACCTCGATGGTTTCAGCAGTGGCGAGCACCGCCGTGTGGCCGGCACGGGCGTGGTCCGAATGGCCGTGCGTGATCACTGCGCGTTCGACAGTCCCGTGCGGATCGATGTGGAAGCCGCCGGGCGCACAATAGAGGCCTTGCGCATCGGTATAGAGCCAAGTGGCGAAGAGGTCGGGCGTGGCAGGATGAACTTTCATCGACAAAGCATTATGCGCCGCATGCCAGCACTGGCAACGGGCGCGTTTTCACGCCTCCGTCAGTTCCCGCACGCGCCTGGCGAGGATGTCCATGGCGAACGGCTTCGTGATCATCTGCATGCCGGGCTGCAGCAGCCCCTTGGCGAGCATGGCGTTCTCTGCGTAGCCCGTCATGAAGAGCACCTTGAGGTCGGGCCGGACGAGACGGGCCGCATCTGCAACCTGTCTCCCGTTCAGGCCCGGCAGTCCCACATCCGTCACGAGCAGGTCGATCGCGCGCGGCGACTGCAGGATCTCGAGCCCCGACGGCCCGTCCTTGGCCTCGATGATGGTGAAACCCATCTCTGCGAGCACATCGACGATGAGAAGGCGCACGAGAGCCTCGTCCTCGATGACGAGGACGGTCCGGCCGTTCCCCTTGGCGCCCTCCTGCGCCGGGGCTTCTGGCGCGCTCGGCACATCGGCGGTGCCGCTGGTGCAAGGCAGAATCAGCTTCACGGTTGTCCCCTTGCCGACTTCACTTTCGATTTTGATCTGGCCATCCGACTGCCGCACGAAACCGTAGATCATGGACAGGCCGAGGCCCGTACCCTGGCCAATCGGTTTCGTGGTGAAGAAGGGATCGAACGCACGGGCCATTACGTCGGGAGACATGCCGGTGCCCGTGTCACAGACGGCGACGCAAATGTAAGGGCCGGGAGATAAGTCGCCGGCTTCCGCCTCGCCGACCGTGATGCCCGTCGTTTCGATCGTCACCGTGCCACCGTCGGGCATGGCATCGCGCGCGTTGATGACGAGGTTCAGAATTGCGTTCTCGAGCTGGTTCTGATCGCAATGCGTGAGGCCGATATGTGGGGCCAGGGACAGATTCAATGTGATCCTCTCGCCGATGGTGCGGCGAATGAGATCTTCCATCGACTGGATCAGCGGGTTGACCTCGAGGCGCTTGGGATCGAGCGGCTGCCGGCGGGAGAAGGCGAGCAAACGATGGGTGAGCGCGGCCGCCCGGTTTGCAGAGGCCATCGCACCGGAGAGGAAACGTTCGATCTCCTCGCCACGGCCCTGCGCAAGGCGTCGCCGGATCTGATCCAGCGAGCCCATGATGCCCTGAAGAAGATTGTTGAAGTCGTGTGCGATCCCGCCGGTGAGCTGGCCCACGGCCTCCATCTTCTGTGACTGGCGCAGCGCTTCCTCCGTGCGCCGCAGGGTCTCGGCAGCCTCTTTCTCGTCCGTAACGTCGCGGGCGACGGCATAGATCTGGCCTTCGTGCGGCACGGCCGTCCAAGACAGCCAACGATAGCCGCCAGCCTTGTGGCGGAGGCGGTTCTCGAAGCGCGAAAGCCGCTCGCCCGAAGTTAGCCTCGCCTGTTTCTCGCGTGTCACGGCCCGGTCGTCGGGATGTTCGAGCCACTCGGAGGTCTTACCGACGAGTTCGCTCTCGCTCCAACCCAGGGTTTGCGTGGTGGCAGGGTTCACGTTCAGCCAAACGCCCTGCATGTCGGCGACGATCAGGAGGTCTTGCGATACGGCCCAGATCCGGTCGCGCTCGCGGGTGCGCTCGGCAACCAGCGCCTCGAGGCGTTCGTTGAGCATGCGCAGTTCGATTTCGGCCTGCTTGGCCGCGGTGATGTCGTGGGCAACGCCGATGAAGCCGATATGTGCCCCGTCGACACCCCAGCGCGGCTGCGATTCCGAGCGAAGCCAGCGCCACTGGCCGTCACCGCGCCTGTAGCGGGCTTCGAGAGCGAAGGGCTTGCGCGAGCTTTCTCCCGCCACCTGTTCGAGCAGAATACGCTTCAGGTCGTCGGGGTGCAGCGCCTTGCGCCAGTCGAAGACCAGGCATTCCTCGAATGGAAGTCCCAGGAACTCCATGTAGGCCTGGTTCACGAAGGCGCGCTTGCCGTCGAGCCGGCTCACCCACATGGGAACAGGCGCGCTGTTGGCGATGAGACGGAAGCGTTCCTCGCTCTCCTTGAGGGCCGTTTCGAAGGCGCGCTGCTCGGTGATGTCGACATTGACGCCGATCATGCCGACAAAGGTGGCGTTGGCGCCGTAGCGGGGTTGCGCCGTCGTATGCAGAATTCGGTAGGCGCCATCGGCCCTTCGAAACCGCGCTTCGCAGGTGTAGCTGGTCTGCTCCCTCATCGCCGCCATGACGAGGTCGCGCAACGTTTCTGCATCCTCGGGGTGGACGGTCTGCGTCCAGTCAAATGTCGCAAGATCTTCGGGTGTGACGTTCCAGAAGTCGCGCAGCGCGCGGTTCAGGTATTCGCAGGCGCCGGAAGCATCCGCCATCCAGAGCATGACGGGGGCGCTCTCCGACACCAGACGAAAGCGGCGTTCGCTCTCACGCAGCGCCTGCTCCGCGAGCTTACTGTCCGTCACGTCGATATGGGCGCCGACAAGCCGTAAGGCGCGCCCCTGGCTATCGCGCTCGATTTCCGCCTTCACCGCGATCCAGCGCACCTGACCGTCGCTCGGGCGTACGATGCGATATTCGGCACTGTAGTCGCGGGAAGGCCCGCGGATGGCATCCAGAAATGCCGCTTCGACGTGCTCGCGGTCCTCAGGGTGTATCCGGGCAACCCAGTTCTCGTGCGTCTCGTGTGCCGCATCGGGCGGGAGGCCGTGGATAGCGAGGTATTCCGGCGAGCGCCGATTCTGGAAGCCGTTGGCGAGATGCACCTCGACACCGCCTACCTTGCCGATCTGCTGCACGCGGGCGAGATCTGCCTCGCGGTCCCGCAGGGCCTGTTCGGTGCGGATCTGGTCGTCGATGTCCGTGTTGGTGCCGATCCAGCGGGCAAGGCGGCCCTCCGGATCGCGGATCGGGGTGGCCCGGCACAGATGCCAGCGGTAGGCGCCGTCTTGGCGTCTCAAGCGTATCTCTGCCTGCAGCACGGTGCCGTGCTTGAGTGCGCGAGACCAGGCTTGCGTCACCGTCTCCTGGTCGTCCTCGTGGACGACGTCTCGCCAGCCTTCGCCTTCGAGTTCGTCGATAGAGAGGCCCGTGTATTCGATGAACTGCTGGTTGAACCAGTCGACATTCCCACCGGGGTCCGCGGCCCAAACGTGGTTCGGCATGGCACTGGCGAAGGTGCGGAACTGCGCTTCGCTGGTGCGCATTGCGCGCTCGGCCCGTACCCGCTTCGTCGTCTCTACGACAATCGCCATGACGCCCGCCGGCAGCCCGTTTTCATCAAGCAGCGGGCTGTAGTCAAGATTGAGCCAGACATCCTCTGGCATGCCGGAGCGGAAGAGAATGAGGTGCTCGTCGCGGAAGCACAGCGTCTTGCCGGCGAGCCCCGCCTCCATGACGTGGCGGTTGAAGCTTGCAACCTCCGGCCAGCCTTCCAGGACCTTCGAGCCCAGGAGCTGAGGGTGGCGACCGGCGGCGAAGACGGAATAAGCGTCGTTGTAGATCATGACGCCGTCGCGGCCCCAAAGCGTCACGATAGGGACGGGGGATTGCAGGATTAGATCGATCGTCGTCTTGAGGCTCTGCGGCCAGCAAACAATGGGCCCGAGCGGCGTGCGCGACCAGTCGAAGGCGCGGATGCGCAACGCCATCTCGCCGCTACCAGCAGGAAAGACGCTCTGCTCTGCTGCGGCTGCCAGCACAATCTGCTCCCTGCGGAACTTTTCCCCGCGACAGCAACGTCCGGGCTCGCGTTTGGTTGCGGTGAAGCCTGGCGATTTTTTCAGCAAAGCTGGAGATTGGAATGTGCAGCTTGCCGCGAAAGGGCAATCGCATAAGCTGCAAGGCAGGCAATCAGGAGCCCCGAAGGCCATGAGCAGATACACGGACGTCTACGTCTTCCCTGTGCCCCGGGCCCGCCTCGGCGCGTATAAGGCCATGATCGAGAAAATGCAGGCCATCTGGAAAGAGCACGGCGCGCTCGAGCACGTGCAACTTATGGAGGAGGATGTAAAGCCCGGTACGCTCACGTCTTTCCCGCAGGCCTTGAATCTCGAGCCGGGGGAAATCGTGGTTGTCGGCTGGACCACCTTCGCTTCCAAGGCCGATCGCGACCGCATCAACGACGCTGTGCGCGCCGATCCCCGGCTCGGCGGCATGGACCCGAAGTCCATGCCCTTCGATACGCGCCGCATGTTCTTCGGCGGCTTCACGCCGCTTCTGGACGAGGCACGCGGCTAGGCGGACGGGGGATCGACCAATCGCGTCTTGAAGTTGGCAGGTGATACGATCTCGAGCACCTCGAAGTCCTCGGAGCAGGCGATTT
>JBDHTJ010000137.1:0-14173 GCA_039808585.1 Hyphomicrobiaceae bacterium | reverse complement strand
ACTTTGAAGCCGGTGGCACGCGCCCAATCCACGATCTCCGCAGTGAGCGCAGGCTGGTCCCCATACGCCATGGAGTAGACCACGCCTGCCTTGCGCGCCTCTTCTGCCAGCAACGCGCCTGCCAGTACGTCGGCTTCCACGTTGACCATGACAACGTGCTTACCCGCCGCGATGGCGGCACGCGCATGCCGGATGCCCGCAGGTGGATGCCCCGTCGCCTCCACCACCACTTCGACATCACTGGCCTTGACCGCGCCGGAGGCATCGTCGGTGAAGCGGCTGGCGGCTATGCGGGCATCATCCCAGCCCACCGCCTTGCACGCTGCTTTGGCGCGGTCAGGCGACAGATCGCAAATCACCGCCACCTCCAGACCCGCGATATGCGGCACCTGCGAGAGAAACATGGAGCCGAACTTTCCGGCCCCGATGAGAGCCACCCGGACCGGACGGCCCTTGGCATGGCGGACCTGAAGAAGGTGATGCAGGTTCATGGGGTACTCGTCCTGAGGCTCGGGCGCAGGCTCAAATAAGTTTGCGCATTATCGCTTATTGAAGGAGCCGGGAGGGCAATGCACAAGCGATATCGAGGCAAATGCATCGTTATGCAGCACGTCTCAATCAGACCACGCAAGCCCCTCCCACTACCGCCGAGCCTCGTGTTAGGGTCAGGCCTGAACCTTGAGATGGCACGTTGTGAGGGGTCATGAGCCAAGCCAAAAACGGCAAGGGAAAAAAGCCGGCACCTGCGTCGCGGAGTGCGCACCCGCTCGACCCGCTGAGCGAGGCGGAACTGGCGACGGCCTGCACCCTGTTCAAGGAGCTGAAGCGGCTCGGCCCTGACACGCGCTTCGGCTTCGTCCAGCTGGCCGAGCCCGACAAGGCGAGCGTGCTCGCCTACAAGGCAGGCGACGCAATCGCGCGCCGTGCCGCCGCCATCATCTTCGACCGCAAGTCCGGAGCCGCCTATCAGGGCGTCGTGGACCTTGGCGAGAAGAAGGTCGTGAGCTGGGTGGAGCATCCGACCAAGAGCGCCCCTTACGGGCAGCCTCCCGTGATCATCGAGGAGTTCTTCCTCGTAGGCGAGGTTGTGAAGAAGGACCCGGGTTGGCGCGCTGCCGTCAAGCGCCGTGGCCTGACCGACGCAGATATCGAACTGGTACAGGTCGACCCGTTTTCCGCCGGCTACTTCAACCGCGAGATCGAAAAGGGGCGGCGACTCGTTTCTGCCGTCGCCTACTATCGCGAGGACATCAAGGACAACGGCTACGCACACCCCATTGAGGGCGTGGTGGCGCTTGTCGACCTCAACGAGGGCAAGGTGGTCGAGCTCGTTGACGAGCCCGAGGTCATTCCCATCCCGAAGAAGAAGCGCAACTACAATCGCGCCTCCTATCCCAACCCGCGCACAAGCGTTAAGCCGCTCGACATCGTGCAGGGCGAAGGGCCGAGCTTCAAGGTCGATGGCTGGAAGGTAGAGTGGGAGAACTGGGCTTTCCGCGTGGGCTTCACCGCGCGCGAAGGGCTGGTGCTGAACCAGGTCGCGTTCCGTGACGGCAACAAGGATCGCCCCGTCATCTATCGTGCCAGCGTCACGGAAATGGTGGTGCCTTACGCAGATCCCACGGCCAACCACTTCTGGAAGAACGCCTTCGACGCGGGCGAGTATGGCCTCGGCAAGCTGGCCAACGCGCTGGAGCTGGGCTGCGACTGTCTCGGTCAGATCCATTATTTCGACGTGGCCGCAGCCGACGACAACGGGCAGCCGATGGTGATGAAGAACGCCATCTGCATGCACGAGGAAGACTACGGCATCCTCTGGAAGCACTACGAGTTCCGCAACGAGACCTACGAGGTGCGCCGCTCGCGGCGGCTGGTCATCAGCTTCTTCGCCACGGTCGGCAACTACGACTACGGCTTCTACTGGTACCTCTACCAGGATGGCACCATCCAGCTGGAGGCAAAGCTCACCGGCATCATCCAGACCGCGGCCGTCGCGCCAGGCAAGCCCTACCCCTGGGGCGGCATGGTGTCGGAAGGCCTCGCTGGCCCCACCCACCAGCATTTCTTCAACGTGCGCCTGCACATGATGGTGGACGGCGAAAAGAACACGGTGACGGAGCATGAGTTCGTGCCGAGGCCCTACGGCCGCGACAACCCTTACGGCAACGTGTTCGACACCACATCGCGCGTTCTGGCGCGGGAGCGCGATGCGGCGCGCGAAGCCGACGGCCGCACCGGCCGCTACTGGAAGATCATCAATCCGAGCAAGAAGAACGCGGTCGGCAACGCCCCGGGCTACAAGCTCATCATCAACGCCAGCCCATTAATGCTGGCGCAGGACGGCTCCAGCGTGCACGCGCGTGCGGGCTTCGCCACCAAGCACGTCTGGGTGACGAAATATGATCCGGCAGAGAAGTACGCCTCGGGCGACTTCCCCAATCAGCACGCCGGTGGCGACGGGCTGCCGAAGTACATCGCGCAGAACCGGGCAATCGAGAACGAGGATATCGTGCTGTGGCATACGTTCGGCCACACGCACGTGTGCAAGCCCGAAGACTTCCCCGTGATGCCCGTGGAGTATGCGGGCTTCATGCTGAAGCCCAACGGGTTCTTTGCGGAGAACCCTGCGATGGACCTGCCGCCCGACCGCAACCCAGGCAGCAAGGACCAGCGCGGTGGCGATTGCTGCTGTTCCTGAGCACACATCTCGACAAGAAACAACGGGGAGTGCGTTCGCGCGTATGGCTACGAAGTCTGCAAGGCAATCGGCCGACAAGGCCAAAGCTGCAACGGCGAAAGCTGAATTCACCGGGCCCGAGCTGTGCAGGCTCACGGCCACCGAGATGGTCGATCTCCTCCGCAAGGGAGAAATCGCAGCGTCGGAAGCGCTGAAGGCGTCGCTCACGCGCATCGAGCAGGTGGAAGGCGCCGTGAACGCCATGCCCACTCTCTGCGCCGATCGTGCACGCGCAGCCCTCAAAGAACTCGGCAAGAACAAGCGGCGCAACGGCAATCACGTGGCCTGGCTCGCCGGCCTCCCGATCGGCATCAAGGATCTGACGCCGGTAAAAGGCGTGCGCACCACCTTCGGCACGAAGGGCATGGCCGATTGGGTGCCTGAGGAGAGTGATCCCCTCGTCGAGATGCTGGAGGCTCGCGGCGGCATCGTCGTCGGCAAGACCAATACGCCCGAGATGGGCGCTGGCGGCAATACCTTCAACGACGTCTTCGGCATGACGCGCAACCCATGGGACACGCGCAAGAACGCGGGCGGCTCGTCCGGCGGCGCGGCCGCATCACTTGCAACAGGTGAAGTCTGGCTGAGCCACGGCTCCGATCTTGCTGGCTCGCTGCGCACGCCTGCCGCCTATTGCGGCGTCGTGGGCTTCCGGCCATCGCCGGGCCGGGCCGGCGGCGGGCCGCAGGTGATCGCGTTCCACACCGAAGGCGTGCAGGGACCAATGGCCCGCAACGTCATGGATACAGCGCTTTTCCTCGACGCCATGTCGGGCTTCGACCCGCGCATGCCGATCACGATCGAGGCGCCGACCGACTCATTCCAGTCTGCCGTGCGCAAGGCCAAGCGCAAGGTCCGCATCGCCTACGCGCCGACCCTCGATGGCTTCGCCGAGGTTGAACCCGAGATCGACGCTGTGCTGCGGTCGGCACTTCATGCCGTGGAAAAAGAAGGCGGATCGGTTGACGAGGCCTGTCCCGAGCTTCCCGACCTCTATTCAAGCTACGTGACGCTGCGTGCCATGGCCTGGGCCGCTCTGCCCGGAACGTTGCCACCCGAGATCCAGAAGCACTTCAAGAAGACACTGCGCGAGAACATTGCGCTTGGCTTCAAGCTGAAGCCCGAACAGATCTACAAGGCCTTCCACGCCCGCGCCGCGCTTTATTTCGAGATGCACGATTTCCTGCAGCAGTTCGACGTGCTGGCCTGCCCTGTGGTCGGCCTCGAGCCCACCGCTGTCGAGGTCGAATATCCCAGGATCGTCAACGGCAAGCCGCTCAAGGACTACATCGACTGGCTGCGGTTCTCCTTCCTCGCCACCACCACCGGCCTGCCGGCTCTTTCGATGCCTGTCGGCTTCACCAAGAGCGGCATGCCCGTGGGCCTGCAACTTATCGGTCCGCCCCGCGGCGAGGCGAAACTGCTTGCAGTGGCGCGCGCGGTGGAAATGGCCGTAAAATTCCCGGGCACACCCATCGACCCGCGGACCCATTGAATAAATGCTAGCCTGAAGTCCAAACGAGGAGAGAGAAAAGCAATGCGTCGAACGACAACCCTGTTGGCAGCCCTGCTGGCGCTTGCCGCGCTCACGCTGGGCACAGCGAGCGCTTATGCGCAGAAGACGCTGCGCGTCTACATGCACTCGGATCTCAAGATCCTCGACCCCATCTGGACGACGGCCTACATCGTCCGCAACCACGGCTACATGGTCTACGACACCCTGCTTGCCCAGGACGAGAAGGGCGAGATCAAGCCGCAGATGGCCGACAAGTGGGAAATCTCGGCAGACGGCCTCACCTACACCTTCACGCTGCGTGACGGACTTCTCTGGCACGACGGCAAGCCGGTCACGGCGGAAGACTGCGTCGCCTCCCTCAAGCGCTGGGGCGCCAAGGATGGCATGGGGCAGAAACTGATGAGCTTCGTCGAGGCCATGACGCCCACCGACGCCAAGACCTTCACGATCAAGCTGAAGGAGAAGACGGGCCTCGTGCTGCTGGGTCTTGCGAAGCCGTCATCCAACGTGCCCTTCATGATGCCGAAGCGCGTTGCCGACACCGATCCCAACACGCAGATCTCCGACTTCACCGGCTCCGGCCCGTTCGTGTTCAAGCAGGACGAATGGAAACCCGGCGACAAGACGGTCTACGTGAAGTTCGACAAATACGTGCCGCGCAAAGAGCCGGCTTCGGGTCTCGCCGGCGGCAAGGTCGCGAAGGTGGATCGCGTCGAATGGCGCGCCATCGCCGATGCCCAGCAGGCCGTCAACGCCCTGCTGGCCGGTGAACTCGACATGATCGAGCAGCCAAGCCACGATCTCTTGCCGCTGATGAAGGACGACAAGAACATTGTTCTCTTCAACACGCCCGCGGGCGCTGGCCAGTTCACGCTGCGTCCGAACTGGCTCGCACCGCCCTTCGACAACCCAAAGATCCGCCAGGCGCTGTGGTATGCCCTGAATCAGGAAGACTTCCTGATGGCCACCATCGGTGACGCCAACTACATCAAGGTGTGCAAGAGCTACTACCCCTGCGGCAGCCCGTTCTCCACGGAAGCCGGCATGGATGGCCTGCTCACCTCCAACATGAAGAAGGCGCAGGAACTGCTGAAAGAGGCCAACTACGACGGCACGCCCATCGTGTTGATGCACTCTACCGACCTGAAGATCCTTACGAACCTCGCTCCCGTGGCGAAGTCGCTGATGGAGAAGGCAGGCTTCAAGGTCGACATGCAGTCCATGGACTGGCAGACGCTGGTCGCCCGCCGCGCGAAGAAGGATCCCCCGACGCAGGGTGGATGGCATGCCTTCCTCACCGCCTGGGTGAACGCCGACGTGCTCAATCCGATCAGCACCGCCTACATGAACGCCGGCTGCGAGAAGGCCCTGTTCGGCTGGCCCTGCGATGCCGAGATGGAGAAGCTGCGTGACCAGTTCGCCCGTGAGAGCGACCCGGCCAAGCAGAAGGAAATCGCCACCGCAGCGCAGGTGCGCGACACACAGGTAACGACACACATTCCGCTCGGCGAGTATGTATCGCCGGCTGCGCTGCGCAAGAACGTGACGGGCCTACTGGTTTCACCCGCCACCGTATTCTGGAACGTCGATAAGAACTGAGGCTTCCGCCTCACGCAGAATGGGCGCTCTCTCCATCGCAGAGAGCGCCTTTTTTGTGCCCGGCCCTCAGGAGCGGTCCTCCGCGTCGTGCGCGTGGCCGATGGCCTGCCTCAGTCTTTCATCGAGCTTGGCGGGATCGACGATCACCTTCTCGTCGTGCACCTTGACGATGGCCTCAGGCGCGATCTGGAACTCGCCCGCGTTCTCCACATAGATCACGAACTCGGGCTCGACCGCCAGCACCGCCCCGAACGGACGATCCCGCTCGGAGAGAAAAACCTGGAAGCCGGCCTCAGGTGCAAGGGGGATCTCGTGAACCATCGCAACGCACTCCGTCCATGACACGACAGAGCATAAACGCAGGTGTTTTGCCGCTGTTCCGGCAGCCCTGGCTGCGATGCAGCGCTAGCGGTTCACCTGGGTCAGCTGGAAGCCGGCCTTGCCCGCGTAGCCCTTCACGATCGCCTCGCGCTCGGCATGGCTCAGCACCTTGTCGACGTACTCGAAGCCGCCAGGCGCCAGCTTCTCCACCTCGTCGATGACCCGCTCTGGCCCTCCCTTTCGGTTGAGCAGCACGATCTCCGCGGTCTTGGGCAGCCGGTCGCGCTCGTAATAGTAGAGCGCCTGCATGGGATGCTCGGACTTGCCGAGGTTGTCGGACAGGCACTTGGCATCGAGGATGGCCTGCGCGGCACCATTGGAACCAACAGGATACATCGGGTGCGCAGCATCGCCCAGAAGCGTCACGCGGCCGAAAGTCCACCTGGGCAGCGGATCACGGTCGCACATGGGATACTCGTAGCAGGCGGGCGTCGCGCGCACCAAGCCTTCGACGTCGAAATTGGCAACCTTGAAGCGGCGCGCATAGGGCACCACGTCCTCAAGGCGCCCGGTGCGCGACCAGCTGTCCTTGGGTGGCGGCGACACGGCCGGATCAGCGACGCGGATGGAGACGGCCCAATTGGTGAGCTTCATGCCCTGTCGCGAGCCCTCCGCGATCGGGTAGAGCGTGAACTTCGCACCCATGCCGCCGCCGATGTACATGGAGCGCCCGGACAGGAACTGCGGCCACTCGGTTGCCCCGCGCCACATGAGCACGCCCTGCCACGAGGGCGGGCCTTCCTTCGGATAGAAGTGCCGCCGCGCCACGGAATGGATGCCATCAGCCGCAATCAGCACGTCGCCACGCACGGTGGTGCTCGAGAGGCCCGTACGGGAGTCTGTGAAATGCACCGTCACGCCGCCTTCGTCCTGCACGAAGCCGGCAAGCCTCAGCCCCGAGCGCACGGCATCCGGCCCCATGCGCTGCAGGACGGCGTCGTAGAGCACCTTCTGCAGGCGGCCGCGATGAATGGAGAACTGGGGAAAGTCGAAGCCGGCGTCGGTGCCGCGCGACTCCCGCCACACCTCCTGGCCGAGCCGATTGATGTAGATGAGCTCTTTCGTGCGGATGGCCACCGCATCGAGTGCCGGAAGCAGGTCGAGGGCGGCAAGCTCCTTGATGGCGTGCGGCAACGTGTTGATGCCCACACCCAGCTCTCTGATCTCGTTGGCCTGCTCGAAAATGACCGACTTGATGCCCTTCTTGTGCAGCATGAGGGCAAGGGTAAGCCCGCCGATGCCTGCGCCTGCGATGAGTACCGTCATGGAGGTGTCGCCTCGTTCCCGCCCCTGTTGCTCGCTTATCGGCTCACTTCTGCTCTTCCGGCGGCGGCAGGAAATCCACCTCGTGCTTGGCTGAAAGCGCCACCACTTCCGGAGGCGTCTGCTCCGGCATGTTGTGAATCCCCCAGAACAGGTCGTAGAGCCGGCGCGTCGGCGTCACCCAGAAGAAGCACTTCACCGTGCGGTCGGACTTGTTGAAGATGGCGTGCGGAATGCCCATCGGCATGCGCACGAGATCACCGGGCTTCGCCGCCACCGTCTTGCCGTCGAGCATCAGCTCAAACTCGCCCTCGAGCATGTAGATGAATTCGTCCTGAGTGGGATGGATATGTGGCGGCACGAACGTGCCCGGCGGGAAGGTGGCGTGCCAGGAAAACGAGTTCTCGCAAACCTGCTTGGGTACGTATGTCTGCCCCAGGATGTTCCAGGAGATGTTCTCGATGCCTTCGCCCGCGCGCGTGATTCCGGGGGACATGGTCAGCATTGGCGTTCCTCCTTGGGTTGGGCTCGGCGGCGGCCTGTGCGGGAGGCAGTTTGATCCCATCAGCCGACGTGCAGGTAGCGATCCGTGATGGAAGGGTTAGCGGCCAGTTCCCGGCTGGTGCCGGACCAGGCCACGTGTCCCTTCTCGATAACGACATGCCGGTCTGCCAGGGGCAGGAGCGCGTCGACGTTCTTGTCGATGACGACGATAGCTTCGCCTTCCGCCTTCAGCTTGGCAAGGCACGACCAGATGTCGGCCCGGATAAGCGGGGCCAGCCCCTCCGTAGCCTCGTCCAGCACGACAAGCTTCGGATTGGTCATGAGGGCCCGGCCGATAGCCAGCATCTGCTGCTCGCCGCCGGAAAGCTGATTGCCCATGTTGGCGCGTCGCTCGCGCAGGCGTGGAAACAGGTCCCAAATCCGCTCCAGGGTCCATTTCGGCGCCCCGAAGCGGGCGGCGGAGGTGGCGATCAGGTTCTCCTCCACGCTCAAGGTGGGGAAGATCTGCCGTCCCTCCGGCACGAGGCCCAGGCCCTGCTGCGCAATGGTAAACGGCGGCTTGCCCGTAACGTCGCGGCCCTCGAAGGTGATGCGGCCGGCCTTGGGCCGCAGAAGCCCGAAGATGGAGCGGACGGTCGTCGTCTTGCCCATGCCGTTACGGCCGAGGAGGGCGATCACCTCGCCCGGGCCCACGGTAAGATCGATGCCGAACAGCACCTGCGCCTCGCCGTAGCCTGCCTCCAGCCGCTCCACGGTCAGCATCAGGCGACCTCCTCGGTGCCGAGGTAGGCCGCACGCACCTGCGGGTTGGCCTTGATCTCGGCAGGCGTGCCGGTGGCAATCACCCGGCCATAGACAAGCACGCTGACGCGATCGGCCAGGGCGAACACGGCGTCCATGTCGTGCTCCACCAGCACCATGGTGAGCTCGGCCTTGAGACGCTTGAGCAGCGCGATGCTGGCGGTGGATTCTTCCTTGCCGAGGCCAGCCAGGGGCTCGTCCAGAAGGAGTAGCTTCGGCCGCGTAGCGATGGCGATGGCCAACTCCAACAGGCGCTTCTCGCCATGAGACAGCAGCCCCGCACGAACACCTCCGCGCGCTTCTAGCCCCACCCGCTCGATGGCGGCCATGGCCTCGTCATTGAGAGGTCGCTCGCGCGCTGCCGGCGCAAAGAAGCGAAAGCTCGAGCCCGAGCGGGCCTGCACAGCAAGCGCCACGTTCTCCAGCACCGTGAACCCTGGCAGGATCGACGTGATCTGGAAGGAGCGGGCGAGGCCCTTGCGCACCCGCTTGTCGACAGGGAGATGCGTGATGTCCTCGCCTTCGAGCAGGATTCGCCCCGCGTCGGACCCCAGTGAGCCCGCAAGCTGATGGATCAGCGTCGTCTTGCCGGCACCGTTGGGCCCGATGAGCGCATGCGCCTCGCCGCTGCGGACATCCAGCGTCACGTTGTCGGAGACGATGAGAGACCCGAACCTTTTGTAGAGCCCATCGACGGCAAGAAGCGGCGGGCTCATGGGCGTCCCCCGCTGCCGCTGCCGCGCAGCAAGCTGGCCGCGAGCCCCATGAGACCGCCGCGCGCGAACATGGCGATCAGCACCAGCAGGGGGCCGAACAGCAGCTTCCAGTGCTCGGTGAAGTGCTGCAGCAATTCTTCCACGAGCAGCAGCGAAATGGCACCGATGATGGCGCCATGCAGCGATCCGATGCCTGCCAGCAGGACCATGATCAGCAACTCACCGGAACGCTGCCAGGACATGTAGGCCGGCGACACGAACTCGGCCTGGTTGGCAAGCAGCACACCCGCGAGCGCACCCATCATTCCCGCGATGATGCATGCCGTGAGCTGGTAGCGAAACGGATCGAACCCGATGGCGCGCATGCGTTCGGGGTTTTCCCGGATGCCCGTGAGCACGCGTCCGAAGCGCGAGGCAACGATGGCACGGCACAGCACGTAGCACGCGAGCAGAATGCCCAACGCCACGTAGTAGAGCGTCATGTCGTTCGCCAGCAGCTTTCGGCCGAAAACGAGGCTGCGGCCGGACAGCGTCATGCCGTCGTCGCCGCCATAGGCCGAAAGGGAGACAGCGAAGAAGAACAGCATCTGCCCGAAGGCCAGGGTGCTCATGATGTAGTAGACGCCGGTGGTGCGCAGCGACACCGCACTCGTCAATCCCGCGAACACGGCAGCCATCACCAGCGCCGCGAGGACATGCAGGCCGAACCCTTCGACCCCGTGCGATGAAAGCATGCCCACCGCGTAGCTGCCGATGCCGATGAAGGCGGCATGGCCGAACGAGACGAGCGCCCCGTAACCCAGAATGAGGTCGAGCGACAGGGCGGCAATAGCAAAGATCACGGCGCGCGTTGCGAAGCTCAGGATATAGGACGCCGCACCCAGCTTGGCGAACAGCGGCACCAGTGCCAGGGCCACGAACAGCGCGATCACCAGCGCAAGCCGAGCATCGGCAAAGAAGCCGGCACCACGCTCGCGGCCCTGGGTGTCCGAGGAAGCACTCATCGCTTGACCGGGAAAAGGCCTGTCGGGCGGAAGAAGAGCACGGATGCCATGAGAATGTAGATCAGCATGGGAGCAAGCGAACGCCCCGTCTGGTTCGCCGCCGCCGGATCGAGCGCCAGGCGCAAGAGTTGCGGACCGAAGGCGCGGCCCAGCGTATCGATGAGCCCGACGAGCAACGCGGCAATGAACGCCCCGCGGATGGAGCCGATGCCGCCGATCACGATCACGACGAACGTCAGGATCAGCAGATTGTCGCCCATGCCGGGTTCGACCGAAAGGATCGGCGCCACCATAGCGCCCGCGAAGCCCGCCAGCATGGCACCGAAGCCGAAGACGATCATGAACAGGCGGCCAATATCGACACCCAGGGCCGAGACGAGCGGCGCATTGGTGGCACCCGCCCGCACCAGCATGCCAACCTTGGTGCGATTGATGAGGATGTAGAGGAGCAGCGCGGTGGCAAGGCCGGTACCGATGAGCACAAGCCGATAGATGGGATAGAGAAGCCCGTCCGTGAGCCGCACGCTGCCCGAGAAGATCTCCGGCACCGAAACGCCGATGGGTGCCGCACCCCAGATCACCTTCACCGCCTCGTTGAGAAAGATGATGAGGCCGAAAGTAGCCAGCACCTGCTCAAGGTGATTGCGCTGGTAAAGATGCCGGAAGATCAGCACCTCGAGCAGCAGTCCGAATGCCAAGGCGGAGGGCAGCGTAAGTAGAAGACCAAGCCAGAAGCTGCCGGTGTAGGTGGAGAACATGGCCAGCAGGTAGGCGCCGATCATGTACTGCACGCCGTGGGCGAGGTTGATGAAATCCATCACCCCGAACACCAGCGTGAGGCCGGCGGCGATCAGGAACAGCAGCACACCGAGCTGGAGCCCGTTGAGCGTCTGCACGATGAACAACGCCACCGACATGGATCTTGACCGCCCGCGAGTGAGGCCACAGGCGCTACTTCATCGGGCACTCAGCCGCATAAACGTCGGTGTAGTCGCTGAACACCTTCTGCGCGATCTCGGTCTGATACTTGCCGTCGGCGCGCTTGGCGACCTTCGTGAGGTAGAAGTCCTGGATCGGATAGTTGTTGGTACCGAACTTGAACTTGCCGCGCAGCGACTTGAAGTCGGCCTTCTTGAGAGCCGCTTTCAGCGCATCGGCGTTGGCCACCTTGCCACCCGTGGCTTTCAGCGCACTGTCAATGAGCAGCGCCGCGTCATAGGCCTGCATCGCGTACGTGCCGGGAACGGAGCCATAGGCCGCTTCGTAGGCCGCCACGAACGCCTTGCTTTCCGGTACATTCATGTCGGGGGCCCAGTTGGCGCCGGAGAGGAAGCCGACAGCGTCATCCTTCTGGGCGGGCAGCGTGGATTCATCTGTCGTAAACGCGGACAGGAACGGAACACTGCCAAGACCCGCCTGCCGATACTGCTTCACGAGGTTCACGCCCATGCCACCCGGCATGAATGTGAAGAAGGCCTCGGGCTTGGCAGCGGCGATCTTGGCGATCTCGGCCGAGAAGTCGAGCTGGCCGAGCGGCGTATAGACCTCGTCGAGCACCTGGCCCTTGAAGTGGCGCTTGAAGCCCGCAATCGAATCCTTGCCCGCCTGATAGTTCGGCGCCATCAGGAACACGCTCTTGTAGCCCTTGTCCTGGGCATACTTGCCGAGCACCTCGTGGATCTGGTCGTTCTGGTAAGAGGTTACGAAGAAGTTCGCGTTGCACTGCTTGCCAGCGAAGTTTGACGTGCCGGCGTTCGGGCTGATCAGGATCGCACCGGCATCCGTGACCGGCTTGTGGATCGCCTGCAGCACGTTGGAGAAGATCGGACCAACGACGAACTTCACGCCATCGCGCTCAAGCAGCCCCTTCACCTTCGTGACGGCCACATCGGGCTTCTGCTCGTCATCGACGACGACGACTTCGGTTTCAGCCCCACCGAGCTTGCCGCCCAGTGTCTTGACCGCAAGGTTGAAGCCGTCGCGCCCTTGCTGTCCCAGAACCGCCGAGGGACCGGACAATGTGAAGATGAGGCCGATCTTCACCTTCTCCTGCGCATGCGCCGGAGTGAGTCCCGCAAGTACCAGTGCGGCTGCTGCCGCCAGTCCGATGGATTTCACCACGCCACTCTCCATTGACGTTGAAAGCCGCTATAGTGGTCACAAGAGCAACCTTTGCGATTTATTGCAAGCTTAAAATATCTGCGCGTAAAGCTGCTCATCTTTCGTGTGCAAACGCCGATCTATCGGGCAGTTTCTTGTGCCCGATCATCATCGCCTTCGCATCTGCAAAAGCCTGACGACGCGTCATCGCCCACGCCCCGAGAGCAACAGGGCAGCCGCCGCACAAAGCATGCCGAGCGCGCCGTAACTCAGCGCCAGCGTGCCGATTGCCGCCAGCCCCGCGACCAGCGCCGGCCCCACCAGAAGGCCTGTATAGCTCGCCATGAGGACGGCTCCCGTCGCCTCTGCCACGCGCCCCTCGGGCGCAAGTCGCGCCACCTCGGCCAGCAGTACGCCGTTCCAGCCACTGGCCGTGAGCCCCAACCCCATGACGATGACAGCAAGCACACCATCCGACGACGGAGGTCCAACCAGCGACAGCGACACGGCAAAGCCCCCCATAGATACTCCGAGCCCCACCAGCACGGCACGCGCCGAGCCCGTCCACGTCGCGACCACGCCCCAGCCGAGGCGCCCCGCAAGACCCGCGCCCTGCGCAAGTCCCAGCAGCACCCCCGCCGTGACGTGCGTGCGCGCGAGGCCCGATGTGGCATGCGACACGAAGAACGTATTGAGCGCCATCTGCATGGCCGAGAACGGCATCGAGGCAAGCGCAATGCGCACCAGCGGCGGGCTCGTCGTGACGAGCCGCCAAGCCGCACGCAAAGAAACCGGCGCCACAGCTGCACGCGACGAGCCGTCGTAGACCGTCCGCAGGCGCAGGAAGACCGCGATCGCCACCAGCGCAAGAACGGCGATTGCCAAGAACCCGAGCGAGGCGGACACCATCGCGATAACCGGAAGCATGAGCGAACCGGCAATGGCGCCGATCTGGTTGCCGGTCTGGCGCACAGAGAACACCAGCGGTCGCTGCTCCGGCCGCGCAAGTTGCGAGAGCAGGCTGGAGCTTGTGGGCGTCTCCGGCCCGAACGCCAGGCCCAACAACAATCCAGCGGCGATGAGGAGTGGCAGGCTCGCACCACTGGCAACAAGCATCGCGAGCATGACGCACGCAGCACAGCCGGCCGCAACGGCGAAGGCGCCGAAACGCGTCGCGAGGATACCCCCATAAAGCGACGTCGCCGTACCCACTGCGAAGACCGCTGTCGCAAATGCCCCGATGGCGCCTTCACTCAGGCCCAGCTTCGGAGCCAGCACGCCAGGCGCGAAGAGCGCCAGCGCCACGAGTGCCTGAAGCGCCGTCATCGCAGCAAGTGCTGGCCACAAGGGTGGCAATTCTTGCGCAGTCATGAGGTCGCTTGCCGGCCTGGCGCGTGGCGCTATCATTGCGCCCTATCCACGGAGGGCCGATGTTCATGCCGGGAATTTCCATCCACGTCGTTGATACCACGCGCGGCGTTCCAGCCACCGGCATGCAGATCGATGTATTCGCCCTTGGCTCTTCCCGCAAGATGATTGCGCAGGGGCGGCT
>JBDHTJ010000136.1:0-14389 GCA_039808585.1 Hyphomicrobiaceae bacterium | reverse complement strand
ATCAACGCCGCCGATTGCAGCAAGCCGGTCGAGGCGCAGATCCCCTATCCCGATGGCGCCGAGGTGAAGCTCGCGAAATCAGGAACTGCGATCGCGACGGAGACCATCAAGGTCGAAGACCTGCTGGTCGTCGGCCTCGGCGACAGCTTCGGCGCTGGCGACGGCAATCCGGATCGCCCGGTTTCATTCCGGGTGAACCGGCCCATGATGTATGACGTCGAGCGCGACGGTTATCCCCAGCGCTACAATCTCACCTCCGACGTCCGCTACACCGATGCGCGCTTCCGCAACAAGGGCGCAGGCTGGGTCCATCGCGGATGCCATCGCTCGCTCTACTCGCACCAGCTGCGCACGGCCTTGCACCTGGCCATCGATGATCCGTCTGCCAAGCGCTCCGTCACCTATCTCGGGCTCGCGTGTTCGGGCGCGACGATGCTGTCGATGTTCAACGCCTACAACGGCTACGAAGACCCCGTCTCCAGCGCAGACCCGCCGCACGCACGCCGGGTGGCGGAGCTGTCGCAGATCGACATCCTGGGGCACGCGCTTTGCGCGCCTGGCGAAACCAAGCTCGACACCGAGGTGAACTACAACGAGGGCGAGTTCCTCGAGATCGGCGACCGCAAGATCCACACGCACGTCTGCCCCGAGGCACAACGCCTCCGCAAACCCGACCTGGTGCTTCTCTCCGTCGGCGGCAACGACGTCGGCTTTTCGGGCCTCGTCTCCAATGCCGCATTGCTCAACCGCTATCTCGGCTACGTGAAACTGTTCTCCGAAGACCCGCGCATCACGCCCGACAACGCGCGCGTGTTCATGGGCCGCATTCCAGGCCGCTATGCTTCGCTGGCCAAGGCGCTTAAGGCCGCGACGGCGGTGGAGCCCTCCCGCATCGTGCTCAGCGCCTATCCCGACATGCACGAGGACCATGAAGGAAAGGTCTGTCAATCCAGTACACGCGGCTTCGACGTCGGCGTCGCCTGGCGCCTCGACGGCGGCGCCGTGGGCGCCACGCAGAAGTTCATGGAGGACGTGTTCACGCCCGGCATGGCCAAGGCGGCTGCGGAGGCCGGCTGGACTTTCGCAAGCGCGCATCGCAGCAACGGCCACTTCAAGCGGCGGGGCATCTGCGCGTTGTCACCGGAGGAACTCGACGAGCCGTCGCTATCCAACGCGCAATTTCCACGATTTCGCGACAACAACGGCACGGGCAGCTGGGCGCCCTACAAGCCCGGCGACTACAGGCCCTATGCAAGCCGCCAGCGATTCTTCCTGACGCCCAACGACGCCTTTTTGGCTTCGCATTTCCACACCCGCCACATCCCGATACTCGACGGTGGGCCGGAAGTGCAGATCGCCCTGTGGAGCGCCTACTCCGGGGCGTTCCATCCAACGGCACAGGGACAGGCCGCCATCGGCGATGCCGTGCTGGCGGAAGCGCGCCGGCTGCTGCCGCCGCGACAGCCTTCCTCACCATGAGCTGCGGCCGATCGGCCGATTGCGCGTCGGGCATAGTTGTCTACAAAGCCGTGAAAGCACACGGCTTGCTCGTACTTCCTTAAACATAAGGATTGAGTTCGCGTCCGGCCCATAGCCATGGGTGGCGCGAGCGCGTACGGTGCGGGCGATTTCCAGCGCGGATGGCATGCATGATCAAATGGGAATACAGCCGCATCGATCTGAACTCCCTCGCGCGCGGCGAGACGGAGATCGACGCTTTGAATGCAGCTGGCGCGCAAGGCTGGGAACTCGTCGCAGTCAACGATTGCAACATCGCCATCCTGAAGCGATCGATCGCTCCACCTGCACCAGCACCGGCGCGCGCCACGCGTGCCCAGTCCGCGGCCACCGCTGCCCGTGTGAAGTAGGCACCAGCAAGTTCGATTTCGCACACGAAAAACGGCCGGGCGATGCCCGGCCGTGAAATTGTTGCCTGCTCGCCAGTGCTGCCGCCTCAGCGGCCGCGGGCACGCAGGTTGTTCTGGTAGAGATTGATCTCTTCCTCGATCCGGCTTGCAGCGTGGCGCCAGTCCCCGGGTGTCGGAGCGGGATTCTGCGCTGCAGCTGGCGGGGAAGGCGGCGCGTAAGCCGGCGGAGGTGGCGGTGTGTAGGTCTGCGTTGGTGGCGGCATCGGCGGCTCATAGCGCGACTGGCTTGCCGCACGATACTGCTGCTGGGGCGGGCTCTGGTAGCCTCCCTGCGCGATGTAGCGGTCGGTGTCGAGCGGCTGCGCACGCTCGCGGACGCTGTCGAACCTTTCCTTCGGCAACGTGCCGAGCTTGGCCGAAAGCGACCTGAGTTCTTCGAGTGCCACGGCGCGCCGTTGGTTATGTTCGGCCGCGAACTGCCGCACCTGCTCGCGCAGACGCTCGTCGGCGACGTTCAGCGCTTCCCCAAGACCGCGCACGAGCTGCTGCTCGTTGTCGGCCATCTGGCGCATTCTCTCGCGCATCAATTCGAGTTGCTCAAGCAATGTGGTCATGGTGGTCACTCTGCTCTGGTTCACGACAGACGCGACACGCAATTGAAACTGGAAACAACGGAAGGCCGGCGCGGCTGACCGGCGCCTCGGCAAAGAGATAGGTCGATTCGCCCCGGCAAAGTGTGGCCGGGTTGCGTAACCCACAGCCCCTGCAGGGCCGACTCGTGCACTGGAAGTCTAGAAGATGGAAAACGAAACCGCCCACAGAATAGTCCGTGGGCGGCAAATATTCCACAAGGCCAGCGAGCGTAGACAGAGCCCGCACCTCACTCCGTCGAGGACGAGCGCACACCTTTGCTGCTGCGCTTGGGCCTGCTGGCGGCGGGATCGACGGCCGCTGTTCCCTCGAAGCTCGTCGTGCCGAAGCGCTGCCACGTCACGAGGACCTTGGCGCCGATGTTGGCGCGCGGATAGAGATCCGCGACGTCATCGTTGTACATGCGGATGCAGCCCTTCGACACCGCACTGCCGATGGTCCACGGCGCGTCCGTGCCGTGGATGCGATAGGTGGACGAACCGAGATAGAGCGCGCGATTGCCAAGCGGGTTCATCGGGTGGCCGCCTGGCACCCAGCGCGGCAGCCGCGGGTTCTCGGCGATCATCGTCGGCGTGGGCGTCCAGGATGGATTGACGCGCTTCTGCGTCACGCTCGTGGTGCCGGCCCAGCGGCTCTGCTCGCGCGGAATTGCAATCGGGTAGCTGATCGCTTGTCCGGGCGAGGTGATGAAATAGAGGCGGCGGTCGCCAAAGCTGACGATGATCTCGCCCTTCTTGTAGTTCGGGCTGAAGTTCACGGTCTCGCGACCGCTGCCGCCGATCGTATTGCCGCCACCCCAGTCCCAGAGCAGCTGGGCGGAAGCAGGTGCTGCATCGAGTGCAGCGACGGCCATGACGAGACCTGCAGCAATTGCTGTCCGACGCATCAAGCGCGCAAACATCATCAGCGCCTCCTCTGTCAGTGCGCGAACCGAGTGTCCGCGGCATTCGTGAACAAGGTCTTTACGCCTTGGACGATCCGCTATCGGCTGGCAAACGCCCTTTGTGCTTAGCCCAAGTCGCAAAGCACCGGCCTGGTTCCGCCGAATCTGCATCCGTCCACGATCATCCTTGCGCCAAGATTGCCGGCCTGGGCCGCCTCGCGCAACCGCCCCTATCCCCCCAACCGTCGCGCCCATCGCCTTTCGTGTCCGGTGTGCGGTTTTCGCCACAGGCGGAACAGCCCAAAATCTCATAAGAGCCAGGCACTTGGCTTATACGTAATTTTGCTCAGGGCGAGGACTGCTCTAGTGTGATGATAGAGAAGTCCGTTACTCACTTTGCCGCCAGCTTGGGAGACGGACTTCTCGATCTGAATCACACTAGTGCAGCGCACCTGACGCTTGGTCCCCGCCCGCGGCTGGCCTCGTTACCAAGCGTCAGGTGCAAAAGCTGCACTAGAAACATATATGAACTAGTGTTCCTTATGGCTCCGACATTTGCTCTCGACCGGTCCGAAACGGGAAGCAAATGTCGGAGCCGGAACACTAGCTTGTTGACTTTGCTAGTGTCCTTCAGATCGCGAAATTCGTTCATCGCGAGCCGAAGAACGAGACGAATTTCGCGATCAGGACACTAGTATTGGAGTTTCGACATTTGCCCCAGGCATACCGAGGCTTCATGGCCAGGCGTCCGTTCCGGCTCGTCATATTCTGCTTCTGCGCCTTTCTGGCAGCCGTCGTGGTGGGCTCGCGGGATGGCGCCGCCTGGACCCGCAGCGCCCCGGAAGCCGCCTCCGGCTGGACCTCCAGGGACGCCGCAAGCGCCCGCTCGTGGATGGTCGCTGCCGCGCATCCGCTGGCCGCCGAGGCCGGCCGCGAGATCCTGCGGGCCGGTGGAAGTGCGGCAGATGCCGCCGTCGCCGTGCAACTCGTTCTCACGCTGGTCGAGCCGCAATCGTCGGGCATAGGCGGCGGCGCCTTCGCGCTGTTCTGGGACGGCAAGGCCCAGCGCCTCCACAGCCTGGACGGCCGCGAGACCGCACCATCCGCCGCCCGGCCAGACCGCTTCCTGGTCGAGGGCCGCCCAATGCCCTTCCGCAACGCGGTTCTGAGCGGCCTCAGCATCGGCACGCCCGGCACGCTGCGCCTGCTGGAGACCCTTCACCGCGCGCACGGCCGCCTGCCCTGGGCTGACGTGGTGGAACCCGCAGCGCGCCTTGCCGAACAGGGCTTTCGCGTCACACCGCGCCTCACCGCCCTGCTCTCCAGCACGGACCCCACAACCTTCACAGCCGCCGCCCGCGCCTACTTCTACGATGGCTCGGGCAGCGCCCGGCCCGAAGGCTACCTGCTGCGGAACCCGGAATATGCAGCCACCCTTCGCGCCATCGCGCGGGAGGGTGTTCGCGCCTTCTACGAGGGCGACATCGCTGATCGCATTATCGCCGCCGCGCACAGCGCGCACGGCCGTGGCGGCGATCTCTCACGCGCCGATCTCGAAGCCTATCGCGTGATCGATCGCGAACCGCTGTGCTTTCCTTATCGCCGCCATCGCGTGTGCAGCATAGGGCCACCGTCATCGGGCGGCCTGGTGCTCGCCCAGGTACTGGGCCTGCTCGAGCCTCTGTTCATCGGCAACGGGCCGGGCGCCGCCATGAACGGGCGCGCCCTGCACCTCGTGGCCGAGGCCGAGAAGCTCGCCTACGCCGATCGCGATCGCTATGTCGCCGACCCTGCATTCGTGCGCCAGCCAGCCGGCCTCGCAGACCCCGTCTACCTCGGCCGCCGCCGCGCGCTCATCAATCCGCTGGTGGCGATGCCACGGCCGCAGCCGGGCAATCCGGAGGAGGTCGGTGCAGCGCCGCAAGGCGAGGACGCGACGCTCGAGTTGGCCGGCACCAGCCACTTCTCCATCGTCGATGCCGACCGCAACGTGCTGTCGATGACCACCACCATCGAAGCAGGCTTCGGCTCCCGCACCTGGGCAGCAGGCTTCCTGCTCAACAACGAACTCACCGATTTCTCGCTCGCGCCTTTTGATCGCACCGGCGCCCCGATTGCCAACGCCGTGGCGGCGGGCAAGCGCCCCCGCAGCTCCATGGCGCCCACGATCGTGTTCGACGAGACCGGCAAACCGTGGGCCGCGCTCGGCTCCGTCGGCGGTTCTCGAATTCCCCTCTACGTCATCAAGACGCTGGTGGCGCTGATCGACTGGAAGCTCGATGCGCAGGCCGCCGCCAGCCTGATGAACTTCGGCAGCCGCGGAGGGCCCTTCGAGATCGAGATCGACCACCCGAAGGCTGTCTGGCACGCGCTCAAGGTGCGCCCGCTGGGACACAAGATCCACGCCGATGTTCTCACCTCCGGTACCCAGGTCATCCTGCTGACGCCGGATGGCGCCCTGCAGGGCGGCGCCGATCCGCGACGCGAAGGCATCGCGATCGGTGACTGAAAATGTCGTAAAGCTCGCCTCATGACACGCTCATCCATCGTCGTCGCCGGTGCCGGCGTCCTGGGCCTCTGGCAGGCCCTGCTGCTGGCACGCGCAGGCCATAGCGTTCGTCTCGTGGAACGCTCGCCCGACCCGTTCGCGCGCGCTGCCAGCTTCTATGCCGGTGCCATGCTCGGCCCCTTCTGCGAGACGGAAGCGCAGGCGGCAGAGGTGCGAGCGCCTGGGCTCGAGGCGATCGCCATGTGGAAGGCCGAGTTCCCCGGCACGCATGTCGATGGCACGCTGGTGGTCGCCCCAGCCCGGGACTTGAGCGAACTCGACCGCTTCGCCCGCCTCACCGAAGGCCATCGCGCGGTCACGCAGGAAGAGATCCAGGCGCTCGAGCCAGATATCGCCGATCGCTTCGCCCGCGGCCTGTTCTATCCGCAGGAAGGCCATGTCGCGCCCGTGCCGGCGATGCAGCACCTTCTCGATGCGGCCCGCGCCGCCGGCTGCAGCGTGGAGTTCGGCGTGGACTGGCAGAACGAGAAGGCCCCCGCCGGCAGCATTGTCGTCGACTGCCGCGGCATGGGGGCGAGAAGCATCCTGAAGCCGCTGCGCGGCGTGCGCGGAGAGCGCATCGTGGTCCGCACGGGGGAGATCAGTTTCAGGCGGCCCGTGCGCCTCTTGCACCCGCGCCACCCGCTCTATGTCGTGCCCTGGGGCAACGGCGAGTTCATGATCGGCGCGACCGTGATCGAGAGCGAGGACGAAAGCCCCGTCACCGTGCGGTCTGCGCTGGAGCTGTTGTCGCTGGCCTACGCGCTGCATCCCGCGTTCGGCGAGGCAGAAATCCTGACGCAAGGCGCAGGCGTGCGCCCCTCATGGCCAGACAACTATCCCAAGATCATACCGACGGGGAACGTCATTCACGTCAACGGCAGCTACAGGCACGGCTTCCTGCTGGCGCCGCTGCTCGCGCGGCTCGTGGTGCAGCATCTGGACAGCGGCGCCACCGACCCCGTGTTCTTCGCGCAGCTTTGATCGCCGGAACGGCCACACGGTACCGAGAGCGGTCGCAGCCGCTCTCGGCCTCAGGATTACTTCACGTCGGCTGCAACGCGCATCGAGACGATCTTGTCGGGGTTCACCACCGGCTCGCCGCGCTTGATCTTGTCGACGTTCTCCATGCCCTCGATAACCTTGCCCCACACGGTATACTGTTTGTCGAGGAACGTCGCGTCGTCGAAGACGATGAAGAACTGGCTGTTGGCGCTGTTGGGGTTGGAGGCGCGCGCCATGGAGCAGATGCCGCGAACGTGCGGCTCCGCGTTGAACTCGGCTGCCAGATTGCCGTGCTTGGAACCACCCGTGCCGGTGCCATGCGGGCAGCCGGTCTGCGCCATGAAGCCGTCGATCACACGATGGAAGACGATGCCGTCGTAGAAGCCCTCGCGGGCAAGCGTCTTCATGCGTTCCACGTGCTTGGGCGCGAGATCAGGACGCAATGCAATGACGACCTTGCCCTTCGTCGTCTCCAGGATCAGCGTGTTCTCGGGGTCTTTGATGTCGGCCATGATCGGCTCCGTTCGTTGAATATCGGCATTGTCTATGTTGCTTGCGCCGGCGCACGTAATCCGGCGTGCGCTGGGCACTTCGAGAGGTGATCGTGCGGAGGACACGGCGCTCCCCGCGCCGATGGCACCTATTTCTTGTCGGCGAGAAGATAGACTTTCAGCATCTTGTCGGGCTGCGGGGGCGGCTCACCGCGGGCGATGGCGCCGACGTGCTCCATGCCTTCGATGACCTCACCCCAGATCGTGTACTGGCCCGTGAGCGGCTTGCAGCCCAGCCCAAAGCAGATGAAGAACTGGCTGTTGGCAGAATTCGGATCCTGCGTCCGCGCCGCGCCTACGGTGCCCTTGCCGAATTCGACCTTGGAGAACTCGGCCGGCAGATCGGGATACTTCGAGCCACCCATTCCGGTTCCCGTCGGATCGCCCGTTTGCGCCATGAAGCCTGCGATCACGCGGTGAAAGGTGATGCCGTTGTAGAACCCTTCCTTCGCCAGACGCTTCACGCGCTCCACGTGCTTGGGCGCCAGGTCGGGCCGCAGCTTGATCAGCACCTTGCCGCTCTTCAGCTCGATCACCAGCGTGTTGTTGGGATCGGGGGCCTGGGCCGACGCCGGCCCGAAAAGAGCCACGCACAGGAAAAGTGCAACGACAAGACGGATCACGAGAATCTCCGGAATCGGACGAGGGTTTGCAGGGCTCCCTGCCTGAGGTCAGGCCCGGGTGAGGGCGCGCCTTCCTGGCGGGCGGGAGCCACTTTCCCGCGCCTTATGGCCTTTCTTGGGCCGTGGCGCAACTCGCGGCCACTTCACGGCCCGTGCTCGGCACAACTACCCTGCCACAGGCAGCGTCTTGCGCAACTCGGCCTTGTTGATCTTTTCCAGCGTCGACCGCGGCATCTCGCTCACCACGTGCACGGCGCGCGGGCGTTTGAAATCGGCAAGCTTGGCCTTGCATTCGGCCTCGATGCGGGCCGGCAGGCCGGCGCGCTCCTGTGCCGAAGTGGAGGGATGCGGAATGACGAACGCGACCGGCACCTCGTCCAGCATCCGGTGTTTCTGCGCCACCACCGCCACCTCGTAGACGCCCGGCACCGTGACGATCACGCGCTCGATCTCGGAGGCCGCCACGTTCTCGCCACCCACCTTCAGCATGTCCTTGTCGCGATCGGCGAAGGTGATGAAGCCGTCCCTCTCGAGCGTGACACGGTCACCGGTCTTGAACCAGCCGTCGGGTGTGAAGCTCTCGACGGTGGCAGCAGCGTTGTTGAGATACTCGAGGAACATGGAGATGCCGCGCACACCCAGGATCTCCAGGTGCCCCGTTTCGCCCGCTGCCACGTGCGTCCCGTCCTCGCGCAGGATGCGGATGCCGTAACCGGGCGCAGGCCGGCCTGTGGTCATCGGTCGGTTGCGCAGATGCGCGTCGCCCACGATGCCTTGCGTGATCGTCTCGGTCATGCCCCACCAGCCGATGGAGCGCACGCCGAACACTTGGTCGAACGGCGTCTCGTTCGCGGACATGCCGAACATGCGGAAGTGATGCTTCGGCACCGGCTGCTGCGCCAGCGCCTTCAGGAAGAAGGGCAGCACGCTCGCCCACGTGCAGCCGTTGCGCATGGCCACGTCCCAGAAGCGCGAGGCCGAGAACTTCGGCATCAGCACGTAGCTGCCGCCCACCCACATCGTCGGGAAGATCGAGTAGGTGCGTGCGTTGGTGTGGAACGAGGGCATCATCACGAGATGTATGTCGTTCTGGGTGAGCGCCTGGTGCGTCGTCGTCTGGCGCGCGCCCCACAGCGCGTTGCCGTGCGTCCACAGCACGCCCTTGGGACGCGATGTCGTGCCGGACGTATATTGCACGGAGCCGTGCCGCCAGGGGTCTGCCTCGATGGCGTCGAGCGTTGCCGGATCACCAGTGAGCCTCGAGAAAGAGCTGTCCTTGTCGGGCTTGAAATGTGTGGCCGGCTCCGCGCCGTCGTGCATATGGTCGGTTACCGCAAGCCACTTGATGTTGCGCGCGTGCTCGGCCACGAGGCCCGCAAGCTCCGGCTGCGTGATGGCGGCCACGGCATTGCAGTTCTCGGCGAAGTAGGCGAGTTCGGGTCCGGCTGAGCGCGTATTGGTGGTCACGACCACGGCGCCGATGCGCGCACAGGCAAACCAGGCGAACTCCAGCTCCGGCGAATTGTCGAGGTGCACCAGGACGTAGTCGCCAGCCTTGATGCCGCGTGCCTGCAGCCCCGCCGCCACCTCCAGCACGCGCTGGCGGAACTGGGCGTAGGTCCACACCTGCCTGGGTCCATGAAACGGCTCCCAGATCAGGAAGGGATGATCGGCCCGGGTCTCGGCGCGGAAATCGAGCAGCCAGTTGACGTCGCGCCCCGCGAAGGGGTGCACGAAAGCCTGCCGCTGCTGTGCGATGATGTCCGACACGTCTCGCTCCCTCGATGCTTTTTGCAAGCGAGAGTAAGCCATCGCGGCGGCACCGGCCTAGCGCGAAAAGCAGACGCCGATCCGGCCTTTCTAGCGATTGCCGCGGCGTGAGGCCTTTGCGAAACGGATGGCCTCCTCGGCGGCCTTGAATAGCGCCCGCGACTTTGCCTCGCACTCGGCCTGCTCCGCGGCCGGGTCGCTGTCGGCGACAATGCCGGCGCCCGCCTGCACGTAGATGCGCCCGTCCTTCACGAGCGCGGTGCGCAGCACGATGCAGCTGTCCATCTCGCCATCGGCCGAGAAGTAGCCGACGCAGCCGCCGTAAGGGCCGCGCTTCTCCTTCTCCAACTCGTCGATGATCTGCATCGCGCGCACTTTCGGCGCACCCGAGAGCGTGCCTGCAGGAAAGCCCGCCATCAGCGCGTCGATCACATCGTGCCGCTTGTCGAGAACGCCGGTGACGTGGCTCGAGATGTGCATCACGTGGCTGTAGCGTTCGATGACGAAGCTTTCGCGCACCCGCACCGTGCCGATCTGCGAGACGCGGCCAACGTCGTTGCGGCCCAGGTCCACGAGCATCAGGTGCTCGGCCCGCTCCTTGGGATCAGACAGCAGCTTCGCCTCGAGTTCCTTGTCCTCCTCCGGTGTCGCACCGCGCCGGATGGTGCCGGCGAGCGGCCGGATCGTCACTTCGCCCTCGCGCACCCGCACCAGGATCTCGGGGCTGGAGCCCACAAGCGCGAACGAGCCGAAATCGAGGTGGAACAAGAATGGCGACGGGTTGGTGCGGCGCAAGGCGCGGTAGAGTGCGATCGAGGGAAGCGTGAACGGCGCGGAGAAGCGCTGTCCCACGATGACCTGGAACACGTCACCGGCGGCGATGTATTCCTTGGCCCGCGCGACCTTCGCGGTGAATTCCTCGCGCGTGGTGTTGGAAACGGCCTCCGGCACCGGCATCGCCTCGGTGGGCTGGAGAGCTGCATGCGGCACAGGCTCGTCGAGCCCGCTCACCACGCTTTCCAGGCGCTTGACCGCCGCCGCGTGGGCCTGCGACGCATCGAGCTTCTTGTCCGGCCACACGGGCGTGATGACGATCATCTCGTCCTTCACGCTGTCGAACACCACGGTCACGGTGGGCCGCACGAAGATGCTGTCGGGCACGCCCAGGCTATCCGGCGGCACGTTCGGCAGGTGCTCGGCAAGCCGCACCATGTCGTAGCCCATGTAGCCGATGACGCTGACGCCGATGTGGGGAATATCCTGCGGCAGGGCGATGCGCGAGGCGGCCAGCAGCTTGCGCAGCGAAACCAGCGGCGGATCAGGCTCGGGCTCGAACGTATCCGGCACCGTCTGTGCGTTGCGATTGATCTCTGCCTTCGTGCCGGATGCGCGCCAGATGAGATCGGGCGCCAGGCCGATGACGGAGTAGCGACCGCGCACGGCACCACCCTCCACCGACTCGAGCAGGAAGCTCATCGGCCGGCCCTGGCTGAGCTTGAGCATCGCGGAGACCGGCGTCTCGAGATCTGCCACGAGGCGCGTCGACACGACCTGCGCGCGCCCTTCCGCGTAGGCTTTCACGAAAGCCTCCCGCGAGGGCGCGACCACGAGATCGAAGCCGCTGTCGGAAGGCGCGCCGTCCCTGTCGGCTGCCTTCGTCATCATTCGAGAGCCGAAGGATCGGTGCTGCCGCCGCCTTCGCCCAGTGCCTGGCGCAGGGCCGCCTCGTTGATCTTGAGACCGTAGCGCGCTTGCAGAGAGGTCACGTACTGGGCCAGCGCGTCGCTCTGCATCTCGCGTTGCAACTCCGCCTTCAAGCGATCGGCTTGCTCGGGCGTCACGGGCGGAGCCGCGATCACGTCCGCCACCTTAAGCACAACGCGTGTTGCCCGATCATTGGTGAGCGCCGAGGTGGCGCGTCCCTTCGGGGTGGCGAAGGCCTGTTGCACGGCGGCCGCTGGCAGACCCTGCGGAGAGGTGTTGCGCGTGAAGGGGTTCGATTTCTCCACCTTGGCGAACGTCTCCTTGGCCAGCGTCTCGATCGCCTCGCCGGCGTTGAGCCGCTCCACGAGCTTGGAGGCAAGCTGCGTGATCTCGCGCCGCCGCTCCTCGTCCTTCACCTGCTTGACGACGTCCTGCTTCACCGCCTCGAAGGGCTTCTGCTGCGCCGGTGTGGAGGCGACGAAATCGAACCAGGCATAGCCACCATCTGACAGTTCCACCGCCTCCGTCTCGACGCCTTGCGTGGCCGCGAATGCCGATTGCGCAATGCGCTGGGCTTCCGGGCCTTCCATGGCGGGCTTGCCGTCGAGGGTTTTGCCCGTGCGGTCGGTCTCGATGTTCTCCGTGAAGGCGAGGCCGAGTTCCGTCCCGATCTCCTTCAGCAGCTTGCCGTTGCCGCGCAGATCCTCGACCTTGTCGTGCAAGGCGCGAATCTCGTCGCTGGAGCGCTGAGTCTTAATGGTATCGATGATCTCGTTCTTCACCTCCGGCAGCGGCCGCTGCTTGCCGGGAACGATCTCGCTCACGAACAGGATCAGGGTCTTGAAGTCACCCTCGACCGGCTTCGACACCTCGTCCTTCTTGAGCGCGAAGGCAGCCGCCGCCGCCTTGCTGTCGATCATGTCCTTCTTCGCGAGCACGCCGAGATCGAAATCGCTTTCCTTGAAGCCGAGCTTGGTGGCCGCTTCCTTGAAGTCCTTCGCCTTGGCGAGTTCCGCATAAGTTTTCTCTGCGGCCGCCTTGTCTTCGAACGGGATCTGGAAGATGCGCCGTTTCTCGGGCACGTTGTACTTGTCCTGATCGCGGTCGTAGAAGGCCTTCACGTCCTCGTCGGAGACGGTGATCTTTGCCTTCAGCGGCTCGCGCGCCAGCGTCAACACGTTCACCTTGCGCATCTCGGGCGTCATGTACTGCGACAGGTTCTGGTCGTAGTGCGCCTTGAGCTTGGTGTCGTCTGGCTCGGGCACCTTCACCACCTTGTCGTAGTCAGGCGTGAAGTATTCCGCCACGCGCGTCTCGTTGCGATAGCGGTTCTGCACCTCGACCATCCACTGCGGCACCGAGACGGCGCCCATAATCGTTTCGGTGATCTGGTCGCGCACCTCCTCGCGGCGCCGCTCATAGACGAAGCGGTTCTCGTTCAGGCCCACCTGCCGCAGATAGCCCTGGAAGGCGCGCAGGTTGAACTGTCCGTCCGGTCCCTGGAACGCCGGATCCTGCTTGATGAGGTCCGCGATGCCCTGATCGGAAAGGGCAAGTCCCATGCTGCGGGCATGCTCGGCGATGGCAGCACCACCGATCAGGCGCGACAAGGCGCGCTGCTGCACGCCCAGCATCTGGGCCTGCTGCGGTGTCAGGCGACGGCCGAAGCGGCGCGTCATGCTGTCCATCTCGTCCTGGTAGGCCTGTCGCACCTCTTCCGGCGTGATCTGCACCGAGCCGATGGTGGCCACCACGCCGCGGCCGGAGTTGCGCACCACGTCGCCTATGCCCCAGATCGCGAACGCGACGACGAGCAGGGCAAGCAGGCCCTTGGCGAACAGGTTCAGGGCGCCACGTCTCAAAGCATCAAGCATCGGTCGCAAACTTCTTTCTTTGGCGCAACCCTCAAGGCGCGCAGTCGTCCGTTTCGTGTCTATCCCAGTCCATGCATTGGCCGGGATAAGAACAGTGTCCGGGAAGAGCACGGATCGATGGCAGGAGCGGTTCGCCGCTTGCCTTCGACGCGGCGCATATTATGAACGGGGGCCCGGTGCCGCAAGGCGCTTGCCTGTGGCCGAAGAGCCGGCGGGTATAGGCCGGGTGAGTTATCCCCTTTGGGAGCACAGCGATACCATGGCAGCCACCGCGTCCCGGCTCACCCCTCTCATCGCCGGCAACTGGAAGATGAACGGCCTCAAGGCCGCCCTGGCCGAAGCACGCGCCGTCAGGGACGAATTGGCCAAGCCCGGCTTTGCCCCTGGGGTCGAGGCGATGATCTGCCCCCCAGCGCCCCTACTCTCTATGCTGGCGCAGGACGCGACAGGCAGCCGGCTGCTCATAGGCGGGCAGGATTGCCATCATGCAACGAGCGGCGCCCATACGGGCGACATCTCCGCCGAGATGCTGAAGGACATCGGCGCAGGCGCCGTCATCCTGGGCCATTCCGAGCGCCGTGCCGACCATGGCGAGCGTGACGGGGATGTTCGGGCCAAGGTGCAAGCGGCTCATCGGGCAGGCCTTTTGGCCATTGCGTGTGTCGGTGAGACAGCCGGCGAGCGGCGTTCGGGCCTGACGCTCGAGGTTGTCGGACGGCAGTTGCAGCGCTCCCTTCCCGACACTGCCACAGCCTCCAACACCGCCGTCGCCTACGAGCCGGTCTGGGCCATCGGCACGGGCCTTACAGCCTCGCCCAAGGACGTGGCAGAGGTGCATGGCTTCCTGCGCAAGGCACTGGTGGCGCGCTTCGGTGCCGAGGGGCAGGGCATGCGGCTGCTCTATGGCGGCTC
>JBDHTJ010000135.1:0-14394 GCA_039808585.1 Hyphomicrobiaceae bacterium | reverse complement strand
GTCCAGTTCACCGCGGTCCATTTCCCGCCTTCGAGCCCCTTCGCCGCCGCATCGAGACCGCCCTGGATGTTGATCTGCGGATAGACATAGACGTCCTTGGGGTAGACCGCCGTCTGCATCTGGAACACCACCGTGTCCTTCTCGGAGACGTATTGGTGCATGATGTAGGGGAAGCCTTGGCCCGAGATCAGCTGCACCGCCTCGTACTTCGGCGCCGCCGGAAACTCCGTCTCGATCGCCTTGTCCTCAGACTTCACGGCCTGCCACTCGGCCTCCGGTCCCGCCGCTGCCGCGCCGAGCGCGATCAGGGACGCGATCAACGCAACCGCAGCCCCCACCTTCTTGCCCGCCACCGGTCGCAGGATCATGGCTTGCTCCGCAAATCGATTTGCCCTCGCACTTCTATATCGGCATCGGCCGAACCACTCAAAGCCGGCTCCGTAACCGCCCTTGCCTCCGTGGCGCCTTTGCCGCACAACCTCTCCCCGCAACGGTCCGAACTCGACGACGGCAGCACGCATTCATGAGCCCCGGCGCCAGCTTCTCTGCCTATTGGTACCTGCACGTGCCGAGCCTGCTCGTCGCGGCGTTGATCTATCTCCTGCTGTTGCGGGGGCTTCTCGCGCCGCTCTTCGGGTGGCAGCCGCCCACCCTTGCAGGCCGCGCCTTGGCAGCCGTCACAGACCCGATGCTGCGCTTCGCCAGCGCTGTCACCCCTCGCGCGGTTCCGCCGGCAGGCGTCTGGTTCTTCGCCGTTTTATGGATGGTCGTCCTGCTGCTTCTCACGGTCTATGCCCTGGCCATCCCGCGTGCGAGGCCGCTATGGATGTAACCGCGCCGCCGCACCGCGACGCCTCGGGGCCGTCGCCCGTTCGCGCGCTGCTGCTCGCCCTGGTCGCGGTCGCGGCGATGCCCAACGGCATGTACTTCTCTCCGCTGTTCGACCCGGTGCTGTATTACATTCCGCGGGCATCGAGCGCGTTCTTCTTGCGCGGGCAGGAGATCACCTTCTACCTCACCGGGCTGGTGCTCTGGATGTTTACGCTTGCCCTCTCGGGCATTCCAGCCGCCGTCTACGAGCGGCTGCGCGGCCTTCCGCACTCGACGGTCGGCTCCCTACTGGTCTGGCTCGTAGCCGCCCTTGTGCTGTCTATTCCGAGCCTGATGGCCTTCGCCGAGCTGATGGCCGAGCCTTAACGGCCCTTAAACCGCGTTCGGACACACTCACTGCGCTTCTGTGCGGCCGAGAAAGGGTGTCCCCGTGTACGAGCGCCTCGAGCGAATTGCCCAGTCCCCCGCCACACGCATTTGCGCGCCATTCGTCCTAGGCGGCAGCTTGCTGCTCGTCGCGCTCTCGAGCGATGCCCCGCGCGCCCTGCAGGCTGGCGGCCTCGTATCCCTGCTGGCTGCCGCGGTTCTCATCCGTGAGGCAGGCCGCCTGCCGGAAGACTTGACGGAAATGCGCGCTCTGGCACGCCATCTTCAGGCGGTCGCGATGCACGCCGCGCTGTTCGCGATGAGCTTTCTGCTGGCGTCCCTCGGCATGGGCGCCTTCCTGCCGGCCTGAATGCTCAGAGACGTTACTGCTCGGTGAAGATGTCGGCTGCCCACGCGCTCTTGGTCGCTTTCTTGGCGTCGGGGGCCTTTTTCGCTGCCAGCTTCTTTGGCGCAGGCGCTTCTGGCGCGACCTCCACAGGCTCTGCCGCCTGCGGCTTGCTATCGTCCTTGCCTTGCAGGCTCAGCACCAACGCCAGGTTCTGGCTCACACGCTCGTCGGCCTTGGGCGCAGCGCTCGCCTTGCGCAACAGCGGCTCGGCTTTGTCCGCATGCCCGTCCATCGTGTAGGCGAGCGCCAGGTTGCTCAGCACCGAAGGCTGGTCCGGCGCGATCGCCAAGGCGCGCTCATAGAAGGGAACCGCGTCGCGATACAGCCCCTGTTTCGCAAGCACCGTCCCGCGTGCGGAGATGATGCGCCAATCCGGCTGCGCCGGGTCATCGGCGCGTTCCAGAAGCTTCTGGGCAAGCGATACCTGGTCGAACTCCAGCGCTAGGCGGCCATACTCGCTCAGGAGGCCCTTGTGCGTGGGATTGCCCTCATGCGCCGCCTGCAATATCTGCAGCGCCTTCTGTTTCTCGCCCAGCGCCTTCAGGTTGCGCGCATAGTTGTAGGCAGCCTGCGCGTCCGCTGGGTTCTTTTGATAGGTTTCGCCCCAGTAGTTCGTGGCTTTGATCAACTCGGCGCGCACCTGCTCTGGCGAAGCGGGAGCCTGTGGCGTCGCTGCCGTGGTGATGCCGGCGCTCGCAGATGGCTGCCCTGCGAGGGAAGCGAGCGTTGCGCCATCCTGCGCGCAGGCTCCGGCGAACAGCGAAGTCGAGGCGATGACGAGCGCGCGCAGCGCGGCGATACCCATGGGCTTCCTCAATCTGTTACCGGCGCACGGAATCGAATCGCCTGTGCGCTTTTCGTCAGATTGTGGGTCGCCTCTCAACAATCTCTTAAGCTTCGGGCAAGCCCGCGCCCGCTGAACGTCTGAAAGTCTTAATTCTAATTAATTTTTTCCGCCGCCATCTCCGCTTTGGCTCCGGCGGCCCAGGCCTGCATCGCAGGAAGCGACATCATCGCGTTCACGTAGTCGCGCGCGGTTCCATTGTCCCCGAAGCGCCCGAGATCCGGCAGGTAGGTGGTAAACCGCGAGGTCACCGGTGCGTACATGGCGTCCGCCACCGAGAACGCCCCGAACAGGAAAGGTCCTCCACCGCCGAACTGCGTGCGGCAGCTCCGCCACAAGTCCACGATGCGGCGCACGTCGGCTGCGCAGGCCTCCGAAACGCTTTCGCGCGGCGCTCGTCCCAGGAAGTCCATCGGGCATTCCTGCCGCAAGGCCTGGAAGCTGGAATGCATCTCCGCCGAAACCGCGCGCGCCTGTGCCCGCGCCATCCGCTCCGCGGGCCATAGCTTGGCTTCAGGGTGTGCGTCCGCAAGGAACTCCAGGATCGCCAGGCTGTCCCAGATCACCGCCTCGTCCACCTTCAGCGCCGGCACTTTTCCGGTGGGGGAATGCGCCAGCATCTGCTGCTTGGCATCCGGCGCCCGCAGGTTGATGTGCACCTCATCGAAGGGAATTCCGCATACGCTCAGCGCCACCCACGGCCTCAGGCTCCAGCTTGACGTGTTCTTGTTGCCGATGACGAGCGCGTAGGTCATGGTTTCCTGCCGGTGCGATAGTCGATTGTCATTCCCAAAGGCGCCCGATATTGCTCGGCGCAGTCCTCCAACTGATGTGACCAAACACGCATGGCGACAAGCGAAAAGTCCGAACCGCAGCTCCCGTCCTCAGACCTGCTCGCGGCAGACACGGCCGGCGCCCGCCCCATATGGCTTGCCCGCGATGCCGAGTGGACGGCGCGCGCCGCGCTTTCCCCTAGCCAGAAGGCATGGGTCGCCGCGCAAGGCTTCAAGGCCCAGCCCCGCAGGCACGTCTTGCTACCGGCTGAAGATGGCGCCATCGCCGGTGCGGTGATGGGGCTCGGCGCCTCCCGCCCGCGCGACCCAATGGACAAGCCCGAGCTTGCGCTGGGTCTGCTTGCAGCCGCACTTCCCGAAGGCAGGTACAAGCTTGCAGATGCCGTCGAAAATCCCGAGCTGGCGGCCGTTGCCTGGGGCCTCGGGGCCTATCGCTTCAAGCGCTACAAGACCGGCGACGGTGCCCAGGCCGCCCCGCAGCTCGCCATTCCGGAAGGCGCCGACAACCGCATCGCCAGCGCCATCATCGATGCGGTGTGGCTCGGCCGTGATCTCGTCAATACGCCGGCAAGCGACATGGGCCCCGCAGAGCTCGAGGCGGCTGCCCGCGCGCTCGCCGCCCGCTTCGGCGCCGACGTCACCAGCATCGTTGGCGATGACCTGCTCGCCCGCAATTTCCCAATGATCCATGCCGTCGGCCGCGCCAGCCCGCGTGCGCCCCGCCTTGTCGACATCACCTGGGGTCGCAAAGAGGCGCCATCCGTCACGCTCGTGGGCAAGGGCATCGCCTTTGACACGGGCGGCCTCGATATCAAGCCCTCCTCTGCCATGTTGCTCATGAAGAAGGACATGGGCGGTGCAGCCGCCGCTCTTGCAGCCGCCGCGATGATCATGGCGACGGGGCTCGACGTGCGCCTGCGTGTGCTGCTTGCCGCCGCCGAGAACAGTATCTCCGGCAACGCCTTCCGCCCCGGCGACGTGCTCACCAGTCGCGCCGGCAAGACCGTCGAGATCGGCAACACCGATGCCGAAGGGCGCCTCGTGCTGGCCGATGCCCTCGCGCTTGCCGACGAGGCCAAGCCGGACCTCGTCGTCAGCTTCGCGACCTTGACCGGTGCTGCCCGCGTCGCCCTCGGCCCCGAACTCCCCCCGCTCTTCACCGATGACGATGCTCTTGCCGATGAGCTGATGGCGGCCGGAAATCGCGTCGCCGATCCCGTCTGGCGCCTTCCGCTCTGGCCCAGCTACGAGGCCAACCTCGACAGCCCGTTGGCCGACATGAACAACGTATCGGATGGGCCTTTTGCCGGCGCCATAACCGCAGCTTTGTTCCTGCGCCGGTTCGTGCGCAACGCGGGCGCCTACGCGCATTTCGACATTTTCGGCTGGCGCCCCGCGCAGAAGGCTCTCGGCCCCAAGGGCGCGGAGGTGCAGGCCGCCCGCGCCGTGTTTGAGCTTTTGCGCGCCCGCGCTCGCAAGTAACGAGGGAGGAACCGCCCTTGACTGGGCAGCAGCTCGACCCGCGCCGCAACGCCTTCCGGCCGGACCTGGCCGACGAGAACCTGCGCGGGCACGTAGAGGCGCAGCGGTTCGTCATGCCGCAGCTGCGCCAGGTTCTGCATTCTTCCTCGCCCTTGCGTGCCCGGCCCGACCCGCGTGCCAGCTGGACCACGGAAGCGCTCTTTGGCGAGGTCGTGAAACTGTTCGAAGACAGGGACGGCTGGGCCTGGGTGCAGCTCGAGAACGACGGCTATGTCGGCTACATGCCGTCCGCCGCGCTCTCCACCCACGTCGTCCGTGCCACGCACAAAGTGCGCGCGCTCGGCACCTTCCTCTATCCCGAGCCGGAGGTGAAGGCGCCCCCTCTGGGAGATCTCGCCATGAATGCAGAAGTTGCCGTGGCCGAGGCGGGGCTTTCCTTTTCGCGCCTCCACGATGGCGCCTTCGTGCCCTCGCGCCACATCACTCCGCTGTCGAGCCCCATGCGCGATTTCGTCGATGTGGCGGAGCGGTTCCTGGGCGTGCCGTATCTGTGGGGCGGCAAGTCGCGCCTGGGGCTCGATTGCTCGGGCCTAGTGCAGGCATCTCTCAACGCCTGTGGTGCCTGGGCGCCCCGCGACAGCGATATGCAGGAGAAGGAGCTTGGCGCGCCGCTGCCCCTCGTGCCGGCCTTCGAGAACGTTCAGCGCGGCGACCTCGTCTTCTGGCGCGGCCATGTCGGCGTGTTGCTCGATGCGTTCACCCTCCTGCACGCCAACGGTCACCACATGTGCGTGGCCGAGGAGCCCTTCCTCGCGGCCGTCGATCGCATCGCCAAGGCGGGTTCACCGGTGACGTCCATCCGCCGCATGCGGCCGCTGGCGTGATCCTATAGGTTCAAGCACATGACGATCCGCCCCAAGCGTTTGCAGCCGAATCAGATCGCCACCCTTCACGCCTGGGAGCATTTTCTGGCGCGCTTCTACGTGGGCGGCATCCTTGCCATTCTGGCCGCCATGCTGGTGCTGTTTTTCGCAGGCGACAGCGCCTTCGCCCGCAGATCGGCGCTCGTGATGGTGGCTGGGCTCGTCATTGCGGCCACGATCATCCAGTGGCGCGTGCGTTGCCCCAACTGCGGCAAGCGGCTGAGCTTCCAGTCGAAGATGCGCTTCCCGGATTTTTGCCCGTCCTGCCGCGCGCACTTCCCCCGCCCCGAAGACATGGCGCAGCAGGCGCCTTCAGACTAGCGCCGCATCTAGCGCCTGAGCGCCGGGATCATCCGCGCCAGCACGCCGTCTTTCTTGACGATGTAGTGCATCAGCGCAGCCGCGACGTGCAGGCCCGCCAGCAGCACCATCAGGATCGCGGCGTACTTGTGCCAGACGAACACGCGCTCGGAAAACGCCTGGTCCTTGCCCGTCAGCGCCGGGATCGTGAACCCGAACACCTCGCGCGCATCATAGTAGGAGATGCCGAGCCACCCGAGGATCGGTGTCAGCAGCAAAAGCCCGTAGAGCGACCAGTGCGTCACGTGGCTCGCCGCCTTCTCGAATACGGTGAGCGTGGGCACGTCGGGTGGCGCGCCATTGACGAGGCGGTATCCCAGTCGCACCACCACCAGGGCCAGAATGACGAGGCCGAACAGCTTGTGGAAGTTGTAGAGCGAGGCCGGAAAACCGTCGATGTTCACCATCGCAAATCCGAGCGGGATCTGGATGGCAAGGAAAAGCACGGTGAACCAGTGCAGCCTCCGCGCCATGGGACTGTAGCTTTCCGCCGCCGTCGCGGAGCCGTTTTGCACCTGCGGATCTGCGGTTCGCATCGCTTTCACCCCGTCGTTCGATCAGGACCTGAGGTCGCAATCGAATAGCACATCGCCGTCCGGTAGCACATGCACGTGCGTACGCGGGCGTAGCGCATCACTCAGATGTGAGATCGTGGGCAGCACGAGCCCCGGCTTTCCCGATCCCAGGATCACCGGCGCCACCAGCAGGTGCAGCCTGTCTGCCGCCTTCTCCGCAATGAAAGACGAGACCGTCATCGCACCGCCCTCGATCAGCATCGTCTTGAGGCCTCGATCGTAGAGCGCGGCCACGATCGCCTGCGGCGGCATATGACGGCCCTGCCGCGGCACGGTCACGCGATGTACGTCCGTGCGCATGCCTGCAGGAAGAGGTGCATCCTCCGCCCGCACAAGATAGATCGCACACCCATCCTCGACGAGGCATCTTGCCCCCGGCTTCAGCCGTCCCGATGGATCTATGATCACGCGCGCCGGAGAGCGCCCTTCGACCCGCCGTACATTGAGGCGCGGATCGTCGGCCTCGACGGTTCCGGCGCCGACCACCACCGCGTCCACCGCCGCCCTCAGCGCATGCACGTGGTCTAGCGCGCTGTTGTGGTTGATCCACTGGCTTTCGCCTGTCTCCGTCGCGATCTTCCCGTCGAGCGACTGCCCCAGTTGCGCCACCACGAAGGGCCGTTCGGGGCGGGCATTGCGGATCGGCGCGAAAGGATCCTCTTTCGCGGGCTCGGGCTTCACAGTCATCGCGGCGGCGTCGCTCCTGGAATAGTGCTGTCTCGGGTTTCGCCCCACGGGGCCTGCCCTTTGACAAAGTCCAGCGTTATACAGCCACGGTCGAAAGGTGGCACTCTCTTTGCCTCTGCCTTTCCAGGCTTCGGGCCGGAGGAATTTTTGTTGCAATGAGCATGGTGGGGCGCGGGCAGCTGGGATTGCGCGGGCGGGTGACAGCTGCCGGCGATGGCGGCCATGTTGCGCAGCAACTCGATTGGCGTCATTTTCGCCTTGTGGCGGCACTTTTCCTGGCGGGTGCGGTGCTCGTCGGCTGGCCCTGGCTTACCGGCATCGTCACCATCCCGTGGGACGCAAAGGCCACCTTCCTCCCCCAGATCCAGTTCCTCGCGCAGAGCCTTGCGAACGGCGAGTCCCCTTCCTGGCTGCCCTACGCATTCTCTGGTCATCCACAGATCGCCGATCCCCAGGCGATGATCTTCTCGCCTCCGTTTCTTGCGCTGGCCCTTCTTTCCGGCTCGCCCAGCATCTGGGCGGTGGATGCTACCCTCCTGGCGATGATTGCGGCCTCCGGCCTGATGCTGATGGCGTGGTTCATGGACCGTGGCTGGCATTGGGCAGGCGGCCTCGTCGCGGCGCTGGCCTTCTGCTACGGGGCCTCCATGGCCTGGCGCATCCAGCACATCGGCCAGGTCTTGAGCCTCGCCTATCTGCCCTTTGCGCTGTTCTGCCTGGATCGCGCCCTTGCCCGAGGATCCATTGTCTATGGTGCCGGCGCTGGCCTCGCAGCCGGTTTCATGCTGCTGGGGCGGGACCAGGTGGCGTTGCTCTCCGTCTATCTCCTCGCCGCCTACGCCGTTTGGCGCATCCTCTCCCAGGCCGATGCCGCCGTTTCCGTGCGCAAGGCGCTTCTACCGGGTATCGCAGGTGGCATAGCGTGCGTCGCCCTTATCGCGATCCCTCTGCTGCTGACCGCGCAACTCGCAGCCGAATCCAACCGCCCTAGTATTGACTACGCCGGTGCCGCCCGCGGTTCCCTTCACCCCGCGCTGCTCTTGACGCTTGTATTCCCCAACCTCTATGGCGCCGCCGCCCGCATGGAGGACTACTGGGGTCCGCCCAGCTTTGCATGGGCTGGCACCGATCTGTTCGTCGCTCAGAACATGGGAGTCATGTACCTGGGTGCCCTGCCGCTCATCCTCGTGGCTTTCATCGGCCTGCGCGGCGATCTATGGAACAGGGACATCCGCTTCTTCACGCTCGCAGCCGCGGTCATGCTGCTCTATGCACTGGGCAAGTACACGCCGTTCTTCCAGGCGATCTACAGTGTGATACCGGGCATCAAGCTCTATCGCCGCCCGGCCGACGCGACATTTCTGGTCGGCGCCCTGGGCGCGATCCTCGCGGGCTACGCCGTCGACCGCCTTGTCCGGGCACCCGAGAGTCCAAGAGGCGCGAACCCCAAGCGCGTTCTCATCCTGTCATGCGCATTCCTGGCCGCATGCGTCATCGCCTACCTACTTGCTGTCATGATCGGGCGCACCGGGTCGCTCCTGAAGCCCTTGCCCATGGGCATCTTCTTCTTCGGCCTGGCGGCCGTCGCGCTCATGCTGCTGTCGCCAACGATGGCCGCGCACCCGCGCCGCGTCGCCGTCCTGTTCGCCGCGCTTCTCTCGCTCGACCTCGCCCTCAACAACGGCCCCAGCTCTTCCACGGCCCTTCCTGTGAGGTACTACGAGGTGCTCGAGCCGCGCACCAAGAACGAAACCATCGCCTTCCTGAAAAACCATCAGGTGCGCGACGCCACCCGCCGCGATCGTATCGAGCTTGCCGGTCTGGGTTTCCACTGGCCCAATGCCAGCATCACCCACCGTCTCGAGAACACACTGGGCTACAACCCCATCAGGCTTCAGCTCTACAGCGCCGCCGTGGGGGCCGAGGACCACGTCGGCCTGCCCGACCAACGCAAGTTTGCCGCGCTGTTCCCGTCCTACCGCTCGCCCCTGGCCAACCTGCTGGGCCTTCGCTTCATAGCGACGGGTGCCCCCATCGAGACCATGGATAAGACCCTCAAGGAGGGCGACCTGCCGGTCGTGGCCCACACCGCCGATGGTTTTATCTACGAGAACACCAAGGCGCTCGATCGCGTGCTGTTCGCCACCAAGGCCGTCCCTGCGGACTTCGAAAAGATGCTGAAGGACGGGCAATGGCCGGCCGTGGATCTCAACGACACCGTCCTTCTGCCGCCGTCGGTAGCCAAGTTCGCCCCCGAGGCTGGCAGCGGCCGTACGCGCATCGTTGATTACGCCAATACCCGGATCGAACTCGAGGTCGAGAGCGACAAGGGCGGCTGGTCCATCCTGAACGACCTTTGGCACCCCTGGTGGTTCGCCGAGTTGGATGGTGAGCCGGTGCCGATCTTGCGCGCCAATGTCCTTTTCAGGGCGGTCGCGGTCCCGGCCGGCCGCCACCGCATTGTCTACGAATTCCGGCCGCTGGCGGGCGCGCTCCAGCAATTCGGCGTCAAATCGGATCTGTCTGGCCCTTAGCAGTCAGGGCATGAGGGGGCCGCATGCGTTCATGTTGCCTTCAGCCGCCCTCTGGCATCAGCTAGCCGGCATCACCGTGATCGCATAGGCTCCTTCGCGCCCCTTGAACGCTGCCGTGGGAACTGAAAAGGGCAGTCCTTGAGAGAGTTTGACCGCTTGAAGGCCCTATGACCGTCGCCAATTTCCAGGCTCCCGACGCTCCGGGCTTCAAGCTCGATCCGCGCGTCGTCGCGACCTTCGGGCAGTTCGCCGGCGGTTTCTGGCGCGGCCCCACGGCCTTGCGCGCCTGGACCTTGTCCATAGGCTTGGCTCTGTGCCTGCTGGCGTCCACGGGCGCCACCGTCGCCCTCAATCACTGGAACCGCTGGTTCTTCGATGGCCTCGAACAGCGCAACGTTTCGGTGCTCACCAGCGCCGTGCTGCTGTTCGCCGTCATCATCGCTTGCATGGCAGCCATCGGCGTCGCCATCGTCTATGCGCGCGAGACGCTGCAGGTACGCTGGCGGGCCTGGATGGTGGAGCAGCTGGTGGAGCATTGGCTGGGCCGCCAGCGCTTCTATCACCTCAACGTATCGGGCAAGGAGCCGCCCAACCCCGAATACCGCATTTCCGACGATACCCGCTGGGCCACGGAGCCGCTGGTCGACATGGCCATAGGGCTTGTGTTGGCCTTGGCCGGCGCCTCGGCTTTCATCTCCATTCTCTGGAGCGTCGGTGGCTCCATCACGCTTCCCCTCGCGGGCGGCATCGTGATTCCCGCCTACATGGTCCTCGTGGCTCTCGCCTACGGCCTCATCGCCTCGGGCCTCATGCTCTGGGTTGGCGGTCCACTTGTCGGCTACGTCGGCCGTAAGAACGAGGCAGAGGGCTACTTCCGCTTCGCCATGATGCGCATCCGCGACAACGCCGAGAGCGTCGCGCTCATGAATGGCGCCCCTTATGAACGCGCCATCCTCGGACGTTTCTACGATACTGTAGTGCAGCGCTGGCTGGCGATCGTGCGCCAACATGCGCACCTCACCTGGATCACCAATGCCTCCGGCCCGATGATCCCCATCGTGCCGCTGCTTTTCGCGGCACCCAAGTACATCTCTGGTGACCTCACGCTCGGCCAGGTCACGCAGCTCGCCGCCGCCTTCGTGCAAGTGCAGATCGCCATCTCCTGGGTTGTCGACAACTACAACCGCGTGGCCGAGTGGTATGCGTCCGCCCGCCGCGTCATGGACATCGTCGACGCCTGCGAAGCTATGGATGCCGAGCTCGACGGCCGCAACGGCGCGGATACGCGCCACGCCCAGGCGGCGGTCAGCTTCTCCGATTTCGAGGTGCTCGACAGCACCGGTCGCCCGCTCATCTCCGGCGCAGATCTTTCCGCCCACCCGGGCGACAGCGTGCACATTTCCGGCGACAGCAGCACGGGCAAGTCCACCTTGGTGCGCGTGCTCGCGGGTCTCACCACCAGCGCCCGGGGCACGCTGCGCATGCCCGATCCCGGCGCAGTCATGATCGCCCCGCAGAAGGGCTATCTGCCGCTGGGTTCACTGCGTGGCGCGCTCTCCTATCCCGAAATCAAGCCGGCTTTCAGCGAGCAGGAGATGCTGGCGGTGCTTGACCGCGTCGGCCTCAACACCCTGTCCGACCGCCTCGACGAAAGCGGCCGCTGGGATCAGATCCTGTCCAACGGGGAGCGTCAGCGCCTTGCCATTGCGCGCCTCCTGCTGCACCGTCCGCGTGTCGTGATACTGGACGACGCCCTTGCGGCCCTCGAGGAGCCCGCCCAGCAAAGCCTGCTTGCGCACCTGCGCACCGATCTTCCCGATGCCACCATCATCAGCCTCGGCCAGCGCCCCGCCGTTGCGGGCGTGCACGACACGGAGCTGGTGCTGGAGCGGTCTGCTCAGGCGGCACGCCTCGTGCCACTGCGCAAGCGCGCCCTGGCGGAAGCCAATGCCAAATAGCCTCTAGTGTCTAGCCCCGGATGACCTCATGACCACCCTGAACCTCTGGAACGCCACGTGGAGCCTCGACGAGGCTCAATGCCCCTGCGACGTGCATTTCCTCGAATACCTCGAGGCAAAGAACGCGAAGAACCGCGTGATCTTCCACTTTGGCACCGGCAATCACCACATTGTCGGGCTTAAGACCGCCAGCAACGGGTCCAACAACGCCGTGCTCGGCATCACGGCCTCTCGCCACGAGTACGACGCCTACATCGATCTGCTCGTGAAGAACCCGCGCATCGGCCACACCTACAAGGCCTACTTCGGCGACATCTACCAGCTTGATCCGCGCCTGCTGCCGGACCTCGACTACGGCTCGCTGTTCCATGTCGGCGAATACCGCACCAAGGAGAACGACTCCTACGGCGCCCTCACCGACAACGAGATGGTGGCCGTCGTGGCCGACAGGCTCAAGAAGGGCGGTGAGATCCTGTTCTATGCCGGCTCCTTCGCCTACGATAAGGCAGAGGAAGCCGGAAAAGCCCTGATCGCGAAGGGCGTGTTGGAGCCTGCGGGCGAATACAAGACCTTGCGCATCCTGAGAAAACGCTAGAGCCTGATCTAGCTAAGAGGGTGATCGTTTTGCATGGACGCGATTGCGCGTCCATCACCCACCGCTGCAAATCATCCCCCGTCCCGCCCAAAGGCATCGAGCCCGACCGCATGAGCCAAAGTCCCTACACCACCTGGCAGATCTACAAGCGCGCGCTCACGATGCTGAGCGTGGAGCGGTCACGGGCCACGTTCGTAGCCGGCGCCGGCATCCTCGTCGCCGTGGTGCAACTCGCCGAGCCCATCCTTCTCGCCAAGGCCGTCGACGCGATCTCCGCCAAGCAGAACCCATTCTGGATCATTTCCATGTGGGCTCTGGTCGGTGTTTTCGGCATCGTGGCGGGCGTGGCCGTTGCGGTTCTCGCCGATAGGCTCGCACACCGTCGCCGTCTGGCGGCGCTCGGACAGGCCTTCGAACACGCCATCATCCTGCCCATCAACTACCATGCGGAAAAGGGCTCCGGTGCCGTCGTCCGCACCATCCTCGCCGGCACGGACGCGCTGTTCTGGAACTGGCTCTCCTTCCTGCGCGAGCAGCTCACGGCCATCGTCGGCATCATCATCATGGTGCCCGCCGCCCTGCAGATGAATGTCACCATGGCCCTCATCCTATCGGCGCTGGCGGTGCTCTACCTGTTCGCGAACGTGCTCGTTGCCCACAAGACCAGCACCGGACAGGCGGCGGTCGAGCAGTATCACAACAACGTCTATGGCCGCGTCGGCGACGTGCTCGGCAACGTCAGCGTGGTGCAGAGCTACGCACGCATGTCGGCCGAGGCGCAGGACCTGCGCCAGATCATCGACCAGCTGCTGCAGGCGCAGTATCCGGTGCTCACGTGGTGGGGTCTTCTCACCGTCCTCACCCGCACCGCAGCGACCATTACCGTCGTCGCCATCTTCGCGGTCGGCTCGGTGCTTGCCGCCCGCAATGAGATCACGGTCGGCGAGATCGTTGCATTCGTCTCCTTCGCCAACCTGCTCATCGGCAAGCTGGATGCCTTGTCGGGCTTCGCCGTGCGCCTATTCCAGCAGGCACCCACGCTCCGCAATTTCTACGAACTCGTGGATGCCACCGATGGCGTTCGCGAGAAGCCGGGCGCTCGCCCGCTCGAGAACGTCGACGGCCGCGTCCGTTACCAGGCCGTTACCTACAAATTCAAAAACAGCTCGCAGGGCATTTTCGACATCGACTTCGAGGCCGAGGCCGGCAAGACCATCGCGCTGGTCGGCCCCACCGGTGCCGGCAAGACCACGTGCCTGGCGCTGCTCCAGCGCCTGCGCGCGCCCGATTCCGGCGCCATCACCGTCGACGGCCACGACATTTCCGATGTTACCCTGTCCAGTCTTCGCCACTCCATCGCCGTCGTCTTCCAGGATGCCGGCCTCTTCAACCGCTCGATCGCCGAGAACATCCGCATCGGCAAGCCCGATGCCGCTGATGCCGAGGTCGAAAAAGCGGCCCGCATGGCCGAGGCGCACGACTTCATCATGAAGAAGCCGGGCGGCTATGAGTTCGTCATTGGCGAGCGAGGTGCATCCCTTTCCGGCGGCGAGCGCCAGCGCCTGGCCATCGCGCGCGCCATCCTCAAGGACGCCCCCATCCTGATCCTTGACGAAGCGACGAGCGCCTTGGACGTGGAAACCGAATCCCGCATCAAGCGTGCGCTCGATCGCCTCCGCGCCGGCCGCACCACCTTCATCATCGCCCACCGCCTCTCCACCGTCTCAGGTGCCGACACCATCCTGGTGCTGGAGCATGGCCGCATCATCGAACGCGGCCGCTTCAACGAACTGGTGACCCAGGGCGGCCTGTTCGCACGCCTTGTGCGCGAGGGTGGCTTTGTCGAGCCCGATCGCGAGGGCAGCACCGAGGCGGCTCAATAAGCCGGGGACGCGCTTCCACAAGCGGCCCCGTCCGTCATCGGCCCTGTGCTGCCTCGGGCAGAGCTTGCCAAAACGACCCGGACAATGAGCCCGCCCCGGCCTGCTTTGCCTGCCGGGGGATACAGGCTATAAGCGCGCGCAAAACCGCGATAA
>JBDHTJ010000134.1:0-14825 GCA_039808585.1 Hyphomicrobiaceae bacterium | reverse complement strand
CAGAGACTGTTGCCGCTGTGCTCGAGGTCATCGGCAAGGCCTGGCAGGTCGCAAGCGACGCCGAAATCACCCTGGAAGCCAATCCCTCGAGCGTGGAAGCAGCTCGTTTCCGCGGCTATCGTGCTGCAGGCGTCAACCGCGTGTCTTTAGGCGTGCAATCCTTCGACGATGCGGAATTGAAAAAGCTCGGCCGGTTGCACGATGCCGGTGAGGCCCGCGCAGCAATTACCCTGGCGGCCTCCACATTCGATCGTTTCTCGTTCGATCTCATTTACGCGCGTCCAGGGCAGACGCGGACGGCTTGGCGCCGCGAACTCGAGACGGCGCTCGGCTTCGGGACAAAGCATCTCTCCCTCTACCAACTCACCATCGAGCCCGAGACAGCGTACGCCGAGTTGCATCGACGTGGTCGGCTGATCGTGCCGGATCCGGATGCGGCGCACGCCCTTTTCGCCATCACGCAGGAGATGTGCGCTGGCGCCGGCCTTCCTGCCTACGAGATTTCCAACCACGCCGCTCCTGGCGAGGAAAGCCGGCACAACCTGCTCTACTGGCGGTACGGGGAGTACGTTGGTGTCGGCGCCGGCGCGCATGGCCGTGTCATCGTCGACGGCCAGCGCATGGCCACCAGCACGGAGCGCAAGCCGGAGGCGTGGGCGGCCCGCGTGGAGGCGGACGGTGTGGGCGCAATCGAATTTACGCCGCTGACGCCCGCCGAGCAGGTGGACGAGGCACTGCTGATGGGCCTGCGCCTCACGGAAGGGCTCGACACGCGACGGCTCGTAGAGTTGGGCGGACGCGCGCCGTCCCCTGTGGCCGTAGCGGACCTCGTCGCGCTGGGGCTCGTCGAACAAATGACGCCAATACGACTGCGCGCTACGGCCGAAGGCCGCTTCGTGTTGAACGAGATCGTACTGCGGCTGGCGGAAGGCTTGGTGGCTGCCGATCGCAGCTAGGCGTCTCGCGCCCTGCGCTCCGCGAGAAGCGCCTTCAACGCCTCCACCGCCGGCGTGAAATCGCTTGCGATCCAAGCTTCCTCTGCCGCGCGCAGCGCTTCTCCCATGGCAGGGCCCGGCACGTAGCCGGCGGCCATGGCATCAGCACCCGAAAGTGGGAAACGCGGTGCCGCCCACTGGGCTGCCATCTCGAGCAGCCGGCGCCAGCGGGCATCGGACGGATCGCTCCCCGGCAGGCGCGCCCAGGCGTGCAGGACGAGATCGCGAAAGCCCGATTGCCCTTCTCGATAGATGATCCGGCGTGCCTCGGGGGCGTCAGGGATCTGCTCCCAACGGTGCGAGGCCATCAGCATCAGGCGCTGCGTCTCGGCGTTGGAGAGCTTGAGGCACTCTTGCAGGTAGCGAACGTCCTCGGCCACCTCCACGACGAGCGCGGCGAGCCGCAGCGTAAAGTCCGCGCGGGCGCCGATTGCCGTCTCGATCGCGATGATCCGCTCCAGTCGCGCGATGCGCGGCGCCCGCCCCAGCACCAGGGCCAGCAGGCCGTGGTCGAAGAGCGCTGCGCACATCTCGCCGGCCCGGGGTGCCTCCAGAAGTCGCTTCAGCTCCTGGTGCACCCGTTCCCGCGAAAGACGCGCAAGGCCCTCCCTCTCGCGCATGCAGGCGTCCATGCCGTCGGCATCGGGGGTGCCCTGGCCATAGCGCGCGTTGAAGCGGAAAAAGCGAAGGATGCGCAGGTAGTCCTCGCGGATGCGTGTCGTGGCGTCGCCGATGAAGCGCACGCGCCGCGAAATGACGTCCTGATAGCCGCCAAGCGGATCGTAAACGGTGCCATCGGCGTCGCAGTAGAGCGCGTTCATCGTGAAGTCGCGCCGGCTCGCGTCCTGCACCCAATCGTCGGTGAAGGCGACGGTGGCGTGGCGGCCGTGTGTCTCAACGTCGTGGCGCAGCGTCGTCACTTCGGTTGGAAGCCCGTCGACGACGATGGTTACGGTGCCGTGCGCGACACCCGTCGGGAGCGCTCTCAGCCCAGCCGCCTGCGCGGCGGCCATGACCTCTTGCGGCGTAGCGGTGGTTGCTACGTCGACATCCTCCACCGGCAGGCCCAGAAGGCTGTTGCGCACTGCGCCGCCGACGGCGCGCGCGGCATGCCCTTTCGCCGCCAACGCCGCGAACACGCGAGTACGCGCCGGCTGTTTCAGCCACGGCGCATCGATCCTGACGGGAGACGGTGTCATGCCGGTGCTACTTCATGCGTCCAGGCTCGATCTTGCCGTCCTTGCCCATGTGCGGGGGAATGTACTGCTGGCTCGGCGTGCCGCCCTCGCGGTCCGACGTCAACGCCACGTAGAGGCGCAGCGATCCCACCACGACCGCCCCGACCACAAACAACGTGACGAGGGGTGCCTCGTTGAGGACGCGGCCAAAAGCCTTCTCCGGCTCCGAGCGAAGAAAGCGGTAGCCGCAGTAGAGAAGCGTCGGCAGCAGGAAGAGCAGAACGTTTTCTAGGACGAGCCGCATGATGCGTAGAGCCTCGTGTGCATGTTCTTGAGCATGCCCGCAGTCGCGCCCCAGATATAGCGGCCCTCATAGGGCATCGCATAGTAGGAGCGGCGGCGACCCTTCCACTCACGGCTGTCCTTCTGATGGTTCTCGACGTTCATCAGGAAGGATAGTGGCACTTCGAACACCTCGAGCACCTCGCGCGGGTCCATCTTCGCGATGAAACCCGGCTTCACAAAGGCGACAACCGGCTTGATCTCGAACCCGGTGCCCGTGCGGTAGCTGTCGAGGAAACCCAATGGCTCTACGAACGAGCGCGGGAGGCCGATCTCTTCCTCGGCCTCGCGCAGGGCGCAGGCCACCGCGCTCTCGTCGTCCGGCTCGATCTTGCCGCCTGGAAAGGAGATCTGGCCAGGGTGGCTCGGCAGGTCGTGAGAACGTTGGGTGAGAAGCACGGTCAGCTCGTCCCGAAGCACGATCGGCACCAGCACCGCTGCCAGTCGTGGCGGCGGCAGCAGCGCCAGATCATCCTTGAACTCGGGATTGAGATCCCAATCGCTGGGCCCCAGCGCATGGCCGGAACGCGGATCGAAGATCGCCTCCGAAGGCTCGGGAAGCAGCCCCTTGCGAGCGCGGCCCAGGAACGCCTCGCGCGTGAACGCTTGGTCCGTCACATCGCTCATGGATGCGGGCTCTCGCAGAGGGCTGGCATGGCTGTCATGAGCGCCTGCCCCCGTTACTTTTTCACGAGCGCCAGGATGGCATCGGTGAGTTCGCGGCAGGTGGCCTTGCCACCCATGTCACGCGTGCGCACATCGCTGTCCGCGATGAGCGTCTCGATGGCTTTCACGATGGCGTCCGCCGCATCCTTGTGCCCGAGGTGCTCCAGCATCATGGCGCCGGACCAGATCTGCCCGATCGGATTGGCGATGCCCTGGCCCGCGATGTCGGGCGCCGAACCATGTACCGGCTCGAACATGGAAGGGTACTCGCGCTCGGGGTTGATGTTGCCGCCCGGGGCAATGGCAATGGTGCCCGTCGTGGCCGGCCCCAAGTCCGACAGGATGTCACCGAAGAGGTTCGAGCCGACGATCACCTCGAACCAATCAGGATTGCGCACGAGATGTGCGGTGAGAATGTCGATGTGGAACTGGCTGGTCTTGACGTCGGGATACTCCTTCGAGATCGCCGCGAAGCGCTCGTCCCAGTAGGGCATGGAGATCGAGATGCCGTTCGACTTCGTGGCCGATGTCACCTCCTTGCGCTTGCGCGTGCGGGCGAGGTTGAAGGCATAGCGCATCACGCGGTCGCAGCCCTTGCGGGTGAACACGGCCTGCTGAATGGCGGCCTCGAGCTCGGTGCCCTCGTACATGCGGCCGCCGATGGAGGAATACTCGCCCTCGTTATTCTCGCGCACGATCATGTAGTCGATGTCGCCCGGTTTGCGGTCGGCCAAGGGCGACTTGAGGCCCTTGAAGAGGCGCACAGGGCGCAGGTTGATGTACTGCTGGAAGCCGCGGCGGATTGGGATCAGCAATCCCCACAGCGACACATGGTCCGGCACGCCCGGATAGCCCACAGCGCCCAGGTAGATGGCGTCGTGGTTGCGGATCTGATCCAGGCCGTCGGCCGGCATCATCTGCCCCGTCTTGTGGAACCGCTCGCAGCTCCAGTCGAAGGCATCCCACTTGTAGCTGAGCCCGAACCTGCTCCCCACCGCCTCCAACACTCGAATGCCCTCGGGCACCACTTCCCGCCCGATGCCGTCACCTGCGATGACTGCGATACGCATGCTGTTGCTTTTCGAGCTATTGTTCGAGGTGGCGGCCATGCTTCGGTCTCCGTTTCCAGGCGTGGGGCCATTGAACACGCGGCTTTGGCGACGTCAAACGGCAACCGGGGCGGCCCCAGTCAGCATTCGCGACGCAACGGAAAAGATGCCATGAACCTTTGGCTGCGCCTCGTGTGGGTGATGCTGTCGGCGCTGTGGCGACCGGTGCTCGATCCCCGGGTGGCAGTGTCACGCGTGCATTTTCGCGTCTGGCCGCACGACCTCGATCTCAACATGCACATGAACAACGGCCGGTATCTGACCATCATGGATCTCGGCCGCATCGACTTCGTGCTGCGCACGGGTTTATGGCGGCCGCTGTGGGACAAGCGCTGGTCGCCCATCATCTCGGCCGCGGCCATCCGGTTCCGGCGCGAGCTTCGACCCTTCGAGGGCTACCAGCTCGAAACGCGGCTCGTGGCCTGGACCGATACCACTGCCGTCATGGAGCAGACCTTCGTCTCCGACCGCGGACGCGTGGCAGCGCGCGCGTTCATCAAGGCGGGTTTCTATGCCCGCGAGGACCGCGCCTACGTCACGGTGAAGCGTATCGTGGAAGCCTTGGGCGTGGCGCCGGAGGAGGCCGAGAGCCCACCGATGCCGCCCGAGGCGGAAGCCTTCCTCAAGGCGGAAGGGGCATTGCGCAATCCCGCCGACACGCGCGGCGAGCGCCTGCCCGAGCAAGCGGGCTCCGAGGGCTGAGGCATTGACCGTGTACGCCGATGGACGCAAGCCCGCGTCCATCGCAACGGCTCAGGCCCCTAGAAGCGCTTCAGTAGCCGCTCCAGGTATTCGAGTTCGATCGGCGGACGTGTGGTCTCGCCGATGCGCCGGCGCAGCTCTTCCAGGATCTCACGGGCACGCTGGATGTCGATCTGATCCGGCACCTTGACGCCGACGCCGGGATCCGTGCCATCGGTGCGCTGTGGCGGCCGGCCCATGGGATCGAGTTCGTTCTGGCTGCCTGTCATGCCATAGCGTGAGGGCATCTGCCGGAGCATCTGCTGCGCCATCTCGCGCGCGCCTTGTCGCAACTGTTCGAGAACGTTCTTTTCCTCATCGGTTGCGCCTTCCAGATCGCCGTTGCGCAACGCCCGCTCCGCCCGCTCCATGGCCTCGCCAGCACCGTCCAGCTGGCCCGGCGCGTTCATGCCGAGTTCGCGCATGCCGCGCTGCAGACGGTCGAGCCGGTCACGCAGTTCGCGTTGCCGGTTGCCCAGTGCGCCGAGCTGGTCGCCCTGGCCCTCGCCGTTCTGGCCTTGTTGCCCGTTCTGGCCCTGCTGACCCTGTTGCCCGCGCTGGCCACGTTGTCCGCGCTGGCCGGGCTGGCCTTGCTGACCGCGTTGCCCCTGTTGCCCCTGCTGGCCTTCGCGCTGCTGGCCGAAGGTGTCGTCGAGCAACTGCTGCTGGCGACCGATGATCTGGCCGAACTCGTCCATCATCTGGCCCATGCGCTGACCCTGGCCCTGATCGGCCATGCGCCCCGACTGCAGACGGTCGAGCAGGTCGCGCAACTGGCTCAGCATCTGCTGGGCCATGTCCTTGTTTCCCGAGCGCGCCATGTTCTCCAGATTCTTGAGCATCTGCTCGAGATCCTGGCTGGTCATTGTCTGGCTGTTGGGGTTCATCCCCTGCATGGGCGGCTGATCCTGCGCCTGCCGCTGCATCTGTTCGAGGAACTGGGCAAGCGCCTGCCGCAACTCCTGCATCAGTCGCTGGATTTCCTCATCCGAAGCACCATTCTCGAGCGCCTTGGACAGCCGCTCCTGCGCTTCGCGCAAGGCCCGTTCCGCATCGGTGAGGTTGCCATCCTCGATGCGCAGCGCCACGTTCCAAAGCTGCGCCATGACGCTGCGGTAGCCGGCCCGGCTGTCATCCCGCACCAGGCGCCAATAGGCAGATCGCAGGCCGAGATAGACCTGCAGATCGTCGATGAAGCCCTCCGGTTCCAGTGTCAGGGCTTCCAGCGCCTTGGCCACGTCCATGCGGTTGCGCGGCTCTTCGACGAGAAGGCGGCGCTGCTCTACCACGGCGCGCGCGAGCGGTTTGCGGAACTGCCGCTCGGGCAGCACCAATTCGAGCGTCTTGCTGCGGCCTGTCTGGCCTGCGAGATCCTTCGCGACCAAAGTCAGCTCGACGGCCATGCCGGCCCACAGATGATCGCCGAGTTCCTGGAAGCTCTGTCCCTCAGCGCTCTTGGGATAGGCCTTGGGGAGCCGCAATGCGATGGCCGGCGGGCGTTCGTAGGGCTGGCGCGGACCTCGGTTGGCTTTCGTGCGCGCCCAGGCCGTGGAGGAGGTGTCCTTCTTCGGCTTGATGCGCTTGATGCGAGCCTCTGCGGAGGCGACGCCGTAGTCGTCCTCGACCTTGAAGGAAAGCTTCAGGCCACCGCGCAGCGTGCGCTCAGGTTCCTTGGTGAGGGCGATGGTTGGAGGATTGTCTGGCGTCACCTGGATCGGCCAGCTGCCGATGCGAGTGCCATCGGCATAAACATTCAATACGCCCGAGCGGCGCAATTCCAGCTTCACCTCCGCCACGTCGGCACCGGCTGCTGGCCGCGATCCAGACTGCACCGCCTCAGGGCGTTTGCCTTCGATCTTCTGCATGCCGCCGTCCTCGGAGGGCACTTCCACCGTCAACGTGCCGACACCGGCGCCGCTGCCACGCACCACGAGCACACTGCGATCCGGGATCTCGAGCGCGCCTTGCGGCTTTTCGGCCGTCGCGAGCGCGCGGGCCTGGCCGCCGTCGGCCAGCATGACGGGCGGCTTGGCTGTATAGGCCGGTGGCGTGATCCAGGCGTCCAGACGGGCTTCCGCACCCTTCGAGAGGGGGCTGAAGCGAAAGGCCGAGCGCAGGCGGTCGGAGGCACTGTCGCCCACTGCAACCAGCAGCGCGACAACGGCGAGTGTAAGCAGCGCACGCAGCGCGAACGGGTCGCGACGATCCGTGCGTGGCTCCGGACGGCCCACGCGCAACCGCGCCAACATCTGCGCCAGCCGGTTGCGATGCGCCCGCCACAAAGCGAGCGTGCGCGGATCCTCGGCGTTGAGTGTAAGCGTATCCTCGTACGAAGAGGCGGGGCGATGCTTGACGCCCGACACCCGTTCCACGCGCCTGACGGCAGCCTCGCGATCTGGCGTGCGAACCCGCACGATCCACACGAAAGTTGCAACGAAAGCGAGCGCAAAGGCGCCCAGCGCAATCTGGTGCGCAAGTGGCGAAAGCTTTGGCCAAAGGCCGGCGAGAGAAACGGCTATGAACAGGCCGACGAGACCGATCGCGGCCCAGATCCGGGGCCACAAGGCTTCGAAGAACAGCGCCCATGTCGACAGGCGGATCTTGCGCTCGAAAGCCTTTTCGAACGCAGAGGGAGGCGCGTTTTCTGAAGCCATCAGTGCCACTCTCTCCCGATGCCGCCTTCACGCTTCATCATGACGCCGCCGACGACGGCGATGCCAGCCGGGATGCCATGCAAGATTAACGCCCGGAGCATGCCAAAGACGCCAAGACCGACGCGTCCGCGATTAAACAACCTGCGGCGCCGGCCGCCAACCGGATTTCATGGGCGCTCACCAACAGTTGTCGTCAAGGCGCAAGCAGAACTGTCGATTGAGGCAAGAAAAAGCCCGCCGAAGACGACTCCGGCGGGCGAGAGCGAACTCTCTAAGCTCTTGAGCTCCTAGGCTTCGCTGTGCTTGCGGGCCGAGATTTTCAGCAAGACCCACCCGATCACCAAGACGAGCACAGCCCCCGCGATCTTGAGGGCGTATTCGACCGCGTGGTGGCTGAAGCCATACTGCACGCCCAATGCCTCGAAATAGGGGTTGCTGACCGGGTCCTCCATTACGAGTTCGCCCGCGATCCAACCCAGCAGCGCCGCCCCCGCCCACACCAATGCCGGGAAGCGATTGAGCAGCGACATGATCAAGGTTGCACCTGCCACGATCAGCGGGATCGAGATCACGAGGCCGAAGACGATGAGCCAGGGATGGCCCTTGGCGGCACCGGCAATGGCCAGGACGTTGTCAAGGCTCATAACCATGTCCGCAATGGCAACGGTCTTCACCGCTCCCCAAATGTTGTCGGAGCCAGCGATGGAATCCTCACCCGCCTCCTCCTCCTGCGTCAGCAGCTTGACGGCAATGTAGAGAAGCAGGACGCCGCCGATGAGCCGCAGCCATGGCAGCCCCAGCATGTACTGCAAGGCCACCGTGAAGATCACGCGCAACAGCACGGCCGCACCCGCGCCCAGCATGATGCCCACCATCCGCTGGCGGGGCGGCAGGGACCGGCACGCCATGGCGATGACGACGGCATTGTCGCCGGAAAGCAGGATGTTGATCCAGATGATGGAAAGGATCTGGGCCCCCAGCGGCGCCCACTCCCGCATCGTCGACATCGCGATATCAGCCCATTGATCCATTGCGAATCCAATCCTCCGGGGGACTGCTGCCCCATCTCCCTAGTTGCATTTACGACGGAGGCGGCGACTGCGGCACCTGGCCAGGCGCCCGAACAGCCGCCATGTCAGGCCAAGCCGAACCGGTCCGGGCATTCTGTCCCCACAGGCTGTCGACGGATACAGTCCTCCCCCAAGCGCTGTGTTCATTACAGGCACGCGACCAGCAACACCAGTCGAGGCCCACCTTTTTTGGCGCAGTTGCCTTCCCGCAACTATCCAGCGGCACACCGGCAACCTTGCCATCGGGCAGAATTGCCTTTCCCAGTGATCACGGGCTCGACACTTTAGTCGCATATGGCATATGGTATGCCAAAAATTGCCTCCAACCGTCATATCCGCGCTGCTTCCCCGATCTGGGGAGCCAGCAGGCGTGACGCCGCGATGCAGGCCAAAAGCGCGAGACGACCGCTCATGACGGATTCACCCGGCCGCCGGATGCCACAGCCCCCCGCGCAGCGCTCCATCCATCCAGGCTCGGGCCGTCGAAAGGCCGCACCGTTTCCGCGCGGTCGGGTGCTGAAGGAAGAGGAAACGAAGGCGGTCCGGGCGCTCCTCGGTGATCGTCCGCGCGAGCGTGCCCTTCTCATCGAATATCTGCACCTGATCCAGGATGACCAGGGATGCCTTCCGGCCAGCTATCTACATGCACTCGCGGAGGAACTGCGCATACCAATGGCCGAGGTTTACGAGGTCGCAACGTTCTACGCCCATTTCGACGTGGTTGCCGATGATGAGCCTCGACCCGCGCCGATCACCATCCGCGTCTGCGACAGCCTGAGCTGTGCCATTGCGGGCGCGCAAGCCCTCGAGCAGGCCCTGAAGTTGGCCGCGCCGCAGGATGTGCGCGTGGTGCGCGCGCCGTGCATGGGCGCATGCCATCAGGCGCCGGTGGTCGAGGTCGGGCATCGCCACGTGCCGCATGCCAATGTCGAGAAAGTGCTCGCTCTTTCGGCCAGCGGGGCGACCGACGCCGAAGTCCCCGCCTACAACGACTTCGAAGCCTACAGCCAAGCCGGTGGCTATCGTATCCTCGGCCAATGTCTTTCCGGCGAGCGCACAGCTGAAAGCGTGATCGGCGCTCTCTCGGACGGCGGCCTGCGCGGTCTGGGTGGCGCCGGCTTCCCCACGGGGCGCAAGTGGGGCCTCGTGCGCGCCGAGCCTGGTCCCCGCATGATGGCCGTCAACGGGGACGAGGGCGAACCCGGCACGTTCAAGGATCGCATCTACCTAGAAAGCGAGCCGCACAAGTTCCTCGAAGGCATGCTCATCGCCGCGTGGGTGGTCGAGGCGACCGACATCTACATCTACATGCGCGACGAGTACCCGGCGGTCCTGGAGATCCTGAACACGGAGATTCCGAAGCTCGTGGCGGCTGGCCTCACCCGGCATACGCGGGTGCATGTGCGCCGCGGTGCCGGCGCCTACATCTGCGGCGAGGAAAGCGCCATGATCGAATCGATCGAGGGCAAGCGCGGCTATCCGCGCCACCGTCCGCCCTACGTCGCACAGGTCGGCTTGTTCGGACGCCCGACACTCGTCAACAACATTGAGACGCTTTTCTGGGTGCCTGCGATCCTCGACAAGGGCGCCGAGTGGTTCGCCAGCCAGGGCAAGAACGGTACGAAAGGCCTGCGCTCCTACTCCGTCTCGGGCCGCGTCAAGAACCCGGGCCTCGTGCTCACGGCGGCCGGCACAACCGCGCGCGAACTCATTAACCTGTGTGGCGGTATGGCCGATGGTCACCACTTCAAGGGCTATCTGCCGGGCGGCGCTTCGGGCGGCATTCTCCCTGCCTTCATGGCCGATATCCCGCTCGATTTCGGTCAACTCGAGAAGCACGGCTGCTTCGTGGGAAGCCACGCCGTCGTCATCCTTTCCGACAAGGACGACATGAAGGGTGTCGCGCTCAACCTGATGCGCTTCTTCGAGGACGAGAGTTGCGGTCAGTGCACGCCCTGCCGCGTTGGCACCGAGAAGGCGGTCAAGCTTCTCGCGCGGGGCAATTGGGACGAGAAGCTGCATGAGGAATTGGCGCAAGTGATGCGCGACGCCTCGATCTGTGGCCTTGGCCAGGCTGCATCAAATCCCCTGCGCAGCGTGTTTCGCTTCTTCCCCGAGGACTTGCGGTGATAGCATCACGCCAGTTTCAAACGAGGAGACCCTGAGATGACGAAGCGTCCGCAAGCCAAGGCCACGGTGCAAGTCGACGATGCCCGCGTTCGCGTGACCGAGTGGCGCTTTGCGCCGGGTGCCGAGACCGGCGAGCACGTGCACGGCATGGACTACGTTGTGGTGCCGCTGGGCGATGGACGGCTTCAGCTCGAACATCCCAATGGCGAAACCACGTACGCCGAACTCAAGCACGGTGTCTCCTATGCCCGCAAATGCGGTGTGCACCACAACGTCATTAATCCCAATCCCTACGAGTTCGCGTTCGTAGAGATCGAGCTGAAGTAAGATCCGAGACGAGATGCCCATGACGAAGATCACCTTCGAGCTCGATGGCAAGATGGTCGAAGCCGAGCCCGGCGAGACCATCTGGCAGGTAGCCCAGCGCCAGGCCACGAAGATCCCGCATTTGTGCTGGCATCCCGCGCCCGGTTATCGCGCCGACGGCAACTGCCGCGCGTGCATGGTGGAGGTGGAAGGCGAGCGCGTGCTCGCGGCCTCCTGCCAGCGCAAGCCTGCAGCGGGCATGAAGGTGAAGACGGCCTCCGAGCGCGCCAAGAAGTCTCGCGAGATGGTGTTCGAGCTGCTCCTGGCAGACCAGCCCGAGCGCGAGGAAAGCCACGATCCGAAGTCCAAGTTCTGGGGCTGGGTCGATGCCATGAACATCACGCCGGTGAAGCGCTTCCCCTCCGACCACAAGCCGGCGCAGGATGCATCTCACTCGGCGATTTCCGTCAACCTCGACGCCTGCATCAACTGCGGCCTTTGCGTGCGCGCCTGCCGTGAGGTCCAGGCCAACGACGTGATCGGCATGGCCTTCCGTGGCCACGGCGCCAAGGTGGTGTTCGACTTCGACAAGGAGATGGGCAACTCCACGTGCGTTGCCTGCGGCGAGTGCGTGCAGGTGTGCCCCACCGGCGCCTTGATGGAAAAGAGCCTGCTCGACGCCAGGGGCAAGCGCACGAAATTCGAGGAAAAGGCTGTCGACACGCTATGCCCCTACTGCGGCGTCGGTTGCCAGACCACGGCCTACGTCAAGGACGACAAGATCCTCTACGTCGATGGTCGCGATGGCCCTGCCAACAACAACCGACTGTGCGTCAAGGGCCGCTTCGGCTTCGACTACATCCACCATCCCGACCGGCTCACCAAGCCGCTGATCCGGCGCGAGGGCGTCGCCAAGGACGCCAACATCCAGATCCGCCGCGACGAGGTTTCGAAGTTCTTTCGCCAGGCGACCTGGGAGGAGGCGCTGCAGAAGGCTGCCTCCGGGCTCAAGGCAATCTGCGATCGCGAAGGCGGCAAGGCGATTGCGGGCTTCGGCTCGGCCAAGGGCTCCAACGAGGAAGCCTACCTTTTCCAGAAGGTGATCCGGCAGGGGTTCGGCACCAACAACGTCGACCACTGCACGCGGCTTTGCCACGCATCGTCCGTAGCGGCACTTATGGAAGGCTTGAACTCGGGCGCCGTCACGGCACCCTTCACCGCCGCCAAGGACGCCGATTGCATCATCGTCATCGGCGCGCGTCCGGCCGAGAACCATCCCGTTGCCGCAACCTTCCTGAAGAACGCAGCCAAGCGCGGCGCCAAGCTCATCGTGATGGACCCGCGCGGCCAGCACCAGGGCATCGCGCGCTACGCCTCGCACACGCTGCGCTTCAAGCCGGGGCGCGACGTCGCCCTTCTCAACGCCATGCTCAACGTCATCATCGACGAGGGCATGGTCGACATCCAGTACGTGCAGGCGCACACCGAGGGCTACGAGAGCCTGAAGGCGAAGGTCGCCGATTTCACGCCGGAGAAGATGGAGCCCATTTGCGGCATCCCGGCCGAGACCATCCGTGAGGTAGCGCGGCTCTACGGTCGCTCCGAACGCTCGATGATTTTCTGGGGTATGGGCGTCTCGCAGCACACCCACGGCACCGACAATGCCCGCTGCCTGATCGCGCTCGCCCTCGTCACCGGCCACGTGGGCCGGCCTGGCACGGGTCTTCATCCGCTGCGCGGCCAGAACAACGTGCAGGGCGCCTCCGACGCGGGCCTCATCCCGATGTTCTTCCCCGACTACAAGAGCGTCGAGAACCCCGAGATCCGCAGCGCATACGACGAATTCTGGGGGCGCCAGCTCGATCCCAAGCGCGGGCTCACCGTCGTCGAGATCATGCACGCCATCAAGGACGACGTGATCAAAGGCATGTACGTGATGGGTGAGAACCCGGCGATGTCGGACCCCGACGTGCAGCATGCGCGCGAGTCGCTCGCGCACCTCGAGCACCTCGTGGTGCAGGACATCTTCCTGACCGAGACGGCTTGGCACGCCGATGTAGTGCTGCCGGCCTCTGCCCATGCCGAAAAGTGGGGCACCTTCACCAACACGAACCGCCAGGTGCAGATTGCCCGCCCGGTCGTGCCACCTCCGGGCGAAGCGCGCCAGGACTGGGAGCTGATCCAGGAAATCGCGCGCCGCGTGGGGCTGCCGTGGGCCTACACCCATGTCTCCGATGTCTTCGACGAGATGACCAAGGTGATGCCGTCCTTGAAGAACATCACGTGGGAGCGCCTTGTGCGGGAAGATGCCGTCACATACCCATGCGACGCACCCGACAAGCCCGGCAACGAAATCATCTTCGGCAACGCGTTCCCCACGGCCTCGGGCCGCGCCAAGATCGTGCCGGCAGACCTCGTGCCGCCGGCAGAGCTGCCGGACGAGACTTATCCCATGGTGCTCACAACCGGTCGCCTGCTCGAGCACTGGCACACGGGCTCGATGACGCGGCGCGCCGGAAACCTCGATGCGCTCGAGCCGGAGGCGATTGCGGGTCTCAATCCGCGCGAGATGGAGAAGCTCGGCCTCGCTGCCGGCCAGTTCGTGCGCGTTACCACGCGGCGCGGCAGCGTCGTGCTGAAGGCCCGCGCCGACCGGGATGTGGCCGAGGGCATGGTGTTCATACCGTTCTGCTTCGCTGAAGCGGCTGCGAACCTCCTCACCAACCCGCAGCTTGATCCCATGGGCAAGATCCCCGAGTTCAAGTACTGCGCGGCGAAGGTGGAACCGGCGGAGATGGCGGTGGCAGCGGAGTAACGCTGCCCTCCCAACGCAGGCCGCAATCCAGCCGCCCAGGCCGCAGCGCGCACCGTTGGCTGCGGCGCGCGCTGAGCCGCACCGCGCACTATTGTCTACGCACCTCTTCCCCACCCGTCCTCCCCGCGCAGGGGGGATCGACGCAAGGTCACAACGATGGGGCGCGCATGGGCGCCGCGTGTTCCGGGAAGGCACCTGAGGGGGCCATATCGCTTCATCTCATGCGCGATCGAGACAGATGCGCATTCTCATCGGGGATGGCGGTATGCGCTCTGACTTGCGTGGATGCTCGCCTTCGCGAGCATGACGGTGGCGGATGGGCTTTCGCGCGACCCCATCGCTCTCGGTATGTTCAAGCCCCTCCCTGAGGCCCCTATTTCACCAACTGACGAATCATGTCATGCAATCCAACAATATTGGAGATTTCATGGCCAAGGGAGGGAGCGGCAGCCTCGACCAGCAGCCGTCTCTGTTCAGGGACGATGAGCTGCCGAAGGTCGCGCGCCAGAAGCAGACGGGGCAGCGTGGGACACAACGGCGCGTCACATCGCCAACCAGCGCCTATGCGCGCGCGTCGGGATCTTCCTTTGCAAAGACGCTTCGTTCTTGGCTCATGCGGGTGCTCACGGAGGCTGCGCACAAGTTCGCGGTGGGATCTGTCCAGAAGCTCATGCTCGTGATTGTTATCGGCCTCGCTATTGGAATTGTAACGGTCCTCCAACTCGACCCACTTGAAAAGCTGCAGCCCTACTGGCGTTACGTCGACATGATCGAAAAAGGTATTTTTGCCAAGCGGCTAAGCGCAGCGCAGCCCTCCAA
>JBDHTJ010000133.1:0-14924 GCA_039808585.1 Hyphomicrobiaceae bacterium | reverse complement strand
CGGCTTGGTGCCGAGAATGCCGACGATCCCACACATGCCTGATGCCTCTCGCCTGGCTCGCGGCCTCCGTCTCTGCGTTCGGCAGAGGGAAAAAGCTGCGAGCGACTTCGATCGAGCCTCTAAATGCTACCATGCTGCATTAGCTCTCCAGAGCTATGCCGCTTCGGCCCGCATCATCAATTCAAGTTCTGTTTCGGGCTTTTTCCCGACGCCTCTGTTTAACGCCTGGAGACGTCAGGCCTTTCCCTTGCGCCGCAGCTTCATCTGCCGGAACTTCGAGGCCCATTGCGGCCGCACGTCGAGGGGCGCGCGCTCCACCGCCAGGGCATCCGGATCAATGTTCCGCGTAATGACGCTCCCGGAGCCCACGAAGGCGCCGTCGCCGATCTTCACCGGCGCAACCAGTGAGGAGTTGGAGCCCACGAAGGCCCCCTTGCCCACGTGCGTGCGGTGCTTTTCGAAGCCATCGTAGTTGCAGAAGATGGTGCCGGCGCCGATGTTGGCCCCCTCGCCCACGAAGCCGTCGCCGATGTAGGCGAGATGGTTCGCCTTGGCGCCTTTCTCCATCGTTGCGGCCTTCACCTCCACGAAATTGCCGACGTGCACATCCTCGGCGAGATCCGCGCCCGGGCGCAGGCGGGCGAACGGGCCGATGCGGGCGCCGCGGCCCACACGCGCCCCGACGATGTGGCTGTTGGCGAGGATTGATGCGCCTTCCTCCACCACCACGCCCGGACCGAAGAACACGTTGGGCTCGATCACCACGTCCTGGCCGATCACCGTGTCGTAGCTGAACCAGACCGTTTCGGGGGCGATCAGCGTCACGCCCTCGGCCATGGCCTTCTTGCGCGCACGCGCCTGGAATGCCGCCTCCGCGTCCGCCAGCTGCGCGCGGGAGTTGACGCCCATGGCATCTTCGAGGCTGCCAATGGTGGCGCGCACGTTCATGCCGCGTGCGCGGGCGATGGAAACGGCATCCGTGAGATAGTATTCACCGGCCGCGTTGGCGTTGCCGATGGCCCGCAACAGGTCGACAAGGCCGTTGATGCGGAACGCCATGGCGCCCGCATTGCACAGGGTCACGGCGCGCTCTTCGTCGTTGGCGTCCTTCTGTTCGCGGATGGCGGTGACGTTGCCGGCCTCATCCTGCAACACGCGGCCATATCCGCCGGCATCGGGCGGGGTGAAGCCCAACACGGCGATACTGGCACCGGCTTCAAGCGTGTCGGTCAGCGCCGTCACCGTCTCCGGCCGCACCAGCGGCGTGTCGGCGAACAGCACCAGCACATCACCACGGTGGGCAGCGATCGCATCGGCTGCCGCCAGCACCGCGTCGGCGGTGCCCGCCTGCCGCTGCTGCTCGAAAATGGCAACCGCCGGGAACTCCTTCGCCGCGAGCGCCCGCACCGCATCCTGCCCCGGCGCAACCACCAGCGCGATTTTCTCGGCGCCTGCCGCCTTGGCGGTGGCCATGACGTGCGCCAGCATGGGCCGGCCCGCCACCTGGTGCATCACCTTCGGCATGGCCGACCGCATCCGCACGCCCTTGCCGGCGGCGAGAATCACGATCAGGAGTGGCGTTTTCGTCATCGATGGTGGCTCCGTCCGCTGCGCCTCAGGATGTCCAATGTGCCGATCCGGCAGGCGCCGAAACAGTTTGGCTCCGGGAAATAGCTTGTGGAAGCCGCCTGCGTCCAGGCGGCAACTGGGTATGGCCCATCTGCGACATGTCCACAGTTGCCCCCCGCCGCCGGGCCCCGGCGCGTTGACCCTACCCGCCTCGTCTGTGAGCCTTGTGCTCGATTCGGATCGCAGTATCGGGCGTTGCGCGGACGATCTCGTTGATGGGCTTAAGCGAGAGGGGCGCTTCCAGTCATGGCAGCCAGTGGTACCACACGCTCCCGTTCCGGGGCATTCAAGCTCTACCTGTTCGTGTGGGCGGTAGCGGCAGCGGCCGCACTCGCCTATCTCGCCTCGTTGCTCACGTCCCCCGACTTCGGCAAGGCCGGGACCAAGGAGGCGCATGGCGAGCAGGATCAGACGATGCGGCTCGCCAGCCGCGCGCTCTCGGAGATCGGCACTGTGCGTCGCACTGTAGGCGACATGCAGCGCGACCTCGCCGGCGTGAAGGAGAGCCTCGATCAGCGCGAGACTTCCGACAAACAGATCCAGTCGCGTCTCTCCGTTCTCGAAGAGCGCGTGACGGCGCTGACGCCCAGCACCGCCAACGCGCCGGTCGCCGCAACCACACCGCCTGCGGCGAAGCAGAAGGCGGTCGAGAAGAGCAAGGCGAAGGACGGCAAGGACAAGGCCGCGCCGGCCGAGCGCTCCACCTCGCGCCTCTCCCGCCTCGAAGGCGAGGAGAAAGACGGCCCCGACGATCCCTTCTCGCAGCCGCGCGTCGAGACCGGCAGCATCCCTGCGCCGCAGGAAGAGCCCGAGCCGCCGGCCGCAAAGGCGCCCCCGGTCGCGCCCACCATCACCTTCGGCGTGCCCGTGGTGACGCCCAGCAAGGGCGGGGCGAGCACCTTCGCCGTGCAGGTGGCCGCGGGCAGCTCCGTCGAGGCGCTGCGCAACACGTGGAAGCAACTGCAGGCCAAGCACGAGGGGCTTTCCGCGCTCGAGCCGCGCTTCATCGCGCCCAAGACCGAAGGCGGCAAGTACCGGCTCGTTGCCGGACCGTTCGGCTCCAAGGCGGACGCGGAGAAGGTTTGCGCCGACATGGGCGTCGGCCGCACCGGCTGCTTCTCGACCTCGTTCGGCGGGAAGCCGCTCTGAACCGAGACGGCCGAAGTCCCTTTGTCCTTGCCCGCGGCAGCGCGAGCCCCTAGCTAGGGGCTTCGCGAAAGGGCTCGTGGGTGGATCTCACAGACTTCCAGCTTCAGGCGGCAGGCGCGCTGCGCAGCGCAGGCCAGCGCATCGCCGACCTGATGACGCCGACCATCCGGCTCGGCGTCACGGGGCTCGCACGTTCGGGCAAGACGGTGTTCATCACGGCGCTGGTGCGTGCGCTCGTCAGCGGCGGGCGGCTGCCCTACTTCACCGCGATGGCGGAGGGCCGCATCGAGCGCGCCTACCTGGAGCCCCAGCCCGACGACGCCGTGCCGCGCTTTGCCTACGAGGAGCACCTCGCCGACCTCGGCAAGGATCCGCCGCAATGGCCGGAGGGCACGCGCCGCATCAGCCAGTTGCGAATCACCCTGAACTATCTGCCACAAGGCGCGGTGCGACGCGCGCTGGGGCCAGCACGCCTGCACGTCGACATCGTCGACTATCCAGGCGAATGGCTGATCGATCTGCCGCTGCTGGAAGAGAGCTACGAAAGCTGGTCGCAGGCTGCCTTGCGGGATGCGCAGGCGCCGCGGCGTGCAGCGGCGGCCGCGGCCTGGCTCAGATTCGTGCGCGGGCTGGAGACATCCTTGCCTGCTGACGAGCAGCTTGCCCTCGAAGGCGCAAGGCTCTTCACGCGCTATCTTCACGATGCGCGCAGCGCCGATCCCACGCTCGCCGCGCCCGGTCCCGGACGCTTCCTGCTGCCGGGCGATCTCGAAGGCTCGCCGCTGCTCACCTTCTTCCCGCTGCCACTGGCGGATACGCGGCCCGGCGCGCGCGGATCGCTGCATGCGATGCTGGCACGCCGTTTCGACAGCTACAAGGCGCGCGTGGTGAAGCCCTTCTTCCGCGAGCACTTCGCGCGGATCGATCGCCAGATCGTGCTGATGGACGCGCTCAGCGCGATCAATGCGGGGCCTGCCGCGCTCGATGACCTGGAGGGCTCCATGGGCGCGGTGCTGCGCGCCTTCAGGCCCGGCGCCAACACCTGGCTCTCCTCCATCCTCGGACGGCGCGTCGACCGCATCGTCTTCGCTGCCACCAAGGCGGACCATCTGCATCACGCCAGCCACGACCGGCTCGAGGCCGTGCTGCGTTCGCTCTCCGACAGCGCCATCTCGCGTGCCCAGTTCGCAGGCGCGGAGGTGAAGGTGATGGCGCTCGCGGCGTTGCGTGCCACGCGCGAGGCCGAGGCGCGCTCGGGCCGGCAGATGCTGCCCGTGATCATCGGCACCCCGCTGCCGGGCGAGCGCATCGCCGGCCGCACCTTCGACGGCCGCACCGAAGCCGGCATCTTCCCGGGCGACCTGCCGCAGGATGTGGCCGTGCTGCGCAATGCGGCGTCTGGCACCACGAGCCCGACGCCGCTCGTCGAGTTTCCCCGCTTCAGGCCGCCGCGCCTTGTGCTGGATGCGCCCTCCGGCGAAGCCCCTGCCCTGCCGCACATCCGCCTCGACCGGGCGATCGAGTTCCTGATCGGAGACCTCTTGAGATGACGGGTCCGGCCGAGCCTCGCAGCCCACGCGTCTTCGCGCCCGACGATCCTGCGCTCGTCGTCGAGCCCGAGCCCGTGGAGCCGGTCGCGCCGGCGTCTGGCACCGCCGACGCAGACCCTGCGCCGGAAGCCGCCGTCACCCGCCCCACCCTCGCCGACCTCGCCGAAACGGGCCTGCGCTGGGGCTCCATCCTGGCCTCGGCGATCGTCGGTGCGGCGCTGCTCGGCGCCGCGACCTGGTTCTACCGCCTCGTCTCGCTGGCATTGGAGCGGCAGGACTGGGTGGGGTGGACGATGACAGCGCTGCTGTCGCTCGCGGCCTTCGCCTTCGTCATGATCCTGCTGCGCGAGATTATCGGCATCTCGCGCCTTGCCCGCCTCCACCGGGTGCGCGCGGACGTCGCCGCGTCGATCTCTGCCGGCGATGCGGCCCGCGAGCGGCGCGCCGCCACGCGCATCGCAGCGCTCTATGCCGGCCGGCCCGAAGTGGCCTGGACGCTGCGCCGTTTTCGCGACTACGCGCGCGACGTGCACGACCCGGGCGAGTTGCTGGCGCTCGCCGATCGCGAGATCGTGTCGAAGCTCGACGTCACCGCGCGCCAGCTGGTGACGCGGTCTGCCAAGCGCGTCGCCACCGTCACCGCCCTTTCGCCGCTGATGTTCATCGCCGTGGGCTTCGTGCTGATCGAGAACCTGCGGCTCCTGCGCATGCTCGCCACCGTCTACGGCGGCAAGCCTGGTGCGCTCGGCGTGCTGCGCCTGGGGCGCCTCGTCGTCAGTCACATGATCGCCACCGGCGGCCTCGCCCTTACGGATGACCTGCTCGGGCAGTTCCTGGGGCAGGACATTCTGCGCCGCCTGTCGCGGCGGCTCGGCGAAGGCGCGTTCAACGGGGCGCTGACGGCCCGCGTCGGGGTGGCGGCCATCGAGCTGATCCGGCCGCTGCCGTTCCTGGCCAGCCGCAAACCGCGTGCACGCGACATCCTGGCCGAGGTGCTGCGGCCGGCATTCACCGGCAAGCAGTCTTCCGGCAACGAAAAGGCCGGGCGCTGAACCCGGCCACATACGTCAGAAACGAATTCAATCAGGAACGAGGTCGGATCGCAAACAGGGACAGCGCGCGGCTGCCCCCTTCGCATATCGGCTGGACATTGCTCCTGCGTTCAGAGACCTGAAGCGCGCTGGCTAAGGTGCTTGTTCAGCTCTTCCTGGATGCTCACACTCTGCCGGCGCCAATCCTGCCGCGGCGGCTGGTAGCCATGCTGGCCATAGGGGTCGGACGGCGGCAGCGTGCCGCCGATGGGCGCGAACAGGTCGCCGGCCTTGGGTAGCGCGCCCAGGCGCGCGGCGAGGCTCTGCAGCTCCTTGAGGATCGCCCCCCGGCGTGCCTCATGCTCTGCGGAGAGGTTGCGAACGTCGTCCAGAAGCTTGTGGTCGGCGCGGCTCAGCGCATCCCCGAGGGCCATAATGAGGCCCTGCTCGTTCTTTGCGAGTTCGTTCATGCGAACGCGCATTTCCTCGAGCTCTTGTGCCAAGCTTGTCATGTGCGTTGGTTCCCCCTCCAGCCGAATCTATCCGCTGATGACTATGGCATTCCCGGGCAAGAAAATCCCCTTTGGGAACCCATCACCGGTAGCGTTCGCCGTTGCATCCTGTGGAAAGTGCAAGTCTGCAACGCTTGCCGGATTACGCACAACGCTCAGGCACGCCTAAGCCGATTTGGCCTTTCTGTCAGCAATCGGCTATCAATCGGAGTGTGTGCAACACCATCCTGTGGCAGAAGAGCCTCCAGGCCCGCAACACGTCCCGGCAGAGGAAGTCGCATGTTCGTCACTTTCTTTCATGAGCTCAAGGCGGCGAAGGTGCCGGTGACCCTGAAAGAGTACCTCACGCTCATGGAGGCGCTGCAGGCCGACCTCGCCGACCGTAACGTCGAGCACTTCTACTATCTCTCGCGCGCAGCCCTGGTGAAGGACGAGCGCCACCTCGACAAGTTCGACCAGGTGTTCGGCCATGTCTTCAAGGGCCTCGAACTGATGAGCGAGGCGCTGGAGGCGCAGATCCCCGAGGAATGGCTGCGCAGCGTCAGCCAGCTCTACCTCTCCGAAGAGGAGAAGGCCAAGATCGAGGCGCTGGGTGGCTGGGACAAGATCATGGAGGAGCTGAGAAAGCGCCTCGAAGAGCAGAAGGGCCGGCACCAGGGCGGCAAGAAATGGGTGGGCACCGGCGGGACCTCACCCTACGGCGCCGACGGCTACAATCCGGCCGGCGTCCGCATCGGCCAGAAGACCAACCGCAACAACCGCGCCATCAAGGTGTGGGACAAGCGCGAATACAAGGATCTGGACGACTCGGTCGAGCTTGGCACCCGCAACATCAAGGTTGCGCTGCGCCGCCTGCGCAAGTTCGCGCGCGAAGGTGCGCCAGACGAACTCGACCTCGACGGGACCATCAAGGGCACCGCGCACAAGGGCTATCTCGACATCCACATGCGCCCCGAGCGGCGCAACACCGTGAAGGTGCTGATGTTCTTCGACGTCGGCGGCTCCATGGACTGGCACATCAAGACGGCGGAGGAACTGTTCTCGGCCGCGCGCACCGAGTTCAAGCATCTGGAGTACTTCTACTTCCACAACTGCCTTTACGAGTTCGTGTGGAAGGACAACGCGCGGCGCTGGACCGAACGCACGCCCACCTGGAAGGTGCTGCACACCTATCCGTCCGATTACAAGGTGATCTTCATCGGCGACGCCTCCATGAGCCCCTACGAGATCTCGGTGCCGGGCGGCTCGGTCGAGCACATGAACGAGGAGGCCGGCTCCACCTGGATGAGCCGCGTCACCGACGTCTACGAGCATGCCGTCTGGCTGAACCCCGTGCCCGAGAACCACTGGGGCTGGACGCCCTCCATCAAGCTCATGCGCGAACTGATGGGCAACCGCATGTTCCCCCTCACCCTCGAGGGCCTCGACGCCGCCATGAAAGAGCTGATGCGGTAGGCGATCCTGTCGCCACTCTTCACTATCGCGACGGGGATAGATCCCGGCGCTCGCTCTGCTCGGCCGGGAAGGCAGAGAGGAGACCGCGCGCTTCACCGCAGCTTGCGGGGATCTCTGGCATCAAGCCCGCGAAGGCACAGCCTGCGCGTGCCGCTGAACTGAGCCGCTGCGTGTGCGGGTGCGGCGTGATCACGCCAGCCCGCGCAGCAGCGCGCCCGTCACGTAGGCCGCCCAGGCCACCAGCAGCCAGCCGACGCCACCCATGACGAGGTAGGTCACCATCTTGGTCGACACCGGCACGGCGGGGTTCTGCCGAAGCTCCCACGCCTTGGCGAGAACGCCCTCGGCCATCAGCGCCAGAGCCGCGAGCGGAATGACGAAGGCGGAAGCGGAGAAAAGGCCCGCCGCGACCGTCGCCAGAATCGTGATCATGCTCAGCAGCATGGCCCCGCCGCCACCCATCACCTGCCGCATCCCCCACACATGGTGTCGCATCAACCTTCCAACCAAACGAAACCCTTTGATTTCACCGCCTTGCCATTGACGCGGCACAATTTCTAGGCATGAGTGACCGCTTCGACGAGGGGATTCATGCACAGCAACCTCAAAGGCATCGGCGCCGCGACCGTACTCACTCTGGCCGCCATCGTCTCGGCTTGCAGCGGCAATCCCGGCAGCACCAGCTCGCTGCAGGGCACGGATGGCACGGGCACGGGCGTAACCGGCCTCACGCCCGTCATGCCGCCCGATGCGCCGCCGGGCATCACCAACGACAGCCCCATGGCGCGCCCGGCCTCCGTGGCGTGGACCTCGGCGCGGGCCAAGCGCTGCGCTTTCTTCTTCGATCCGGACAAGCTGCGCACCAACTACCTCGCCTTCGAGGGCCGGCAGCCGGGGCAGGACCTGGCCAAGGTCACCTCCACCTACGACAACACCTACAAGCTGATCCTCGCCAAGACGTCCTCCGACGAGGGCTACTGCACCGAGAAGCGCACCGGCGACATCAAGGCCGACCTGAACCGCCATCTGGGCGGCGACTTCGCGCCCAACCTGCCGAAGCCGACGATGGTGGCGAACTGCGGCATGTTCGGCTGCGCCAAGCCCGAGGGCAAGATCCAGTCGAAGGAATTCTTCGCCGACCAGGACCGCAAGAGAGGCTATTGATCGGCCGCGGCCTGTTCACGGCGCCTTAACCACAACCGCGTCGAGCGCGCGCGGAACGGCAGCTCTCCAACCTGCCATTTACCCCTGACGTGGCAGTGTTGCCACGTGCCCGCCAGCTCGCCCTCTGTGCGGCCGCGTGGGGTTGCTGTGCCGATGCTGCATGCGTTGTCAGTTTCACGTACGCGCGACGCAATCTTGCCGTCGACGCTGCCGCCTTCCGAGGCGCAGGCCCTGACCGTATCGGTCGTGCGCACCCGCAGCGGTTTCGACAGTCTCGAAGACAAGTGGAACGATCTCTTCGCCCGCTGCGCCTCCGGCCGCCATGTGTTCCAGTCGTTCAACTGGAACTGGCATTGGGCCAACGCCTACCTCGCCGCCGACGCCGAGCTTGCCGTGATGGCGATGTACCGAGCCGACAAGCTCGTCGCGCTGTGGCCGCTCGTCTTGGCGCGCCTGCCTGCCCTTCGCCTTATCGAGTGGATGGGTGCACCCGTCAGCCAGTACGGCGACGTGCTGATCGACCCGGCCGAGGATCAGGCGCTGATCCTGCAGCGCGGCTGGGACGTCATCGGCCAAGACTTGCGCGTCGATGCGCTCCACCTGCGCAAGGTGCGCGCCGATGCCAACGTGCGACCGCTGCTGCAAGGGCATCAGGCGACGGAAATGCTCGCCAACGACGCGCCCTATCTCGACATCGCCAGCGCGCCCGATTTCGCCACCTACGAAACGCGTTACAGCGCGAAGGCGCGCAAGAACCGGCACCGGCTCGCCCGCCGCCTGGCGGAGATGGGCGAGGTGGTGATCGAGCATCTGAGCGACGATGCGGAAGCGGCGCGGGCAGCGCACGAAGCGGTGGCATTGCGGCGGCAGACGCTGGCCGAAACGGGCCGCGTTTCTCCGGCCCTCCGCGAGCCGCGCTATGCGGCCTTCTTCGCGCAGGCCGCATCCGGCGCGAAGCCCTGCGGCTGCCGCGTGACGCGGTTCCGCGTCGGTGGCCGGCTCGCTGCCTCTGCCATCGACGTCACGGCACATGGCCATCGCGCCGCGCACATCATCGCGCACGACCCTGCCTTCGACGCCTGCGGCCCCGGCATGCTGATGGTGGAGGACTGGGTGCGCACGGCCTGCGCCGACGGCATCGCCACGCTCGACCTGCTGGCGCCGGCGCACGGCTACAAGTGGGACTGGGCGGATGGCTCGGTCGGCGTGTGTGACTACGTGCTGCCCGTTTCAGCGAAGGGACGGCTGCTGGCCGAGCCTTACCTGGCACGCGTGCGTCCGCGCATCAAAGAGGCCGTGGAAAAATTCGCAGCCTGGCGCGCGGGCGACAAGGCGCGCTCTGCATCGGCCGACAGCGACTGAAATGCGCGGCGCGAAGCCGCGCGCCTTCTCCGGAGATGACGGTCGTGGGACGCCAGTTTCGTCGCGACGATGCGCCGAGGCACACCCCTTGCCGAAGTCGTCCCCCTCCCCCTGGTGGGGAGGGGACAGGGGCGGGGGGACACACAACGCCGACGATGTGGAAGCCGGCCCAACGAGCCGTGACGGGACACGATGCGTCCGCTCTCAACGGGCCTGCCATCCCCCCTTCCTGTCCTTCCCCCACAAGGGGGGAAGGGACGATGGGGCAAGCGCTCGAAGATCTCATAACAGTGTGATCGTTGTGGTGCCGCTCCACTATCGTCAAGCCCGCGAAGGCGGGCTTCCACGCCAGCATCCGTAGCGTGGACCGGGTGCCTCAACAGATAGATGCTCCCCGCGGAGCGTGCGTTGCAGTTGCGCTAGAAGGATGCCCTCGGTGCGGGGTAACGGCGTGGCGCGCACCGCACAATTTGCGCGGCGGCCGAAAGCGAGAGCCGGGATCCACCCCAAGGCGCTTATTGCGACGTCCGCAAGCGAAAGCTGCTACGGGCTCAGCTGACGCCCAGCTTCTTTTGCAGCGACGTCGACGACGTCGTGTACTGGAACAGCAGCTTCTTGCCGGGATAGACGATCCTGTGGGCGGCCTGCGCCATCAGCGCGGCCTCGTGGAAGCCCGACAAGATCAGCTTCAGCTTGCCCGGATACCAGTTGATGTCGCCGATGGCGAAGATGCCGGGCGTGCTCGTCTCGAACTTCTCGGTATCGACGCTGATCAGGTTCTCGTGGAGATTGAGGCCCCAGTTGGCGACGGGGCCGAGCTTCATCGTCAGCCCGAAGAACGGCAGCAGCCGGTTCACCGCATGGCGCGTTTCGCCCTCTTTGGTCTTGAGGGTGACGGCACTCATCTCGCCGTTGCTGCCCTCGATCGAGCCCATCTGGCCGATGACGAGGCTGATCTTCTTCTCCGCCACCAGGGCGCGCATCTGCTCCACCGAGTGCGGCGCGCCGCGGAACTCGTCGCGGCGATGCACGAGTACGAGCGACCTGGCGATCGGCTGCAGGTTGAGCGTCCAGTCGAGCGCGCTGTCGCCGCCACCCACCACCATCACGTCCTTGTCGCGGAAATCCTCCATGCGCCGGACGGAGTAGAAGACGCTGGTGCCCTCGAAGGCCTCGATACCCGGCAACGGCGGCCGCTTCGGCGTGAACGAGCCGCCGCCGGCTGCGATCACCACCACCTTGGCGAGGAAGGCGAGGCCGTCGTCGGTGACCACGCGATAGCGCCCGTCAACCTGCTTCTCGAGCAGGTCGACGCGGCGGTTGAGATGGAACTGCGCCCCGAACGGCTTGATCTGCTCCATCAGCGCATCCGTCAGGCCCTGGCCCGTCACGATCGGCAGGCCGGGAATGTCGTAGATGGGCTTCTCGGGATAGAGCTCCGCGCACTGGCCGCCAACCTTGTCGAGGATGTCGATAACGTGCGCCTTGATGTCGAGCAGGCCGAGCTGGAACACGGCAAAGATCCCGCAAGGCCCCGCACCGATGATCACGGCATCGGTCTCGATGGGGCTGGCATTCGGCGTGGCGTCGGTCATGGCTTCGCGCTCGCGTGCGGCGTCTGCGGAAATCGGTGTCGGGTGGAAAAGCTCAGAACTGCTTTTCGGGCACGCGCACGACGAGACCGTCGAGCGCATCGGAAACCTTGATCTGGCAGCTCAGGCGGCTGTTGGGACGCACGTCGAAGGCGAAGTCGAGCATGTCCTCTTCCATCTGCGCGGGCTTGCCGACCTTCTCGAGCCATGCCTCGTCCACGAACACGTGGCAGGTGGCGCAGGCGCAAGCGCCGCCACACTCAGCCTCGATGCCGGCAATGAGGTTCTTCTTGGCCGTCTCCATGACGGTCATGCCGTTGTCGCCGTCGACGGTCTGGGAGGTGCCGTCAGGCTGAATGAAAGTGATCTTGGCCATTGAGCCCTCCGGTCGCGGCAGGCGGCCGTGAAAGCGCGCGCCTGCAATTGTTTTTCGCCCTGCATTGGTGCGGCAGAGGCTTAACGGCGTGCGCGGGGGAATTCAAGCGTGCTAGTGCAGCGCAAATGTCGGAGCCGGAACGCTCGTCAGCGTGCAGGGGCGCCGATCGCCCGCAGGGCCTCGTCCGCCGCGGCGGTGAGCACACGGACGGCCTCGGCCTTTGCAGCGGCTGTATCGCCGGCTGCGACAGCGAAGACCTCGAGCTTTTCGGCAGCCGCGGCAAGGCGGGCGAGCCGCTGCAGGCCGAGACCGCCGGCGGCGCCCTTCAGAGTGTGCGCGGCCTCTTTCCAGGCAAGGGAGGTCTCGGCCACCGTAAGCCGTTCCAGGTAGAGCGGCACCTGCGCTGCGAACAAACCCAGCACCTCGCGCTCGAGGCTCTCGTTGCCCAGCGTGAAGCGGGCGAGATAGGCGCGGTCGAACACGGCCATCCCGGCGACATCCGCTGCCGATGCCAATGGATGAACACTGGTCATTCTGCGTCTCTCCCGCCACCTCGGCGATTCGCGATCTACGGCACGGGCGATGCTTCCGGAGAACTCCCGCGCTTCCTCCCACCTTCGCACCCGGAATTGGACCGCCGGTTAAGGCCGATAACGTTTCGTCAGGCAACGTAAACAGAGAGTTTATGTTGAGCTGCAGTGGCTTAGGCGTTTTCATCTCTCCGAAACCCCGCCGGCGGCATTGCTGGACGGCGTTCATCGATCACGTTTTTGCCGCAAAGCGACCCTAGCCTGCGGCGTTCGGGGGATGAAGAAAAAGATCTGCAATTACTTGGGCTTGGGGAGAAATTTCGGGCCGCACGTTTTCATCCCCGGTTTTCACCGGCCGCCGCCTGTGCCCTTCCGGGGGAATAGGCTATGCATCCGGGGATGAGGGGCCGGCGCTTCCAGCGGAGCGCCGTTGACGGGTCGGGGAATGGCGCAGGACGGTCAATCCAAACGTGATGCAGCCCAGCGCGCACCTGGTGCAGGTGTCGTGCGGCCGGTGCCGCCGCGCGTGCCTGTTGCTGGCGCACCCGGCGCCACGTCCAAAGGCGCTCCCCCTCCCCTTCCGGGCGCCGAACTCAAGGTCCAGCCGCCGATGCCCGATCCCATAGAGGCCGGTGGGCAGGACGAGCCGAGGCGCCGCCAGTCGCGCCGGCGTGGCGCAGGGCCCGCCCGGGACCAGATCGCGGCCAACGATGACGCTCCCACCATCGGCGGGTTGATTTTTGCACTGCAGCAGAAGCCGTCGAACCAGGCGTTCCGGCTGTCGGCAATCGCATCGGGGGTTTGGTTCGTCATCGGTGCGCTGCTGGGCTGGGCGCTGCTCGCCAACGAGAGCGCTTCCTCCGGGAGTTTCGGCGCCGCACTCCTTAGCCCCACCATGGTGCTGGTGATCGTCGCGATCGCCTTGCCGATCGCCCTCTTCTGGTTCCTGGCGCTGCTGGCCTGGCGGGCGCAGGAACTGAAGCTGATGTCTTCCGCCATGACCGAGGTGGCGGTGCGCCTTGCGGAACCTGATCGCGGCGCCGAGCAATCGGTGGCGTCGCTCGGCCAGGCGGTGCGGCGCCAGGTCTCGTTCATGAACGAGGCGATCGGCCGGGCGCTCGGCCGGGCCGGCGAACTCGAGGCACTCGTCCAGAACGAAGTGTCGAACCTCGAGAAGTCCTACGGCGAGAATGAGCACAAGATCAAAGGCCTGATCCAGGAACTCGTCGGCGAGCGGCACGCCCTCGTCTCCACCACCGACAAGGTGGCCGAGACCCTGAAGGCGATGGGCAGCGACGTCCCCGCCCTGATCGAGAAGCTTTCGCTGCAGCAGATCAAGCTCGCTAAGATTATCGAAGGCGCGGGCCAGAACCTGATTGCGCTGGAGAACCAGCTCGCCTCCGCCACCGGCAACCTCGAGACGTCGCTGGCCAACCGCACGCAGCAACTGCAGGCGGTGCTCGACGACTATACGGTGGCGCTCGATGCAACCCTTGCCAGCCGGGCCGAGGCGCTCGACAAGCAGCTTGTCGAACGCACACGGGCGCTGGATGCGGCCTTCTCCGAGCGGCTCGCGCTGTTTGACCAGAGCATGGTGCGCTCCACCAGCGCCATCGACGAAGTCGTCAACGACAAGGCGCGCGCGCTCACCACGGCACTCGAGACGCACGTGCAGGCGCTGTCGGAAACGCTCGGCAAGCAGGCGATGAACCTGGACGAGTCGATGATGCACGGCATCGACGCGGTGCGGCGCACGTCGGACAACATCACGCGGCAATCGCTCAAGGCCATCGAGGGCCTCGCCAACCAGGCCGAGATGCTGAAGCACGTATCGGAGAACCTGCTGAGCCAGGTGGCGGGCGTCACCAACCGCTTCGACGCGCAGGGCAAGCATATCGTCAGCGCCGCATCCGCGCTTGAGAACGCCAACAGCCGCATCGACAGTACGCTGCAGCGCCGCCACGCAGAACTGAACGACACGCTGCAGCGCATCTCCGGCAAGGCGGTCGAGCTCGACGAGGCAATGCGCGGCTATTCGGCGACGATGGAGGGCACGCTCCTCTCGGCCGAGCAGCGCGCCCGTCAGCTCATCCAGCAACTCGCGCAGGGCACGCAGCAGCATGCCCAGGCTGCCGTCGCGGAGCTCGAGCGCCTGCGGGGCCAGATCGACAACCACAGCCGCGCCGTCGTATCCGAGTTCGAGCGCCTGCGTACCAACGCCGATGCGCAGGCCACCCGCACCATCGAGGACATGCGCGCGCGCGTCCAGGGCGTGTCGCAGGAAGTCTCGCAGCAGCTGGGCGCAATTGCCGGGCGCTTCACCGACACCTCCGACGAGCTTCGCGCCCGCGCCGCCAATGCCGCGGCTGATCTTGCCCGCGAGCAGGAGCGCCTGCGTGCCGAAGCCGAGCGCCTGCCGATGGCCGCCCGCGAAAGCGCAGAGGCGATGCGCGCAGCCCTCAACGAGCAACTGCGTGCGCTCGAGCAGCTGTCGCACCTTTCCTCCCGCGAGCGGCGCGGCGACGTCGCCCCGCCGATGATGCAGGGGGCGCCCGCGCCGCAGCTTCAACCCCA
>JBDHTJ010000132.1:0-15131 GCA_039808585.1 Hyphomicrobiaceae bacterium | reverse complement strand
TGCGTCTTGGGGAACAGAGTGGGTGCCATGCTCGGCGGCAACGTTGGAAGCGATCGATCGCTGTCGCTGATATCCGAGTACGCTTCACTCGTGCCTGCGTCGCAGCCGGAAGCCGCACATCGAGCCGGCACGGCCGAGGGCATCGGGCTTGGCCGCGTCGTCAGTGTCAACGGCGCGCGCTGCAGCGTGCTGCTCGACAGCAGGTCAGGGCCGCATGCGGGCCCCAACGGGCTGCGCGGCGTGCAGATGGGCGCGCTTCTCGCCGTCATGTCCGAGCGCAGCACCGTGCTCGCCATGGTGTTGGGGCTGTCGGTGTCCTCGGCGGGCAACAACGCAGGCAGCAACCAAGAGCAGCTTTGGCTGGCGGAACTCGGTCTCGTCGGCGAGGTATTCACAAGCCCGCGCGGGGCGCCGCGGTTTGCGCGCGGCGTGACGAACTATCCAAGCCTCGGTGATCAGGTTCGCACCGTACGCAAGGACGAGCTGGAACTCGCCTATCTCGTCAACTCCGAGCACAGCTTCCGGATCGGCACCATTCTGCAGGACGAGAGCATCCCCGTGCGCGTGCGCACGGACGAGCTTCTTTCCAAGCATTTTGCCGTGCTCGGCACGACGGGAACCGGCAAGTCCTGCACGACCACGCTGCTTTTGCGCTCGATCCTGCAGGACAACCCCGAGGCACACATCCTGCTGCTCGATCCACACAACGAGTATGCGGCCGCCTTCAGGGACTGTGCCGAGGTGGTCAACCAGCGCAACATGCAGCTTCCCTACTGGCTGCTGACCTTCGAGGAATTCGCCGAGGTTGTGGTGGGCTCCGACCGCAGGCAGGAAACGGAGATCCTGCAGGAGCTGATCCCGATCGCCAAGAACCGCTTCGGCCGCAGCCCGAGCCAGCAAGGCCTGCGCCGCCTGGGCCCGGACCTGCGCTCGACCCTCGACACACCGGTGCCCTATCGCATCGCCGAGGTGGTGGCGCTCTTGGACGAACGCATGGGCCGTCTGGAGAACAAGCGCGACATCTCCGCGCTGCGCAATCTCAAGAGCCGGCTCGAAAGCGTGATCCACGATCCGCGCTATGCCTTCATGTTCGGCTCGCTCACCGTCTACGACGGCATGGCGCAGATCCTGGGCCGCCTGTTCCGCGTGCCCGCGCGCGGCAAGCCGATCACGATCGTGGAACTGACGGGGCTGCCGGCGGAAATCACCACGGTGGTGGTTTCCGTGCTGTGTCGCCTCACGTTCGACTTCGCGCTCTGGAGCGAGGGGCGGGTGCCCGTCACACTGGTCTGCGAGGAGGCCCATCGCTACGTGCCGGGTGAGGGCGGCAGCGTGTTCGAGCCGTGCCGGCGCGCCATCGCGCGCATCGCCAAGGAGGGACGCAAGTACGGTGCCTCCCTGTGCGTTGTGACGCAGCGGCCGGCCGAGATCGATCCAACCATTCTCTCCCAGTGCAGCACCGTTTTCGCGTTCAGGCTTTCCAATGACCGCGACCAGCAGATCGTGCAGTCGGCGCTTTCGGACACCGGCGCGGGCCTTCTGCAGTTCCTGCCGACGCTGGGTGAGCGCGAGGCGATCACCTTCGGCGACGGTGTCAGCCTGCCGGGACGTGTGAAGTTCGATGCCTTGCCGGAAGAGCATCGCCCGCGCAGTGCGTCGGTGCGCTACAGCGAACTTTGGAAGCGCCCCGTAGGGGACGACTGTTTCCTCGACATGGTGGTGGAGCGGTGGCGCAACTCCTCGTCCACGATGTCGGACGGCGAAAGCTGCATGAGCGATTTTGCGGCGTCTCTCGACGTGCCGCAGTTCGAGCCACTGCCGCCACCCGCGCCGAACCCGGTGGAGGAGCGCATGGCGCGCAGCCGCGCCGTGGGTGTCGAGCGGCGCCAGTACGGCGCCATGCGGCGGGACCCGGGCCTGCCGCCGGCTGGTGCACCGCCGGAAGCCCCCATACAACATGACAGCATCGCTACCATGCACACGGGCGGCTTGCTGGATGGTCGCGACACCTGACCGGGCGCCGTTAAGTCCGAAACATGTTCTCTCACCGTGCCGCCCCAGGCCCTGCTAGAATTTGGCGGTGGGGCCGCCCGGTGCTACGACAGCGGGCGAAGATGCAACGGCAGGACAGTTCATGCAGGCACTTTACCCGGTCATACTTTCCGGCGGCTCAGGCACGCGGCTGTGGCCCCTGTCCCGCACCATGTATCCCAAACAATTCATTCGCTTCTCGAGCGGGCAGGAGGCGAGCTTTCTCGTCGCAAGCCTGAAACGGCTGCCGGTCAAGCTTGGTTTTGCTCAGCCTGTTATCATCTGCAACAACGACCATCGCTTTCTGGTGCTGGAGGAGGCGGAACGGGCGGGCGTATCTCCCGCAGCCGTCATTCTCGAGCCCATCGCGCGCAACACGGCGCCGGCAATCGCGGTGGCGGCCCTCAATATCCTGGCACGCGACCCCTCCGGCATCATGGTGGTGATGCCCTCCGATCACATGATCAAGGACCAGGCCGGGTTCGCGGCGGCGGTGAAGAAGGCGGCGGAGGTTGCCGCCGCAGGGCGCCTCGTGCTGTTCGGCATCAAGCCCAGCGAACCGCACACGGGCTATGGCTACATCAAACGCGGCAAGGCGCTCCCCGGCATGGAAGGCGCCTATGCGGTGGCGCAGTTCACCGAGAAGCCCAAGAAGCAGGTGGCAGAGAAGTATGTCGCGTCGGGCGACTACGCCTGGAACAGTGGCATCTTCGTGTTCTCGGCGCGCACCTTCATCGACGAGCTTGCCCGCCTCGAGCCCGCCATCCTCAAGGCGGCGGAGGCTGCGCTGAAGGCTGCGCGCGAGGACCTGGGCTTCGTGCGGCTCGATCTAGAAGCCTTCAAGGCGGCGCCCTCCATCTCGGTCGACTATGCCGTGATGGAGCGCACGGAGAAGGCGGTCGTGATCCCCATCGACGTGGGCTGGAGCGACGTCGGCTCGTGGTCGTCGCTGTGGGAATTGACGGCGCACGACGATGCCGGCAACGCCGTCGAGGGCGATGCCGTGCTGGAGGATACGAGCAACTGCTATGTGCACTCCGAGCGCGCGCTGGTCGCGACGCTGGGCGTGAAGGATCTCGTGATCGTCGATACGCCCGACGCGCTGCTGGTGGCAGATCGCGGGCGTGTCCAAAACGTCTCGCACATCGTGGCGCGGCTCAAGGAAGAGGGGCGGCGCGAGCATCAGACGCACGTGCGCAGCCACCGGCCCTGGGGCTTCTTCGAGACGTTGTCGATCGGTCCGCGGTTCCAGGTGAAGCTCCTGCACGTGAAGCCCGGCGGCAAGCTTTCCATGCAGATGCATCATCATCGCTCCGAGCACTGGGTCGTCGTTCATGGCACGGCGAAGGTGACGGTGGGTGACACCGAGAAGCTCGTGCGCGAGAACGAGAGCGTCTACATCGTTGCCACGCAATGGCACCGGCTGGAGAATCCCGGCAAGACACCGCTGGAGATGATCGAGGTGCAGATCGGCAGCTATCTCGGCGAGGACGACATCGTCCGCTCCGATGACATCTACCAGCGCGCCCCGGACGAGACGAAATAGCTGCGCGTGCGTTGAGACTTCGTCCCAATTTTCGAGGAAACCATGGCGCAGGCCTATCTTCAGGATATCTCCGGCTGCATGCAGGCGGCCATCGGTGAACACGGCCTCGCTGAGGCGGAGATCGCGGCAACTCTGGCCCGCTTGCGCCCGGGGCTTGCGGGCCTGAAGGCCGATCATGCCGAGAAGCGGCTTGCGATCCTGCGCATCTCGGAAGACGAGAAGGACGTCGCCGAGGCCGAAGCCGCCTTCGCGAAACTTGCGGAAGGCGCCGATACGGTCGTGTTCTTCGGCACCGGCGGTTCAGCATTGGGCGGACAGACGCTCGCCCAGCTCGGTGGCTGGAACATTCCCGGCGTCGCCAGCCCATCGCAGAAGGCGCGGCCCCGCACGCGCTTCTACGACAACCTCGACCCGATCACGCTGGCGTCGTCGCTGGCATCGCTCGATCTCGAGAGCACGCGCTTTGTGGTCACGTCGAAATCGGGCGGTACGCCGGAGACGCTGGTGCAAGCGCTGGCCGCGCTCGACGCCGTGAAGGCCGCAGGGCTGGAAGCCAAGATCCCGCGGCTTTTCCTCGGCATCACGGAGCCGGCAAAGCCCGGCAAGGCCAATGGTCTGCGGACGTTGTTCGAGAACCACGGCATCCCCCTTCTCGAACATCACACCGGCATCGGCGGCCGGTTTTCGGTGCTCACGAACGTCGGGCTCATGCCCGCCATCGCGCGCGGCCTGGATGCGCGCGCTGTGCGTCGCGGGGCCAACGAGGTGGTGCAGGCGATGCTCGCGGCCGACGCTCCGGAGGCATGCGCACCGGCCGTCGGGGCGGCGCTGTCGGTCGCCATCTCGGATCTGCGCGGGGTACGCGCCAGCGTCATGATGCCCTACACGGACAGGCTCGGAAAATTCTCGCACTGGTATGCGCAGCTCTGGGCCGAAAGCCTCGGCAAGAGCGGCAAGGGCACGGCGCCCATCGCCTGCGTCGGCCCGCTCGACCAGCACAGCCAGCTGCAGCTGTTCATGGATGGCCCACGCGACTACGTGATGAACGTCGTGCGGACGCCGATGGCCGGCACGGGGCCTAAACTTTCTCCACAGCTGGCAGAAAGTGCCGGCGTCGGCTATCTCGGCGGCCGCACCACCGGGGATCTCGTGGAGGCGCAGTCGATTGCTCTTCCACAGGCGCTGATCAAGGCGGGGCGGCCGGTGCGCATCTTCGAGCTTCCCAAGCTTGACGAGCGGGCGCTCGGCGCTTTGATGATGCACCTGATGCTGGAGACGATTCTCGCGGCGAGGTTGTGGAACATCGACCCGTTCGATCAGCCGGCCGTCGAACTCGCCAAGAACATCACGCGGGAACGGGTGGCGAGCCTGCCGCGATAACGGCGGCTTCTGCGGCTGCCATCGAGACGCCTTCCGCATCGGGCCTGTTTGCTTCGAAACGAGGCCGGACACCGGTGCGCATCCGCCAGCTCAGTCCTGAAACCATCAATCGCATCGCCGCGGGCGAGGTGATCGAGCGCCCTGCGAGTGTCATCAAGGAACTCGTGGAGAACGCGCTCGATGCCGGCGCGCGCGAGATCGACGTGGTGACGGCCAACGGCGGCCTGTCGCTGATCCGGGTGAGCGACGACGGCTCCGGAATGAGCGCGGACGAACTGGCGCTGGCCGTAGAGCGGCATGCCACCTCCAAGCTGCGCGACGAGGACCTGTTCAACATCACCACGATGGGCTTCCGTGGCGAGGCCTTGCCGTCCATCGGTTCGGTTGCGCGGCTGTCGATTGCCTCGCGCCAGGGCGCAGACGGCATGGGCCACGAGATCGTCGTCGACCGTGGGAGGAAAGAGGCCGTGCGCCCGGCCGCGCTCAATCCCGGCACGTGCGTCGAGGTGCGGGAGCTGTTCTCGGCGACGCCTGCGCGCCTCAAATTCCTCAAGTCCGAGCGTGCCGAGAACATGGCGATCTCGGAGGTGGTGAAGCGCCTCGCGATGGCGCATCCCGAAGTCGGTTTCTCGCTGACGACGGGCGAGCGCACGGGCCTGAGGCTGCCGGCGCAGCCTATGGGTGCGGACGGTCATCTGGCGCGGCTCGGACGCATCATGGGCCGCGAGTTCCTCGACGATGCTCTGCTCGTGGACTTCGAGCGGGAGGGCGTTCGCGTCAATGGCTTTGCAGGCCTGCCGACGCTGCATCGGCCTGATCCGGCGCTGCAGTTCCTGTTCGTCAATGGCCGTCCTGTGAAGGACAAGCTGCTCATCGGCGCCGTACGGGCGGCCTACGGCGACATGATCCCGAAAGGCCGCTATCCGCTGCTGGCGCTGTTCGTGGCGTTGGATCCGCGCGACGTCGACGTGAACGTGCATCCCGCCAAGGCCGAAGTGCGCTTTCGGGATGCCGGCCGCATGCGCTCCAACGTGGCCGGCGCGCTGCGTGTCGCGCTCGACGCGGCCGGGCATCGTGCCGCCAGCTTCGGCGGTGTCGAGACGATCGCCGTGCTGGCCGAGGCGGCGCAGCGGGCCTCGGAAGCCGCGCTACCGGCGGCGGGTGCGATGGCAGCGGCTGCTGCGGCAGGTTTCGGGGCGTGGCCCAGGGGCGGGCGTCCTGCAGGCTCCTTTCAGCGCCGTTCCTTCGCCGAAGGCTGGCAGGCGCCGCTACAGGCCCTCGACATGCCCAGCGCCGAAGCGGTTCCGTCGGAAGCCATCCCGATCGATCAGCTCGACCGTCCGCTGGGCGCGGCACGTGCGCAGCTGCACGAGACCTACATCGTGGCGCAAACGCGCACTTCGGTGATCATCGTGGACCAGCATGCCGCGCACGAGCGGCTCGTCTACGAGCGATTGAAGACAGCGCTGGCACAGGGCGAGGTGCCCCGCCAGGTGCTGCTGATCCCTGAGATCGTGGAACTGGACGAGGGCGAGGCGGCGGCGCTCCTCGACAAATCAGGTGACCTTGCCCGGCTTGGCCTGGTTGTGGAGGCCTTCGGCGGGGGCGCAGTCCTGGTGCGCGAGGTGCCGGGGCCCTTGCGCGATGGCGATATCAAAGCTCTGGTGCGAGACCTTGCCGCCGAAGCCGTGGGCGAGGCGGAAGGCAGCCTGTTGCAGGATCGGCTCGATGCGGTCGCCTCGCGCATGGCCTGCCATGGCAGTGTGCGGGCAGGGCGCCGCCTGACGCCGCAGGAGATGAACGCGCTGCTGCGCGAGATGGAGGCGACGCCCAAGTCCGGGCAATGCAACCACGGGCGGCCGACGTACGTGGAGCTGAAGCTTTCCGACATCGAGCGCCTGTTCGGTCGGCGCTGATCGACCACGGTCCTTTTTCCCAATTGCCACTTGTCGCTGCCGCGCGGGGATGCAACAGCAGAAGGAGTTGCAACAACTCCCGCGCCGTTCATGATCGGTCTGCTCCGCAATCCAGCCGCAGCCTATGTCTTACTCCCGCTTGCAGCGGCGGCGTGGGCAGGCAACCATGTCATTGCGCGGTCCGTTGCGGGCATCGTGCCACCCGCAAGCCTATGTGCGGTGCGCTGGCTTCTGGTGGCGCTGCTGATCTGGCTGGCTGCGCGCCGGCAGATCAACGAAGACCTGCCGCGGATGTTCACGCGTCCGGGCGTTCTCGTGCTTCTCGGCGTCACGGGCGCAGGCGGGTTCGGCACGCTGCAGTATGTGGCGTTGCAGCATACGACGGCCCTGAACATGGGCGTGGTGGGCTCCGTGGGCCCCGCATTCATAATCCTGGCGAGCTTCCTGCTGTTCGGCGACCGGGTGAGCATGATGCAGCTGACGGGCGTCGGCATCTCGTTCGTGGGCGTGCTGGCCATCGTCACCAGGCTGCATCCGGAACTGATCGGGAGCCTCAGCTTCAACATCGGCGACCTGATCATCATCGCCAACATGTCGATGTGGGCGATCTACTCGGCGTGCTTCAGATTGCGGCCGCAGATCGCGCCGATCAGTTTCATGTTCGCGATATCCGCCGTTGCCTTCCTCACCAATGTTCCCTTTGCCTTCTGGGAGCATGCGCGCGGCTTCACGCTGCAGATGCGGGGAGAGACGTTTCTCGCCGTTTTCTACACGGTGTTCTTCACGACGCTTCTCTCCTACATCAGCTGGAACAAGGGTGTGGAGCTGATCGGGGCTGCGCGTGCCAGCGCCTTCATGCATACGACGGCGATCTTCAGCGGCATCTTCGCAACGACGATTATCGGTGAGCGCATCGAGCTCTACCACGTCGTCGGGTTCCTGCTGATCATTGGCGGCGTGACTTTGGCTGCAAGACCGTCGCCGCAGACGGATGCGGCCGAAAAGACTAGATCACGCCAGCCGTGAGGAACAGCGCGGCGATATCCGCGCGTGTAAAGGGTTTCAGCAGGAAGTCGTTGGCGCCGGCTGTAAGCGCCCGCTTGATGTCGCGCGGGTCGTTTTCCGAGGCGCAGTAGAGGATATAGGGTTTGGCGCCGTCCGGCAGCGCGCGCAGTTGGGCGACGAGGTCGCTGGAGGGCATATCCGGAAGCGTGCAGTCGACCAGGATGGCGTCGGGCATGCCTTTGGCCTGGCAGAGCTCGATGGCTTCCTGCCCTTGCTCCGCCTCGGCGGCAAACAGGTTCAAATGCTCGACGATGCGGCGCTCTACCTTGCGCACGATGCTCGAGTCGTCGATGACGAGACAAGATTTCATCAGCAACCCCGACAATCCCCGCTCGTGCGACAGTGACGGCAAAGCCTTAACAACTGGTTGCCGCGGGGCTTCGGGTTGGCTGGATGTCGAGAGGCAAGGCCGGTGCTTGTGATGGACATTTCACTGCGTCCATCGCGCCGGAACGAGACTTCAGGCTTTCGGCTTTGCCGCCATCACGATGTCGGCACCGTCCTTGGCGATTTCGATCTGCATGACGCAGGTGTCGGCGAGGCGCCACGTGTAATAGGCCTGGATGGTCATGGCATCGAGGGCGGGGGGCTCGCCTGAGCCCACGAAATCGGCGAGGTACTGAGGAGGGCGTGCGCCTGGACCCTGGCAGCGCAGAACGAAGCTGGGCTTCTCCAGCCCGCCCAGGATCGACACCTCGATCTCGCCGCCGCGCGGCAGGCAGGTGATGGAGCTGGCGACGAGATTGAGCAGCAGCTTCACCTTGTCCTTGGCCATGTAGCCCGGTTGGCCGCGCCAGGCGAGCTTGTGCTTGCCCTTGCCGACGAGGCCACGGCTGATCTGTTCCGCCGTGCCGAGTTCGATCTGCGCGCCTGCCGAGCCGGCAGCGCCGAAGGCGAAACGGGCGAACTGCAGGCGTGCCGACGCCTGCTCCGTCACGTTGCGGATGACGTCCATGGCATAGGTCTTGGCGTCGGCGTTGTCGTCCTCATCCAGGATCTCGATGCCGTTGTAGATGGCGCCGACTGGGCCGATCACGTCATGGCAGATCTTGCTGGAAATGAGAGCGGCGAGCTCCAGATCGGAGAGTTGGGCGCGTGCGGTCATGAAGAGACCTTCTGCTGTCAATCGGTTGCGGCATCAGGGGATGCAGCGTACGCGAGACGGCGCCCTTCCCGAGGGCAGCACCACATCAGTTAACGAACAGTGATACATGCTTCGCGTGCACTGGACCAGCGGGCTTTGCCACCTCGAAACGCGCCGGGTTGTTTTTTCGTCACGTCTCGCGGGGCCCGTCACTGGAAGCTTTGAGCGGATTGCCTTGCGCGAAGCTTTCCTTTGCAACCTGAACAGCTGTAGCCTCGCTTGGAATCGATACCGCACCGCAACGGATATAGAAGCGCGCTCATGCAGGCTTCCGAGATCAGACGGCTCGCACAGGGCCTTATCCCAGTCGCGCTCGACGTTGGGGCATTGCAACTGGCCCATCGTAGCGCGGGCGTCACTGCCGAGCGCAAGATCGACGAGAGCCCCGTTACCATTGCCGATCGCGAATCCGAGGAGCGCATTCTCGAGGCGCTCCATGTGCTGGCGCCCGGTGTACCAGTGATCGCGGAGGAATCGGTGACGGCGGGGCGCGTGCCCGAGATCGACGGCGCCTTCTTCCTCGTCGATCCGCTGGACGGCACCAAGGGATACGTGCGCGGCGACGCTGAGTTCACCATCAACGTCGCGTTGATCGAGGATGGCGTGCCGGTGTTCGGGCTGCTGTATGCGCCGGCCTTATCCGATTTCTACGTTACGCTCGCCGCAGATGTCACTGTCGCTGCAGCCGTGGCTCCGGCTTTTGCGGGCCGTACGCTGGAGGCGATCCCGTTTGCGCCCGTGCACACGCGCGTGCCCGATCCCAACGCGGTCGCAGCGCTCACCAGCCACTCGCATCTCAACAAGGCCACGCAGCGCTTTCTCGATCGCTACAACGTGGTGGAGCGCAAGGCGGTGTCTTCGTCCCTGAAGTTCGGCCTGATCGCGCGCGGGCTGTGGGACATGTATCCGCGCATCGGCCCGACCAGCGAGTGGGATACGGCGGCGGGGCATGCGGTGTTGCAGGCGGCGGGCGGCAGTGTCACGCGCCTCGATGGATCGCCGCTCACCTACGGCCACGCGCAGAGCAAGTTCCTCAATCCGGATTTCGTTGCCTGGGGCCGCGGGCCGCTGCCGGCGGAACGTCGCTCCGACAGCTGAAGGCGTCCGCTCCCGTGGCGCGAAAAACGCGGGCCGCCTGCATCCGGGCAATGTGCGGCCACACTTTAGTAATCTTTTAAGTGAAAGCTGAGCGGCAGGAAGAATCGGGAAGGCTCCGAGCCGGGCCGCTTCCGGAGCTATGAAACCCAAGGGTCAGCTCATGCCCATCAGATTTCCGGTGCTTGCGCTCGCGGCCGTTGCGGGTCTCGCCGTTCTTGCCTTTGCCGGCAGTGCCTCCGCGCAGGACTATAGGCGTGATGACGCCTACCGTCCGCCTGCCGATGAAAGCTACCGGCGCCCGCTTGATAACACCATCAGGCCACTGCCGCGAGACGACGCCTATCGGCCGCCGGTGGCCGGCAATTACAATCAGGGGCCCTATCCGCCGCCGGCGCCGCCGCCGACGCGCTATGGCGATCCGTATGCGAATTCGCAGCCTCCGCCGGCTCGCTACGGCGAACCCTATACGCCTCCTCCGGCCTACGAGGACGGTCCGCCGCCGCCGCCGCGGGGCGAGGATTATGCGGACGAGAAGACGTTTTCCAGCCGCGAAATCCTGGATGCGGGACATAGCTTCTTCGGCTCCATCAGCAAGGGGCTGGCGAGCGTGGTGGAGTACGCCTTCAAGAGCAAAGGCCGTCCAAACGGGTACATTCTGGGGCAGGATGCGGGCGGCGCGCTCGTCGCCGGCCTGCGCTACGGCGAGGGGATACTGCACACCAAGGATGCGGGCTCGCACCGCGTCTATTGGCAGGGGCCCTCGATCGGCTGGGACGCCGGCGCCGAAGGCTCCAAGGTCATGGTGCTGGTCTATAACCTGCGCAATCCAGAGCAGATCTATCAGAGATTTCCTGGGGTTGCCGGCCTTGCCTATTTCGTGGGCGGCGTTGGCATCACCTTCCAGGAAAGCGACGATGTGGTGGTGGCCCCGATCCGCGCCGGCATTGGCCTGCGCCTCGGTGCCAACGTCGGCTACCTGAAGTACACGCGCCGGCCCACCTGGAACCCCTTCTGAAGCTGTCCGCCTGCTTCGGCCGCCCTTCGAGGCGGCGACGGGCGCGAGCATCGTGCAAAAACTGCCGACCGAGGTCGACGGTCCGTTTCCTGGCCCCTAAGGTCGGGTGACCTTCGGGCTGGGGCGTGATTCCGGCCGCGTACGGTGCTTGGGCGCCAGCGGGGCCTTTGCGCACCACCCGGAGAAACGTTGCGGGACCTTTCTCAATCCTGCTTTATCAATGCCTTGGAAGGCGGTTAGTGTACCCGCCGAATAGGTATCGGGGGACGAGCAGGGGCCCTGCCCGGGGGCGAGCCGAGGATCGATTGGTGATATCCGTCCAATCTGCAATGCTGGTGGCACTGGGCTTCCTGGCCGCAAGCCTTCTTGGCTTGTTGATCGGGTCGGCCCTATGGTCGCGGGCGGTGAGGCTGACGACCCTGCGCCTGAAGCAGACGCTGCCGATCAGCGAAGCCGAGATCAAGGCAGACCGGGACAGGCTTCGCGCCGAATTCGCCATCCGCGTGCACAAGCTCGAGACGGCACTCGACCATGCAAAGCTCGAGCGGGCGCGGCAGTTCATCGAAATCAACAAACGCGACGCCAGTATCTCGACGCTGGAAAGCAGCGTCACGGACCTGAAGGCCGAGCTTGACGAACACGTCAATGCGCGCCGGGTTCTGGAGCAGACGGTGGCGGACCGGCTGCCGCGCGTGGAGGCGCGCCTCGCGGAGGCCAAGCGCCTGCTCTTCAACCGCGACCGCGAGATCGCCGAACTGACGAGCGGAGCAAAGCGCCACAAGATGGCGCTCGAGGAAGCGAGCAGCCTGACGCAGCAGCAGAGCGCGCAGATCGAACAACTGACAAGCGCGCTGACGGGCAAGGCCAAGGCAGCCGGCGACGCCCGCTACGAGAGCGAGCTTGCCCTGCGCACGGAGGTCGAGACGTTGCGTGCACGCACGCGGGAGCAGGCCACCTTGATCGAGCGCCTGCAGCAGCGGCTGGGCGCCGGTGCCGGCGAGGGGGCAGAGGCACGCGATGTCGCGTCCGCACAGCAGGCGCAGGATCTCGATCGCCTGAAACGCAAGCTCGCCGACGCCGAAGGCGCGCTCGCCGCGGTGCGCGCGTCCGCCTCGGAGACGGATGCGGCGCGCATCGCCTTCGAGAGCGAGGTGCGCGACCTCAAGTCGATGGCAGAGGATCAGCAGGCCGAAATCGCGCGCCTCAGGGCTGCCCTCGACACCTACGACAGGCTCGAAGGCCGTGGCGGCCTGGTGAAGGAGAGCAAGCTCGTCCTGAAGGCGCGGCTGGGATCGGCGCAGGCGCACTCGGACCAGCAGGCAGCCACGATCGGCCGCTTGCGGGCGGAACTTGCGGCGACGCACGAGCGTCTGGCGCGGCAGGCGGCGCATTTCATGGAGGAAATCCGCCGCATCAGCCAGTCGCAGTATGCCGGCGTTCAGCCCCTACGCCGCCGCGCGCGGCTGGCGGAGGAAAGCCTCGCCGAACGCGTGGCGCACGTGCATCCGGCAACCTCCGACAACGGCACCCGCAACGGCAGCGTGAAGGAACTGGCCTCGCAGATCCGGCGCGCGCAGGCGCTGGTCGGCTCGGCAGAGGCGCCGCGGCTTGCGCCACCCGTCGATGCCGAGGACGTGGCGCCGGCACCGGATGCGGAGCGCGTGCAGCACGCGGCCACGGCCGTCGCCGTCGTCAGCGGACCCGTCGTCAACGGACCCGTCGTTAACGGTTATGGCGATGCCGCGCCGGAAAAAGTCTCTGCCGCGGATGTATCGGCCACCGATGCCGCAGAAATGCCCCAACCCGCTTCAATACTCGAAGAACGTCGCCGGCCGCGATTGCTGGACCGTCTTTCCGGTCTTGCCAAGAGCTGACGAAGCTTCTGGCAAAACAGCATCCGCTGCCGGGCGGGTCGACGTCCTCGTTCGGGGCGAGGTTTCTCTAAAACTTACTTGATGATGCTCGCTCGACGCCTTGCGTCGGGTGATGGAGCTGCCTTGCGCTTTTGTTGCCGGGCAGCAGCTCATGTTTTGCGTGGAGGTTCCATGGACGGCGCGACACCCGCTCTGCTCGAAGACGACAACGACGAGAAGCTCGACGGCGCAATCATCCCGCCGCGGAGTTTTCGCCTCATCGATGCCGAGCGCATCGCAAGCCAGCGCCTGGAAGGGGCAACGGACGGATCGCTGAAGGAAGCGCTGGCCACCACGATCATCGCCGACAATGACACGGAGTGTGCCACGGGCGCTGCCCCGAGCCTCGAGACGAGGCGCGAGGATATCGGCCAAGGCGGGGCCTTCGCCGGGCTCACGCCGTTCCAGGCCGCACCGGCTGCAGGCTTCGGCTGGATGGATGCGGTGCCGCCCGCACACTGCGTGCCGCTGTTCGAGGCGCCCGATCCGCTGGAGGTCGAGGATATTGCCTCCCTCATGCCGCCGCCCATGGCGCTGTCGTGCGCAGCTCTCGCGCAGCAGACGCTTCCCACCTTGCCGGTGCCGGTCGTCGACTGCGAGGCGCTGGAAGTCTACGGTCCGCCCGCTCCTGAAGCGCAGGCTTCCGCGCCTGCCCTGGAGGCGGATGCTGCAGGCGATGCGCTGCCGGACGCGGTGCATCTGGTGGCTGAGGCCCCTGAGCCGCCGGAAGCGTCCATGATCCACCACGCCACGGTGAACGTTGCGGCGCCGGCCACGCACGCGCCGCCTTCATTCCTCTCCGCGTTGGTCGACGAACCGAAGCTTGAGCCGATCGCTACGGCGTTTGCAGCGAGCGCACGCCTCGCCGCGGATGCCACGGCCGCCTCGCAGGCGCTGCAGCACCTGAAGAAGATGCTGGCCGAGCAGCTTGACGCCGACAACCTGCAAGCCGAGGACTTCGCGCGGCTCGGCGCTGGCGGGGCCACGCACGGGGCGCCACGCAGAGACGAGGCCGACGAGACCCCGCGCGAAGGCGAGGTGCATATCGTTGCGCGTGGCGTGGGGACGCAAGCCGGTCCGCCGCCGATCCCTTCGGTGCAGCCGGTTTTCATTCCTAGAACGCAATTGCCGCTCGATCCGCCGCCCGAGGCGCTGCCGCAAATCATGAGCCGGGCCCGCGTCTTGCGGCAGGAGCCACAGCAGCCTCGGCAGACGCCGGCCGCGCTGGAGCCGGTGCCGCTGAGGCCAGTGCGCACGTCAGGCCGAAAGGCCGTGTCGAAGAGCCAACGTGAGGCTGAGGAACGCGGCACGCCCCTGCGCACGCTTCCCGTCCCCGTCACCAGCACGCACGACCGGCAGCTCATGTCTTTCGACGTGCGCGGGTTCTGCGCCGGCTTCGTGCTGTCGGGCGCCATCGGCCTCGTGCTCTACTTCGTGATGACGGCAGCGGGCTGACGCCTGAGCCTCATGCGACGAGCCGCTTCACCTTGCGGCTCGCCCTCAGCGCCATGATGCTGCGCGCTTCCTCAGGCGTCGCGATCGCGCGTCCGGCCTCACGTGCGATGCGCGCCAACTGGCCCACCAGGTCGCCGTTGGAGCGCGCCTTGCTGCCATCGGGCATGTAGAACGTGTCTTCCAGCCCCGTGCGCAGATGCCCACCCAACTCTGCCGCGCGCCGATGCAGTGCCCAGATGTTGGCCCGCCCGATCGCCGTCACCTGCCAGGCTGCACCTGGCAGCGCCAGCTTCTGCAAGAGCGGCAGCAACTCCGGTTCCGCCGGCATGCCGCTCTCCACGCCCATGACGAAATTGTACTGCGGCAGCTTCTTGTACATGCCGTTCTTCACGTACATTTCCACGCAGCGCACGATGCCGGTGTCGAAGCATTCGAACTCGGGCTTGGTGTCGGTTTCCTCCATCACGGCCAGATAGGCACGCACCTTGTCGACGGGGTTGTCGAAGAGGCGGGGCGGCCAGGCCCAGCTGCCATCGGCCTTGACCTTCAGATAATTGAGCGAGCCGGC
>JBDHTJ010000131.1:0-15141 GCA_039808585.1 Hyphomicrobiaceae bacterium | reverse complement strand
ATCGAGATCGCCCATGGCTTCTGCCCCTTTTGGCGCACCCATCCTATGGCGGTTGACATTCCCCAGACGAGCCAGTGAACTCCGCCCGCTGACGGCAACTCCCCGAAAGGCTGCCCCCGTGAAGATCTTTATGGCGACGCTCGCCACCGAAACCAATACTTTTTCGCCCATTCCCACCGGTCACACCGCCTTCCGCGAGCGCGAGTTCTTCCGTAACGACGGCAGCCGGCATCCGCCGCGCCTGGGCAACATTCCGCTCATCGAATGGCGGCAGATGGGCGAGGCTGACGGTCACACGGTTGTCGAAAGCATTTCGACATTCGCCCAGCCGGCCGGCCTGACATTGAAGCACGTCTACGAGGACTTGCGGGACACGCTGATCGCAGACCTGAAAGCCGCGATGCCCGTGGACGTGGTGCTGCTGTTCCTGCACGGCGCCATGGTGGCGCACGGCTACGACGACTGCGAAGGGGATACCATCGCGCACGTGCGGGCGGTGGTTGGTCCGCACGCCAAGATCGGCGTCGAACTCGACCTGCACTGCCATCTCTCCGAGGAGATGCGCACGAAGTCGGACGTCATGGTGATCTTCAAGGAGTATCCCCATACCGACATCGCAGAGCGTGCGCGCGAACTCTACGCGCTCACCCTCGCTGCGGCTCGTGGCGATATCAAACCCGTCATGGCCTATCACGACTGCCGCATGATCAGCCTTTGGCGTACCCCGGACGAACCCATGCGCACCTTCGTGCAGCGTATGAAGTCGCTCGAAGGCAAGGATGGCATTCTCTCGGTCTCCTTCGGCCACGGTTTCCCCTGGGGAGACGTGCCGGACGTCGGCTCCAAGGTTCTTGTCGTCGCCGATGGCGACGCCGGCAAAGCCCAGAAACTGGCTGCAGCGCTGGGCCAGGAGATCTGGCAAATGCGCGAGGCGACCTCGACGCTTTACGACACCGTCGACGAGGCAATTGCGCACGCCGGCAAGACGGCGAATGGCAAACCCATCGTGCTGGCCGACGTTGCCGACAATGCAGGTGCAGGCGCTGCCAGCGACAGCACGTCCGTGCTGCGCCGCCTGGTCGAGCGGCAGGTTCGCGACGTGGCAACGGGGCTCTACTGGGACCCGATCGCGGTGCAGATGTGCCTGGAGGCAGGCGTCGGCGCCACGTTCGACCTGCGCATCGGCGGCAAGACCGGCCCGGCCTCTGGCGACCCGGTCGATCTCACGGTTACCGTCCGGGGCCTGAGCGCCGATCACACGCAGGAGGGCCTGAGCGGCGGCCGCGCCAAGCTCGGTCCTGGCGCCTACGTGGAGAGCAACGGCATCCACATCGTCCTCGTCAGCGTGCGTCAACAAACCTTCGCACCGGACGGCTTCACGGGGCTTGGCTGCACCTTGCACGACAAGAAGCTCGTGGTCGTGAAATCCATGCAGCACTTCTATGCGAAGTTTGCGCCCGTCGCCTCGGAGGTGCGCTATGTCTCCGCCCACGGCGCAGTGCCGCCGGACTTCGCGGCAATCCCCTACACCAAGCTGGCGACGCCTTATTGGCCACGCGTCGCAGATCCCTTCACCGGCCGCAATACGCGCTGAACCGGACGCACACACATGACGCCCCCCCTGCCCCCGCCTCAGAAGCTCACCATCTGCTTCGCGCATGCCGCCTATCAGCTCGAGAGCCGGTTCGCGCTGCGCAACACCAAGATCGCCTCGTTTTCCGTCCGCAATGCCGCAGACTTTGCAGCCCGCGCCGCGGAAGCGGATGTGATCGTGGTATCAGGCCTCTGGAAGAACGATCTTCTGGACCGGTGCCCCAAGCTGCGGTTCGTGCAGTCGATCAGCGCGGGCATCAATCAGTATGATCAGGCCCGCTTCCGCGCCGCTGGCGTTCGTCTGGCGAGTGCCCAGGGCGTCAACGAGATCGCGGTCGCCGAGCATGCCATGGCGCTGCTGCTCGCGCTCAAGCGCCACATCCACACCGGCCGCGACAACCAGAGCCGAAAGGTCTGGCGCGGCATGATTGCCGACATCCGGGCGCGTGAGGACGAACTTGCCGGCAAGACGTTGCTGATCGTCGGCTACGGCCGCATCGGGCAGCGCCTGGCGAAGCTTGCGTCCGCTTTCGACATGAAGGTGGTGGGCCTGCGCCGAAACCCATCAGGGGGCAAAGGCGCTGCGCAGGATGTCCGCAGCATAGACGAGTTGCACACACTGCTTCCCCAGGCCGACGCCGTAGTGCTCACTTGCCCGCTCACGCCCGAGACGACAGGGCTGATCGACGCCAGGGCGCTTTCCGCCATGAAGCCTTCCGCAGTGCTGATCAACGTGGCCCGCGGCGCAGTCGTGGATGAGCCGGCACTGATCGAGGCGCTGCAACATCGAAAGATCGCGGCTGCCGGCATCGATGTCACGGTGGAAGAGCCGTTGCCTCAGGCCTCGCCACTGTGGGGCTTTGAGAACGCGCTGATCACGCCGCACACCGCGGGTGAGACGCAAGCCTACGAGGACAACGTACTCGACGTGCTGCTGGAGAACCTCGACCGGCTCTGGAATGCACGTCCACCTCTGCGCAACGAGATCGTATAGCCTGGCCGCCGCATCCGCATTGGTGCATCCTTCGGCACAGCTTCCGCCTCGAGGCAAAGCCCAAGGGCTGGGAACGACATGGCGGCTCCTGTTGTTGATAGGTCATGAGCCAGTCAACGGAGGCGTAACGTGACCTATCAGCGAGATCCAGACGACCGGCTGTCGACCAGCCGCCGCATGAACCTGACCCGCGCCGACGGATCCTGGGGCGTGTTCCCTGCCGTGCTCGGGATCGTGTTCCTGCTGCTTGTGGGCCTCATCGCCTACAACATGTACAACGGCAATACGACAGGTCCGAGCTCGGTGAACCCCTCTGCTCAGGCGCCGGCCACGACGCCGTCCACGCCGAGCACGACCCCAAATACCACCCCACCGGCGACCACACCTTCCAAGTAGCCTCTCGATATGCGACTGCGACGCGAGGTCGTGCGGGGAAACACCCGCAGGGCCTCGTTTCGTTTTGTGAAAGGCCGTTGTGTTTCGCCTTCCCGCTCGCTATCGGCTAGGATTCGGGACAGGAAGAAACACGAGGGAAGGCCATGCTGCCCAATTCGGTCGACGTCGTCGTTGTCGGTGGCGGCAACGCCGCATTCTGTGCCGCGCATGCCGCGGCCGAGAGCGGGGTGAAGGTCCTTGTGCTGGAGCGCGCGCCAGAGGCGGAAAGCGGGGGCAACAGCCGCTTTACCGCCGGCGCCTTCCGCTGCGTCTACGACGGCGTGGAGGACCTGAAGGCCCTCATGCCCGACCTGACCGCGGAGGAAATCGCCAACACCGACTTCGGCACCTACACCGAGGACAAGTTCTTCGACGACATGGGCCGCGTTACCGAATATCGCACGGACCCGGAACTGTGCGAGCTTCTTGTAAAGCGCAGCAAATCCACCATGCTGTGGATGCGCGACAAGGGCATCCGTTTCGTGCCCATCTACGGCCGCCAGGCCTTCAAGATCGATGGCAAGTTCAAATTCTGGGGCGGCTTGACGGTTGAATCGTGGGGCGGCGGTCCGGGTCTCGTCGCCGCGCATACGGCAGCAGCGCAGAAGGCCGGCATCACCATTGCGTATGAGGCACGAGCACTGGCCCTCCTTTCAGACGACGACGGCATCAAGGGGGTGCGCGTGCGCCACCAGGGGCGTACGCGCGAAGTCGAGGCCCGCTGCGTGGTGCTTGCCGCAGGTGGCTTCCAGGCCAACGCCGAGATGCGCACGCGCTACCTGGGCCCGGGCTGGGAGCTGGCGAAGGTCCGCGGCAGCCGCTTCAACACCGGCGACGGCATCAAGATGGCCCTCGACATCGGGGCGCAGCCCACGGGCAACTGGTCGGGCGGACACGCCGTGGGCTGGGATCGCAATGCGCCCGAATTCGGCGATCTCGACGTCGGCGACAATTTCCAGAAGCACTCCTATCCGTTCTCGATCATGCTCAATGCCAATGGCGAGCGTTTCGTCGATGAAGGGGCGGATTTCCGCAACTACACCTATGCCAAGTATGGCCGCGTCATCCTGAACCAGCCTGGCCAGTTCGCGTGGCAGGTGTTCGACGCCAAGGTGCTGCATCTGCTGCGCGACGAATACCGCATCAAGCGCGTGACGAAAGTGCGTGCCGACACGCTCGAGGACCTCGTCCAGAAACTCGACGACGTGAACCCAGGCAAGGCGCTGGCCACGATCAAGGCCTACAACGCCGCGGTGAAGACGGACGTGCCTTTCAATCCCAACGTCAAGGATGGGCGCGGCACGGTGGGCCTTGCAATTCCGAAGTCGAACTGGGCCAACACCATCGACCAGGGTCCGTTCGAGGCTTATGCCGTAACTTGCGGTCTCACCTTCACCTTTGGCGGCCTGAAAGTGGATGGCGCCGCCCGTGTCGTCGACACCGACGGGCAGGTCATTCCGGGGCTGTACGCTGCGGGCGAGCTTGTGGGCGGCCTCTTCTATTTCAACTATCCCGGCGGGACGGGCCTGATGGCGGGCTCCGTATTCGGCCGCATTGCCGGGGCCTCGGCCGGCAGCCGCGCTGCCCAGCTTCCCTGAGCTCGCGGCCTTTTTTGATTAGTGTCAAGGCGAAGGCTGCCGCGCGACTTCTATAAGATCTCGCGTTGGAGCCTCTGCGCCTTGAACGCGTTCGGACGCAAAGCTTGCTCGGCGCTGCCCCGCACGCGAGGAGGCCGCATGGATCAGCATTCCCTACGCAAGGACTTCATCGAGCGTCAGATCTCCGGTCGCGGCGTGCGGGCGCAGCTCGTCCTTGAGGCGATGCGCACGGTGCCCAGAGAACTTTTCGTGCCGGAGGACCAACGCCAGCACGCCTATGACGACAGCCCGCTTCCCATCGGCGGCGGCCAAACCATCTCGCAGCCCTACATCGTGGCCTTCATGGTGGAGGCGTTGGGCCTCACAGGCGGCGAGAAGGTGCTCGAAATCGGCGCCGGGTCGGGCTACGCGGCCGCGGTTGTCTCCCGCATCGCCGGAGCCGTCTTCACCATTGAGCGCATCGGCAAACTCGCCAAGATGGCCGGGGAGAACCTGCAGCGCGCCGGCTACACAAACGTTCAGGTGCGCCACGCTGATGGTAGCGAAGGCTGGGGCGATGAGGCGCCGTTCGACGCCATTCTGGTTTCCGCCGGGGCGCCGGACGTTCCACGCTCCCTCATGCACCAGCTCAAGGTGGGAGGCCGCCTTGTCATTCCGGTGGGCGACAATCCCCGCGCACAGGAACTGGTGCGCGTAACGCGCGTCTCCCACAGCGAATGGGAGAGGGAAGACATTGCTGACGTCCGCTTCGTCCCGCTGATCGGCAAGGAAGGCTGGGAAGACGATGGCGACGGCTGGCAGCACAAACCGCCACGCGTGGTGCAATCGCGTCCGCTCGTCAGCATCTCTCTGCCCGAGATGATCCGCAACGCATCCGAACCCTTCGAGCATTGGGAGCGCGCGGATCTCGCACCGCTCATCGAGCGCATTTCGAATGCGCGCGTGGTCGCGATTGGCGAGGCGACGCACGGCACGAGCGAATTCTACCGCCTGCGTGCCCGCATCACTGAGGCGCTGATTGAGCAGAAAGGCTTCAACATCGTGGCGATCGAGGCCGACTGGCCCGACGCACAGCGCATAGACCACTACGTGCGCCACCGCGACGTGCCACCGGCGGAATGGACGGCCTTCGCGCGCTTTCCCACCTGGATGTGGCGCAATGCGGAAACTCGCGATTTCGTGGACTGGCTGCATGCCAGGAATGCCAAACTGCCCTATGCGCAGCGCGCCGCTTTCTACGGGCTCGATCTATACAGCCTCTACACATCCATCCGGGCTGTCATCTCGTATCTGGAAAAGCTCGATCCGCCTCTCGCAGAGATCGCGCGGGAACGCTACGGATGCCTGTCACCCTGGGAAGCGGACCTTTCCTCCTACGGGCGCGCCTCGCTCCCCGGCCGGTATCACAAGTGCGAGGAGGCCGTGTCGCACATTCTCGTGGAACTGCTGCAGAAGCGGCAGGCTTTCACCGGGCGCGACGGAGAAAGCTTCTTCGACGCGGCGCAGAACGCGCGGCTGATTGCAGGCGCCGAGGCCTACTATCGCACCATGTACTACGGCTCGCGCGCCTCCTGGAACATCCGTGACAGTCACATGTTCGAGACGCTGCGCCAGGCATTGGCCCATCACGGGCCGGATGCAAAGGCGGTCATCTGGGCCCACAACTCCCACATTGGCGACGCCAGTGCGACGGAGATGGCCCGGCGCGGCGAGCACAACATCGGTCAGCTGGCGCGGGTGCATTTCGGCGATGCCTTCTACGCCATCGGCTTCGGCACCGATCACGGAACGGTGGCGGCAGCCGATGACTGGGACGGCCCGATGAGCGTCATGCGGGTCCGCTCTTCACATGCACAGAGCTATGAACGGCTCTTCCATCTCTCAGGCGAGCCGGGCTTGTTTCTTCCGCTGCGCGGAGCGACGGGAGAGCTGCGCGCGCGTCTCTCCGCGCCGCGTCTTGAACGCGCGATCGGCGTGATATACCGCCCCGAAAGCGAGCTTGCGAGCCACTACTTCGAAGCGAACCTGACACGGCAATTCGACGAATATATATGGATCGACCGCACAAATGCAGTGACGCCACTTCCCGCACAGGCGATTGATGGCTTGCCTGATACCTACCCCTTCGGCGTCTAGCCGCTCATGGCGCCGCCCAGGCTTGCTGCAAGAGGGGCCAAGCCACTTGAGCTCGCGGACGCGGCGTCGCATGGAGATCGATGGCCCACATTTGGCCGCAAGCCTTGTCTGTAAGAACCACGCAAAAAGGGGTTCTCATGCAGCGCAATCAGTTGGGCGCGGGGCTCTGCCTCGCCGTGGCACTTGTCCTGCTTTACCGGGCTATGGAAATCTATGAGCCATGGTCGCTCGGCCAGCTCTTCTTCGCCACGGCGGGCTCCGTCTGGCTTGTTCTCGCCGCCCAGACCCGCAACTGGCTTCCCAAGCGCGCGTGAAGGACAAACGACGGACGAAGGCGATGCGCTCTTGCGAGGAGAGTGGCGCTATGCCTTTGTCCCGAGCTTCGCCATCGCCTCTTCATTGCTCGGCCGGTTGATGGAGAACATCGTTTCCGGTGTAACCACCGCGTACTCCATGTAGCCGAGACGGGCGATGGGCCGCATGGCGCCCGTATCAACCAGGCCGTTCTTCACGTACGTCTCGTCGATGTAGACGCCGACGACGCGACCGATGACGAGCGCGTAGGTGGGATCGCCGGCCGGGTTCGGCAGATCGATGGTCTTCCAGTGCACGCACTCGAAGGCAGCCGGGCTTTCCTTCACACGCGGTGGCTTCACGAGCCGACTCGGCGCGGCGGTCAGATCGCCCAGCGGAAATTCGTTGACGCCGCGGGGCACCGCCGCCGACGTCATATTCATGTTGTGGCGCAGATCGTAAGTGGCGAGGGAGCACACGAACTCCCCCGTTTCCTCGATGTTGAGCAGCGAGTCCTTGCGTCCCGCCGAGCCAAACACGACGTAGTGCGGCTTCTCGCTCACCGCGTTGAAGAAGCTGTAGGGGGCGAGGTTGCAGGTGCCGTCCTTGCCGAGAGACGAGATCCAGCCGATGGGCCGCGGCACGATCAGGGCCTTGAACGGATCGTGCTTGAGGCCGTGGGCGTTCGTGGCGGTATCGTAGAACACGGCAGCGTTTCTCCTTGAACGTTTGAAGGCTGGGAGGGCTTATCAGGAAGCTGGTTTCCAGCGTGTCACGATATCGGCGAGCGCGGGCCGCTCGCGGTCAGCCTGCCGCTCCCTGGCGGTGCCGATGTAGATGAAGCCGGCGATGCGCTCTGTGGGCGCAACGCCCAGCGCCGCGCGCACGGCCGGGCTATAGGAATACCACTCGGTGAGCCACGCGGTGCCAAACCCCAGCGCATTTGCGGCCAAGCACAAATTGAAGCAGGCGGCCCCACACGAAAGCAGCTGCTCCCACTCCGGGGCGCCCGGATTGGGGATGTGGCGCGAGATGACCGCCACCACCGTCGGCGCCCGCAGCAGGCGCGAGTGCTCGGTCTCGAGCCGGACGGCCGATGGGGTGTCCTTGTCCTCAGCGAGGCACGCCTTCACGAGCACCCGGCCGAATTCCGCGCGCGCCTCGCCCTCGAACACCACGAATCGCCATGGCGCGAGCTTCTTGTGATCCGGCACCCGGGAGGCCGCCGTGAGAATCGTGTTCAGCTGCTCCGTCGTGGGACCCGGCTCTACCATGGCCGCAGGCTTGACCGAGCGGCGTGTCAGCAACAGATCAAGGGCGTCCTGGCTCATGGTCTCGTCCAAATCCGGCCCGGGAAGGCCCTTATTTAGGTGTGTGCGAACGGCTGCCCGTCCTCGCTAAAGCAAACGCCGGGCGAGTACAATAAGGTGCTCGCACCCGCAGGCCGGACGGCGGCGGCTGGCCATGCGTGGGCAAGGGTTGGAGTTCGCCGGGGGAAACTTTGCAGGCGCAAAGCGGATTGCTTATGGCAACGCGACTGAAAAGGTGGAGGATTTCGACTTTGGGATGGGCGCGCGGGCTGGGTGCCGCGGCCATGGCATTGGTGTGCCTCCTCGCCTCTCCCGCCGTCGCCCAGGCTCCCGAACAGCCCGCGACCTTCATCGTCTTCGACGGCTCGGGCTCGATGGCGGCCCCATTCGCCAATACGCGGCTTCCAAGAGTTGGCCTGGCGCGGGAGGCCCTCGGCCGTGCGCTGCAGCGGGTGCCGCAGGACCTGCGGCTGGGCCTGGTGGCGTTCGGGCACCGGCGCGGCGATTGCGCGGACATCGAGGTGATGCGGCCAGCCGAGCCGGTGGATGCGCCGCGCACGAACCAACTGCTCGAAAAGCTCAGCCCGCGCGGACGCGGCCCTCTTACCCAGGCGCTTCGCGTGGCGGCCAAAGAGCTGCCGCAGACGCGGACCGCGATGCGCAGCCTCATCCTGATCCACGACGATGCGGACAATTGCACGGTCGACCTATGCGCCCTCGCAGCGGAACTCGGCAAGGCACGCATCGCGGTGCATGCCATTGGCCTGGCCCTCAAGCCAGAGGACAAGCCGAAGATGGCTTGTCTCGCCCAGCTGACAGGCGGACGGCTCTATAATCCCACGACGCCGGAACAGGTCGGCGCCGCGATCGATGAAGCCCTGAAGCTCGCCTCGGCGGGCGCCATACCCAAGCCGTCGGCTTCTGCGCCCCTGCAGGGTGAGCGTGCCGAAGCCGAGGTGCCGGAGACGGCACCACAGGGTCTCTACCTGCGAGCGCGTCTCGCCGCCAAAGGCCCGCTTTTGCGGCAACCCCTGCAATGGACCGTCTTACCCGACGGCGACAATCAATTGCCCGTCTACTCGGATACGAGCCTCAATCCCTTCGTGGCGGTGCCGCCTGGCAAATACCGGATCGAGGGACGCGATGGGCCGCTGCAGATCACAGGCACCGCCAACGTCGTCAAGGACAAGCCCACCGTGCTCGTGCTGACTGCCGACGCGGCCGTCATGCGCACCCGCCTTGCAACATTGCGCGGCGGCATATCCCTTCCCACCGCAACAGTGACCGTGGCACGGCCGCCCGCTGAGGGGGAGCCGGCCTTGTCGGCGCCCATCGGTGACGTGGTCAGTGCCTACGGGGGCATGGAGGGCACCTTCCTCCTTCCCCAAGGTCGCTATCTGGTGCGAGCACAGGCGGGACTGGCGCGCACGCAGAAGCTCGTGACGCTGACGCCCGGCGCGGACACGGCCCTTGATCTGACCCTCGATGTCGGCCTCCTGCAGCTCGAGGCGCCGAACACCACGCCCGGGCTTCCTGCTGTATTCGCCGTCCTCGAGGACGACCCGGATGCACCCCGCGGCCGCCGCGAGATTTTCCGCACCGCTGAGCGCACGATACAGATTCCGCTGCCGCCCGGCACATACACCGTTGAGCTTCGCCAGGCCGGCATCGAGACACGCGAGCGTCTCGTGGTTCCCTCTGGCGAGGTGGTGCGTCGGACGCTGACGCTTGCCGCAGCGCAGGTGTCGTTATCGAGTCGGTTGGGGGCGCAAGCGCTCAGCGAGCAGCTGTCTTACGCCATCGAGCGCATCGACGGAGGCGGGTCGGAGGGCGTGACGACCAGCAAGCCGCAACCCACGCTTCTCCTAGCGCCCGGCCGGTATCGCATCGAAGGACGCTATGGCAACATCAACGCGCGCGTCGTGCGCGAGGTGGAAGTCCGTGCGGGCGCAGCAGTGCAGCAGATCGTTTTCGACCACGCGGCGGGCCAAGTCCGCCTCAAGGCTGCGGGTGCGCCCGGAGAGGTATTCTGGGACATTCGCGATGCTGCCGGCCGACCTGTCTGGTCTACCGGGCAGCCGGAACCTGAGCTGACGCTGCAGGCTGGAAGCTACGTCGTCCGAGCTGGGGCGCGTGATCGCCAGGTAGAGCGGACGCTCGATCTTCGCGCCGGCGAGCGGCGCACTCTCGAAGTGAGCTTCGAATGATGCGCGCCATCCTCATTCAGCTTTGTCTCCTGGCGGTCCTCGCCTGTGCACCGGCTGTCATGGCTCAAGTCCCGCAGAGTTGGCAGGTGGAGCCCGGAACCACGCCCCCGCCTGCACCCGGCAACGTCACCGTGGTTCCGCGGTCCGGCGGTGCCGAGCCTTCCCGTCCCGCCGGCAACGGCGCCGCACAACTCATTCTCTCCGCCACCATGACCGAAGACGGACAAGCGATCGAGCAGGGCCTCGTGTGGCGCGTCTTCCGCGACAAGCCGGGACCCGACGGCAAGCCGCGCCTGGTCTCGATGCATCGCGACGCCGCACCGCAGCTGCGCCTGGACCCGGGCGAATATGTGATCAACGTCGCCTACGGCCGGGCACATCTCACACGCAAGATCGCGCTGACGGCAGAAAAGCCGGCGGAAGAGCGCTTCGTGCTGAATGCCGGCGGATTGCGCGTCGCCTTCGTGCTCCCCGGTACCGACGCCATGGCGGATCGTGGCACGGCCTATGATGTCTATTCCGACGAGCGCGATCAGGCAGGCCAGCGCAAGCTTCTGGTCAGCGGCGTGCGGCCGGGCCTTATTCTGCGGCTCAACGCCGGGCTCTACAATATCGTCTCCACGTACGGCGACGCGAATGCCGTCGCGCGAGCCGACGTGACGGTCGAAGCCGGCAAGCTGACGGAGGCGACGCTCACGCACCAGGCCGCGAAGGTGACGTTGAAGCTCGTCACGCGCGCAGGCGGAGAGGCAATCTCCGACACGCAGTGGATGATCACCACACCGCAAGGCGAGATGGTGAAGGAGAGCGTGGGTGCATTGCCTGCGCACGTGCTGCTGCCCGGCACCTACATTGCGACGGCACGCAACGCCGGTCAGGCCTTCCAGCGCGAGTTCTCTGTACAGCAGGGACAGGTGGTGCAGGTCGAGGTTCTGCGACGCTGACTACGCAATGGCCTTACCCATGCGTATCAGCGGCACGGGTGCCCCGCCCCTCTCGTCAACGATCCGCTCGATGGGCTGGAAGCCGTACGCGCGATAAAGCGGCTCACCGGAAAGCGTCGCCATCAACTCCACGCGACTGAACCCTTCTGCCCGCGCAGCCGTCTCGCAAAGATCGAGGATCAGGCGCCCGATCCCTCGCCGTGAAAACTCGGGATGAGTGTACATCGCCCGCACGCGCGCGGCATCCTTCGCGGGGTCAAGCAGCGCAGCGCTGCGTCCTGGAGAATGGTCGCCGCCATAAAGCGTGGCGCGGCGGCTCCAGCCGCCACAGCCGGCGATCCTGCCATCGCACTCCACCACGAAGTAGGTGCCGTCATCCACGAGTTGCGTGTCGAGCCCCATGATCATGCGGCTGGACGCGATCTCCTGCGCCGAGAGAAATGGCTTCTGCAGCTCCGAAATCGCGGCGTCCATCAGGTGGCGCAGCGCCGGCAGGTCGTCACGGCGTGCGAGACGATGCGCGAGGGCAGATTTGGACATGCTCAGGCCCGCAAACTGTTGTGGCTGCGGGCCGGACTTACCACTCATGCCAAGCTCCGTCACCTCTGCGGATCAAGGCCCTTCTCTTTCAGATAGCGCACGACGCCCGGGTGAAACGGCACGCCGGTGTTCGCCATCACCTGGTTCGCGAGCGTGATCGAACGCGCCTCCTGGTGCACGGCCACGAGGTCCGCGTGTTTCTCGAAGAGTGCCTTCACGATGGCATAGGCCTGCTCCTCCGGCATCTTCTCGTGAACGTAGAGATTGCTCCAAACCGCGATGCCCGTCGCATCCGCAGGCATGCCGGAATAGCTGTCCTTGGTGATGAGATCCTTGGCATAGAGCGGCCCGTACTTGGTGTTCATAGCCTCACGCACCTCGAGATGATCAAGCAGGCGCACCTTCACGCCGGGCGTCAGCGCAAGGTCCACGACAGCCGCGGTGGGAACGCCACCTCCCCAGAAGAACGCGTCGATCTTACGGTCGCGCAGCGCACTCGCGCTCTCGCCCACCGACAGGCGCTCGCGCTTCACGTCCTTGTCCTTGTCGATGCCGGCAGCTTCCAGAATGCGGAATGCCCACAATTCGCTAGCCGAACCTGGAGCGCCCGTGGACACTCGCCGTCCCTTCAGGTCGGACAGCTTCGTGATGCCGATGCCGTCGAGCGTCACGATCTGGGAGCGTCCAGGATACATGACGAGCAGCGTGCGCAACGGCAATGCACCGTTCTTGAATTTCTCGACGCCCTTGTAAGCCTCATAGGCCGTGTCTGCGACCGACATGCCGAGATAGGACGGGCTCGACGCGATGAGCTTCATGTTGTCGACAGAGCCGCCCGTCACCTCCACGGTGGCCGCGACTCCAGGCAGCGACTTGGTGATGACGGAGGCCATGCCACCTCCGAGCGGATAGAAGATGCCGCCCGTTCCGCCCGTGGCAATCGCGAGGTTGTTAGCTTGCGCGGCTGCGTCCGTCCACGTGGCCGCGAAGGCGAGCGCGGCAAGGATCAGCCCCTTGAAGGCTTTGGTCATGGCGTTTCTCCCCGATATCGCTTTTTGTTGCTGCCATCGTGCGACAGGCGGCAGCCGGCTGCAATCAATTATGCAGCGGTGTGCGTCCGCGAAGATGGCCCGAGCGAGTGAGGCCGGCGCTCCTACTGCCTTCAGCTTTTGCGGGGTGCCTGATGCTGCTCCCAGAGGTCAGGCCGACGCGTCTGCGTATCGGCCTCGGCCTGCGCGCGCCGCCACGCCTCGATGTGCTTGTGATTGCCGTTTAGTAGCACCTCGGGAATGGCGCGGCCTTCCCACTCGCGCGGGCGGGTGTACTGCGGATACTCGAGCAGCCCCGCCTCGAAACTTTCCTCCGACAGCGAGGCCTCGCTGCCGAGTACGCCGGGCAGCAGCCGCAGGACGGCCTCCAGCAGCACCATCACCGGGAGTTCGCCGCCGGCGAGGATATAGTCCCCGATCGAGATCTCGCGCATGGCGCGCCCCTCGATGACGCGCGCGTCGATGCCTTCGAAGCGCCCTGCGAGCAGGATCGCGCCGGGCCCCGCCGCCAACTCGCGCACCAGCGCCTGCGTCAGCGGAGCCCCGCGGGGCGTCAACACGAGCACGGGCAGGTCGCCCCCCTCGTTGCGCGCAGCGTCCTGGGCCGCATCGACGGCAGCCGCAACGACATCGGCGCGCAGCACCATGCCCGCACCGCCGCCGGCCGGGGTGTCATCGACGTTGCGATGCCTTCCGATGCCGAACGTGCGCAGATCCAGCGCCTCGAGCGACCAAAGCCCCTGGCGTAGCGCCTCGCCGGTGAGCGAAGCGCCGAGCGGTCCTGGAAACAGCTCGGGGAACAGCGTAATGACCTTCGCGCGCCAAGCCGTCCGCTGCGGACTGGCGGTGGCGGATGGCTCGGGCGCTGACATGGGCCGACCTGTCTCTCTTCAGGCACTGGCGGAGGCGATCGCCTCGACGAAGCGCAGTGCGGCCGCGCGGGGATCGGCAGCGGCGATGATGGGGCGCGCAACAACGAGGTAATCGGCGCCATCGGCGATGGCAGCCTCGGGCGTTGTGACCCTGGCCTGATCACCCGTCGCATTATCCGGAAAGCGGATGCCCGGCGTGACGATGGCAAAGCGCGCTCCGACCGCGAGACGAACCGATCGCGCCTCGAGGCCTGATGCGACGACGCCTGCCACCCCCGATGCCTTCGCAAGCCTGGCGCGGGCAACGACCAAGTCTTCCGGCGCCGTGGCGATGCCCTGCTCGGCGAGATCCCGCGCTTCAAGACTGGTGAGCACGGTGACGCCGAGCACGCCAAGCTTCGTGCCGGCCGCTCCCGCAGCGGCTGCCCGCAGCGTCTTGCCATCCGTTGCGTGCACCGTGAGAAAGGTGGCACCGCTGGCGGCGGCATTGCGGGCCGCGCGCTCGACAGTGTTGGGAATGTCCAGCAGCTTCATGTCGAGGAACACCTTGTGCCCCTCCCCCGCCAGTTCGCGCACGAAATCGAGCCCGCCGCGCATGACGAGTTCCAGCCCCACTTTGTAGAAACAGGCCGCATCGCCGAGCTTGCGCACCATGGCTCGCGCGTCGGCAACCTCAGGGACGTCCAGCCCCACGATCAGGCGCTCACGAGCGGCTGCAAGATTGGCCACGGTTTCTCCTTCCGCCGATATCGAAGCAGGACAGGCGCATCTGCCTTAATCCAAGCCACCTTTGGCTCGGACCACTTTGGCCAATTCATAAAGATGCTGGCGCCAGTGCGCCATATACTTGGCGAAGGCGCCGTCCGAGGTCTCGCTCGCGGGAGCCCCCTTGCCGCTACAGGCCCTCATCGCCGCGATCGAGAATGCTGCGACATCGCCATCGTTGAGAGCTTTGACGCCGGCATCGTTCGCGACGAGGAGTTCGGCTTTATTGGTGAGCCATTCATCCGCCTCGCCTTCGAGGCAGATCTCGTAAGCGCCTCTCGATTGCCATTCAAAGCCTGCCGCCCTGACCGGCGCAACGCCGAAGGCAATGGCGAGCACGATGAGCGCCGCCCGCTGCATGCCATTCATTGCGGGCCTCAGCTGGCTTTTCCTTCGAAGAACTC
>JBDHTJ010000130.1:0-15166 GCA_039808585.1 Hyphomicrobiaceae bacterium | reverse complement strand
TCAGCGCAGCAATCGCCGCCAAGGTCTGCTGCCTTGGCCGAACCCATCGACACGCCACCTACCAGGATTCCAGCCGCGGCCATGAGCGCCAGCTTGCTGGATGACTTCAAGAGTCCCCCGATCATTAGTACTTCTCCGTTGGACTAACGCTACCGGAACCCAATCTTACCGATCGAATTTACCGACCTTCGACTTCACTCACTTCAGGCATTTCCAAGTCATTTCCACACAAGCGAGCCTTCCCGGATTGCGATTGCCGTGAAGGCGGCCCGTTCGTGTCGGCACTAGGACTAACCCAATCGTTAGCGAAGCGTAAACACGCAAAACCCGATTCGCGGCCCTTTCCCCCTGGAACGTGGCAACTCGGCCACAACAACGAATCGAGTCGGATCTGATTTATCTACGAAAAACGCGCTGTCCAGAACCGTGTCAAATACTGATAGATGCGGGCGCCAAGAAGAACAACAGGCAACCGTCGTTCGACACATAACAACATGAATACGCGAGGTTTTAGTCTGTGAATAACGCTCGAGAGAAGGCACTTGACATGATTTTTTCGATGGCTGGCAGACGCCGTTGTCCAAGCCTTTTCTCGCGTCAACGTGAGCCGGGACAGGCAAGTGGCGGAGGCCTACCTTCAGCCAGGAGCAGGTGGCCAACTCCATCCGCGTTCGGAATAACGGAAAAGGCGGGCGTTGGGCGGGAAAGAGGGCGGTTCGAGCCGCGCGCACCGGCGAGCGATAACACCTTTTAAACACTCGATTTTCGCGGCTTCTTCGAGGCCCTGGAAGAGAAACGGGAGGGCAGATGTCAAAGGCAGCAGGCCGAATTGTCGTCGTCGGTGCCGGTCCCGCCGGCCTTGCCGCCGCCCTGTGCCTCGCACACGAAGGCCACCCCGTCATGCTATTGGCGCCGCCGGAGAGCGGACGGCCACCCGACAGGCGCACCACGGCGCTTCTCGGAGCGAGCGTGGCGCTGCTTAAAAATCTCAAGATATGGCAAGAGCTTGAAGGTCGCTCCGCGCCTCTCGACGGCATTCGCATCGTCGACGACCGAAGGGGACTGCTGCGGGCCCCCGAACTGCTCTTCCACGCGCGCGAACTCGGCCTGCAAACGTTTGGCGCCAATGTGGAAAATCAGGATCTCGTGGCAGCGTTGCTGGCTGCCGCACAAGCAGCCCCCGGCATCACGCGGCGCGATGGGCTCGTCACACAGGTGCATTTCGATGCGGACGCTGTGGTTTTGAGCCTTTCCGACGGCACGTCCCTGTCGGCTTCGCTCGCTGTCGCGGCGGATGGGCGTAACTCACTGATCCGAAAGGCGGCGGGCATCGAGACAGACACCTGGAGTTACCCGCAGTCGGCCCTTGCTGTGTCCTTTTCGCACTCGCGAGGGCATGGGAATGTGTCGACCGAGCTACACCGCCGAAACGGCCCATTGACCAGCGTTCCGCTGCGGGGCCGCGCCTCGAGTCTCGTGTGGGTCGAAGCCCCCGAGGCGGCAGAGCGGCTCGCAGCCCTCACGGACGATGCCTTCTGCAGCCTGCTCGAAGACGAGTTGCAGGGCCTGCTGGGAAAAATCTCCGCGCCGGGCAAGCGGGGCGTGTTTCCGCTTTCCGGTCTCACGGCGCGCCGCATGGGCACGCGCCGGGTGGTGCTGATCGGCGAAGCGGGACACGTGATGCCGCCCATCGGTGCCCAGGGCCTGAACCTGGGCTTGCGGGACGCGGCGGCTCTCGCCGATGTGTTGCGCGATGTCGCGAGCTTTGACGGCGATCCAGGTGCCGAGGCGCTGCTGCAGCGCTATCACGCGGCGCGCACCGCAGATGTGCTCGCGCGCCAGATTTCGGTGGATGTCCTCAACCGCTCGCTGCTGTCGGATTTCCTGCCGCTGCAGGCACTTCGCGGAACAGGCCTGCATCTTCTCGCGCACCTGTCGCCGCTGCGCGAAGCCGTCATGCGCGCGGGCATGGGGCCGTCCAATGTTCCCCAGCTCATGCGGTCGCACTGACGGCCTGGATCGTCACGGCGGCGAGGAGACTGTTGCGCGACGCGTCCCTATTGCGTAAGGGGGCCCGCCACCCAGATCGGGGAATACCTTGCTTCGCGACCTGCGATACCGCCTCGAATACCTGCTGCTGCGCGCCATCATCGGGCTCGTGCGCCTAGTGCCGCTCGACGTCGGCGTGGCCTTCTCCGCGCGCATGTGGGCGTGGATCGCGCCCCACAACCGCCGGCACAAGCGCGCCATGGCCAATCTGGCCATCGCCTTTCCGGAGAAGAGCGAGGCCGAGCGCGAGGCCATCGCCCGCGCCATGTGGGCCAACCTCGGCCGCGTCATGGCCGAGACGATGCAGATCGACCGCATTCTCAGCGAACCGTCGCGGCTCGAGATCATGAACGAGCCGATGTTCAACCGCTACCGCGACAAGCTGGGGCCTGCCATCGGCGTTTCTCTGCACATGGGCAACTGGGAACTCGCGATCTGGCCCATGACCTCCTCGGGCAAGAACCCGGCCGCCATTTTTCGCACCGTCAAGAACCCTTATGTCGACCGCTACCTGCGCGATGCCCGCAAGGAGCTTTATCCCGGCGGCCTTCTGGGCAGGGGCCACGATATCGAGGAAAGCGCAGCCACCGCCCGCCTCATCACCGATTACGTGCGCCGCGGCGGTCGCCTGGGCATCGTCTGCGACCTGCACGACAACCGCGGCATCGCTGTGCCGTTCTTCGGCAAGCCCGCGAAATCAGTGGCCATCCCTGCCATCATCGCGAGACGCCAGGGGGCGCGGCTGTGGATGGCGCGCTGCGTGCGTGTCGGCACGCAGAGCCGCTTCCGCATCGAGATCAAGGAACTCAAGGTGCCGCGCACCGACAACCAGGCGGACGATGTGCGTACCATCACGGCCGCGATGCAGGCCCAGTTCGAGGCCTGGGTGCGCGAGTACCCCGAACAATGGATGTGGGGCAACCGCCGCTGGAGCTGAAGCCATGATGCCGATGCCCGCATGGACGCTCCCTGGCACTCCGACTAGCTTGGCACCAAGCCGAAATCGAATGCAGTTGCAGTTGAAGAAAGGCGAGAGGACATGACCGTCACCCGTACGCCCGCAAAGCACTTCGCTCCGCTCGCTGCGGGCGCGCCTGCGCCCTTCCGCCAGTTGCCCGTCCGGCTCGAGCGCATGGTGCATTTCGTGCCGCCGCACAACGAGAAGATCCGCACCCGCGTCGGCGATCTCATCGCCCAGGTCGACGTGGTGCTCGGCAATCTCGAGGACGCGATCCCGGCGGATGCCAAAGTCGCCGCGCGCCACGGCTTCATCGAGATGGGCCGCGCCTTCGACTACGGCCAGACCGGCCTGTGGACCCGCATCAACGCCCTGAATTCGCCCTGGGCGCTCGATGACATCATGGAGATCGTCCCGGCGGTGGGCGCCAAGCTCGACGTCATCATGCTGCCGAAGGTGGAAGGGCCGTGGGACATCCACTACCTCGACCAGCTCCTCGCCCAGCTCGAGGCCAAGCACGCCATCGGCAAGCCGATCCTGATCCACGCCATCCTGGAAACGGCTGAAGGGGTGAAGAACGTCGAGGCGATCGCGGCTGCAAGCCCGCGCATGCATGGCATGAGCCTTGGGCCTGCGGATCTTGCCGCATCCCGCGGCATGAAGACCACCCGCGTCGGCGGCGGCCATCCCTCCTACGGCGTGCTCGCCGACGCTGGCGAGAAAGGCGCAGCACGCCCCTTCTTCCAGCAGGACCTGTGGCACTACACGCTCGCGCGCATGGTCGATGCCTGTGCCAGCTACGACCTCAAGGCCTTCTACGGCCCCTTCGGCGACTTTTCCGATCCCGCCGCCTGCGAGGCGCAGTTCCGCAATGCGTTCCTGCACGGCTGCGTCGGCGCCTGGACGCTGCATCCCACCCAGATCGAGATCGCCAAGCGCGTCTTCAGCCTCGACGCGGCAGAGGTGGCCTTTGCCAAGCGCATCGTGGAGGCGATGCCGGACGGCTCCGGCGCGGTCATGATCGACGGCAAGATGCAGGACGACGCCACCTGGAAGCAGGCGAAGGTCATTCTCGATCTCGCCAGGCTGGTGGCCGCGCGCGATCCGGACATGAAGGCGAAGTACGGGCTTTGAAGCAGGCCATCGCTCCGCCGCGCTTTTTCTCGGGCGCGCGCGGGTCGTCCTGCTCCGGCGCCCACTTGATGCGCGAAGTGGCTTCGTGCCAAGACAACGTGAAAGCAGAGGCGGGGGCAGCTTCCTCGCCCCGCAGCATGCCAGAGCCCCGGGAAATCCGCCCTACATGAGTGAAATGCGCAAAGCGAAGTTCAGCGTCGGACAGGTGGTGCGGCACCGCATCTACCCGTTCCGCGGCATCATCTTCGATATCGATCCGATCTTCGCAAACACGGAAGAATGGTGGCTCTCCATTCCCGAGGAGCGCCGGCCGCGCAAGGACCAGCCGTTCTATCATCTGCTGGCAGAGAATGCCGAGAGCGAGTACATCGCCTATGTCTCGGAGCAGAACCTTCTGCCCGACGATTCGAGTCAGCCGCTGCGCCATCCACAGGTCAGCGAGCTGTTCACGCAAGCCGAGGACGGCAGCTACCTGCCGATATTCCTGCAGCATCCGCACTGACCCGCACCTTTTGACGCTCGCCGGACTGCACGCTGCGTGAGCAGCGTGAGCTGTGTAACCCAGCGTCTCTCGGCGCTCATCGCTGCTGGGTTACGCGCCGTGCGGCGCTAACCAAGCCCATGCTCTTGCCGACCCCTCTCCTTGTGCCTTCCCGGAAGCCGTGCCGAAGGCGCGGCTATCCGGCATCTTTCCCCGCCTCCGTCTTTCGCAACGGGGATAGATCCCGGGCCTCGCTTCGCTCGCCCGGGAAGGCGAGAAGAGAGGGGCGTCGGCAGAACGTGGCCGCTTTGCTCTGCGCTCTCCCGGAAAGGCAGAGAGGAGTGGGCTCGTGTTCCTTGCGAGCTGGCGTGGATCTCCGCCTGCGCGGAGATGACGTTTGTAGGACGGGATGTGCTCCCCAATTGGCGTCATGCACGCGAAGGCGGGCATCTACGCAAATGCGCCATCACGTTCGAGGATGACGCGTCACACGCACCTCTGCTCTCTGCCTTTCACCACGCAAGTCGGCGGCCAATCTGCACGCTGGGTTAGCAGCGTGAGCTGTGTAACCCAGCGTCTCTCGGCGCTCATCGCTGCTGGGTTACGCGCCGTGCGGCGCAAGCCCAGCCTACGCTGGCTGAGCCCGTTGTCGTTTCTTGTCTGTCGCCTGACAAAAGAAGAAGCCACCCGCGAGGCAGGTGGCTTCGAGATGGCCCGCGTCAAAGCGGTGCGTCAGGCAGCGCCTACTTCTTCTTCTCGGGAGCCTTTTCCTTGGCCGCAGGGGCTGCCGGCGCCGGCGTCTGACCCTTGAGGGCATCAATGCCCTGCATCTTCTGCAACTCAGCGTTCTGCTTCTTCATTTCCTCGAGGTACTGCTGCTGGCGCTGGGCGATCTGCTGCATCAGCTCCCGGCGCGCATCCTGGAACTTCTGCATGTCGACCGCCTGCCCTGCATAGGTGGTCTCGAAGCCCTGCAGTGGAATGGCAAAGCCCACGGGACCATTCGGCGTCATGGCGCGGATCTCGATCGCGGCGCCGGCCTTCATCTCGTTGAGGAATTCGGGCGTCAGCTCCATGTCGGCCTCGCAACCCGCCTGATGGCAGAAGCCATAGGCCAGGCGCTGTGGCTTGATCTTGGTCTCGTCGATCTTTTCCTGCTTCTGCAGCTTGGCCCAGTCGTCCTTGTTGTAGACGACGGTGATCATGCCGGGCGGCAGCAGCACGCCGAGCGGCACCATCACGGCGAAGAACTGCTTGTCCTGGCCTTCCACGCTGCGCACGGCGGCGGTGACGATGGGCATGCCGGTGTTGCTGTCGATGCGCTCATGCTGCGTGAGGCAGAAGTTGAGGTCCTTCTTCTCCTCTTTGCCGTCCTTGTCCTTGCCGACGGCCGTGACCTTGGGGCACACCTTCACCCAGTAGACTTGGTTGGCGGCATCCGCAGGCTTCTGCTGAGCGGGCGCTGCCTTCTCGGGCGCCTTGTCCTTCTTGGCCTGCGCGAGAGCGCCTGCCGACAGCATCGTGGCGCTGAGTGCGAAGCTCGCGGCGACGATGCTCCAACGCATTGCGCGGGCAGATTGCTGCTTCTTTTCCAACATGTTGTTTTCGACCTTTCCCTGCGAAAGCCGCTCGTCGGAGAGTGGCCCGTGCCCCTGAGAGTGTTCGCTCGCGCGATGGCGCGTGCCGGCAGTAATGGCTGGATTGCGGCAATCCCGTGGCCGGTTGCACAGCCTTGGGTGCGCGCCGAGCCGAGAGCGTTCATGTCGTTGCCGCCTCGCCACGCTGACGGAGAGGGCGGCGTGCAACACTTCGCCTCGCCACGATGGCAGTCTGATAGCCCGTGATGCTGCCTTGATGAATGCCTAAGTGTAGAAAAGGCCCGTACTTGGGCGGATCCTGGGGAAATCTTCGTGGCGCCAAATGACGCATAATCGACGCATGGGGTGCGCTTTCGCACGTGCGGCGCACGCGTTCGCGCTCATCATGTTGCTCGCCACAACCAGCGCGCGAGGCGAACCCTTGCACGCCATCGCGATGCACGGCGCGCCGAAGCTGCCGGAAGGATTCGCGAGCCTTCCCTACATCAATCCACAGGCACCCAAGGGCGGTCGCGTCACGCTGGGCGCGCAGGGCACGTTCGACAGTCTCAGCCCCTATACGATCCGGGGTGTGACGCCGCCCAATATGCGCGAGTTGGTGTTTGAAAGCCTGCTTGCGCGGTCCAGTGACGAGCCCTTCACCCTCTACGCCTGGGTGGCAAAAAGCATCGAGGTCCCACCCGACCGCTCCTCCATCACCTTCCACCTGGACGAAGCTGCCCGCTTCTCCGATGGCACGCCGGTCACCGCCGACGACGTGCTCTTCTCGCATGCGCTGCTCAAGGAGAAGGGCTGGCCCTATCATCGCTCCCACTATGCCAAGGTGATGAAGGCCGAGAAGCTGGCAGAGCGCTCCGTGCGCTTCACCTTCGCAACGGTCAAGGATCTTGCCGGGGCCGACACCTACGATCGCGAGATGCCGCTGATCCTCGGCCTGATGCCGGTGCTGCCGAAGCACAAGCTGTCATTCGACACATTCGAGCAGACCAGCCTGGAGCCCCCCGTTGGCAGCGGCCCCTACACCGTCGCCACGGTCGACGCCGGCCGCTCCATCACCTTCAGGCGCAACCCCACCTGGTGGGCCCGCGACCTGCCCATGATGCGCGGCCGCTTCAATTTCGACGAGGTTCGGATCGAGTTCTTCCGCGATGCCTCCTCGATGTTCGAGGCCTTCAAGTCCGGCGAGATCGACCTGAGGCCGGAGGACGACCCCGCCCAATGGATCAACGGCTACGGCTTTCCGGCAGCCCTCGATGGCCGGGTCAAGAAGGCAGAGCTGCCGACCTCCCTGCCCTCCGGCATGACCGCGTTCGTGATGAACAGCCGCAGGCCGCAGTTCGCAGATGCGCGCGTGCGCCGCGCCTTCCTCCTGATGTTCGATGCCGAGTGGATCAACCGCTCGCTGTTCAACGGCGCTTTCAAGCGCACCCGCAGCTTCTTCGAGCGCTCGCCGCTGTCCTCGGCCGGAAAACCAGCGGATGCGATCGAGAACAGCCTCCTGTCAGCCTACCCTGGTGCCGTCCGTGCGGAGATCATGGCCGGCACCTACGAACTGCCGCATACGAACGGCACCGGCGATGACCGTGCCAACCTGCAGGCGGCCTTCCGCCTGCTGCAGGAGGCTGGATGGACAAGCCGTAACGGCAAGCTCTTCAAGGACGGCAGGGCGCTGACGGTGGAATTCCTTGCCGGCAACCGCAATCACGAGCGGTTGATGCTGAGCTACGCCAAGACGCTCGAGCGGCTCGGCATAACCGCCACCGTGCGGCAGGTGGACAGCGCGCAGTACTTCGCGCGCCTCAAGAGCTACGACTTCGACGTGATCCAGTGGAACTACTCTGCCTCGCTTTCGCCCGGCAACGAACAGATCAACCGCTGGTCGAGCCGCGCCGCCGACATCGAAGGCTCGCTCAATTACGCCGGTGTCAAGAACCCCGCCGCCGACGCCATGATCGAGGCCATGTTGCATGCCGAGGCGCCGGAGACGTTCACCGCCGCCGTGCGCGCCTTCGACCGGGTGCTCTTGTCGGGCGACTACGTCATTCCCCTCTTTCACCTGCCGGCCGTCTGGGTGGGACATTGGGCGCACCTGAAACACCCCGTTCGCCTTCCACTCTCGGGCTACGATTTCGACACGTGGTGGAGCGAGCGGCGCTGAGGGTAAACAGTTTGCCGCTCCGCTTCACTGTGCTTTGTCGGCGGCTGGCCGTTGCGCGCCCCTTCATCGCGAGCTATCAGGCCCTATGACCCGCGCGCCCTCGAAGCCGAAAGCCACCGTTCCGCCTGCCGCCGCCGAGGCTGGGGATCCCGCCGTTCTCGTTGCGCGCATGCGGGCGGGAGAGCGGCGCGCCATCTCTCGCGCCGTAACCGAGCTCGAGCGTCTGTCGCAACATGCCCCTGCCCTGCTCAAGGCCATGCAGCCGCATCTGGGCCACGCCCTCGTGGTGGGCTTCACAGGTCCACCGGGAGCCGGCAAGTCGACACTGGTCAACGCCTATACCAGCCACCTGCGCAAGCAAGGCCGCAGCGTCGGCATCATCGCCGTCGACCCATCGAGCCCGATCTCCGGCGGCGCCATCCTCGGCGATCGTATCCGCATGACGGCCACGCTCGACGACGACGCCGTGTTCATGCGCTCCCTGGCGAGCCGTGGCCACCTGGGCGGCCTTTCGCCGGCTGCCGTGCGCGTCATCGATGCGCTCGATGCCGCCGGCAAGGACATCGTGCTGGTGGAGACGGTGGGCACGGGCCAGAGCGAGATCGATGTCGCCGAGGTCACCGATGTGCGTGTCGTCATTTCGGCGCCTGGCCTGGGAGACGATATCCAGGCGATGAAGTCAGGTCTGCTCGAGATCGCCGACATCCTCGTCGTCAACAAGGCCGACCGCGAAGGCGCCGAACGCACGGTGCAACACTTGAAGGGCGCCCTCAGCGTGCGCACGCGTGAGCGCGCGGCCGTGCCGGTGCTGAAGACCATCTCCACGACGGGCGAAGGCATTGCAGAGCTTGCGGCGGCCATCGAGGCGGAAGGGCGCTCGCGTCTGGCAGAGCCCGCGCGCGACCGTCGCCGGCGCCGCGCCCGTTTCCTCATCGCGCGTGCCGCGGCCGATCAGATCGCCGCGCGCATCAAGGCCGACGCTACGGGCACGCTGTCGAGCCTTGCCGATGCGGTGCTTGCCGGCGATCTCAGCCCTGACGCGGCAGCCGATCAGCTGCTGCGCACCTGATCCACGCGCGTCAGCGCCAAGGCGGCGATCACTCCGCTGCCGCCGGCGTCGGGCTTGCCACCGGCTCCCCCTGCGGCCCCGCCGAAGGCCTGCGCCATTCCTCGAAGCGTTGCAGCACCACGAACAGCGATGGCACGAATGCGACGGTGAGGATGGTGGATCCCAGCATGCCGGTAAACACCGCGATGCCGATCGACTTCTGCGCACTCGCACCAGCACCCGAGGCAACCACCAGCGGCGCCACCCCGAGAATGAACGCGATCGACGTCATCAGGATCGGCCGGAAGCGCATGCGCGCCGCCTCCACCGCCGCATGGGCGATGGCATGCCCTTCCTTGCGACGAAGCTCGCGGGCGAATTCCACGATCAGGATCGCGTTCTTGCTCGACAGGGCAATGAGCAGGATGAGGCCGATCTGCGTGTACAGGTTGTTCGGTACATTCAACGCCAGCAGCGCACCGGCCGTGCCGATCATCGCCAGCGGCACCGACAGGACCACGCCGAGCGGCGCGATCCAGCTTTCGTATTGGCCCGCCAGCACGAGATAGACGAGCAGAAGGCTGAGCCCATAGACCATGTAGATCTGATTGCCGATTTCCTTCTCCTGGTAGGACATCGCCGTCCATTCGAAGCCAGTGCCGGAAGGCAGCGTCTCGTTGGCGATCTGTTGCAGGAGATCCATGCCCTGCCCGGAGCTCGTCGACCGGCTCGTGTTGGCGATCACGGTGGCCGCCGGATAGAGGTTGTAGAGCGAGATGAGCGATGGTCCGGCCGTCGTGCCGATCTCAGCAAGCGTGCCGAGCGGCACCATGTTGCCTTGCGTGTTGCGCACCATCAGCGTCTTCAGCGACTGCGTGCTCAGGCGCGATTGCGCATCGGCCTGCACGTAGATCTGGAACACCCGGCCCATCTTGTTGAACTGGCCGATGTAGGAAGAGCCCACATAGGCCGAGAGTGCATCGAGCGCATTGCCCAGCGGCACGCCCAGCGTCTCGGCCTTCGCCCGGTCGAAGGTGATGGTGATCTGCGGCGCATCGGCACGGAAGGAGTTCCGCGTCACCTGGAACGCCGACTGCTGGCCGGCGCGCACCGCGATGGTCTGCGCAAGCTGCTCGAGCTTGTGATAGTCGAAGCTGCCGTCGCGCAATTCCACCTTCATGGTCGCGCCTGAGACGTTGCCGATGCCCTGGATGGGTGGCGGTGGGATGACGAGCGCGAGGCCGTCATCGAGAACGCGCGTGAGCTGCGACAACCCCATGTACAAGGACAGCAGATCCTCGCCCTTCTTGCGCTCCGACCAGTCCTTGAGAATGACGTAGGCGATGCCTGCATTGGCGAGGCTGGCGTTGTCATTGAGCGCGGAAAGCCCCGCGATCGCGATCACCTTGTCGACGCCCGGTTGCTGGCGCACGCGCCTTGCGACGTCGTCGAGCGCCGCCGTGGTACGTTCGAGCGAGGCGCCCTCAGGCAGCTGCACCGCGACCAGCATGTAGCCCTGGTCCTCGATCGGCAGGAACGCCGTCGGCACACGCGACAGCGCAAAGACGGCGAGCGCAACAAGCGCGAGCCCCGCCACCGCCACCAGCTTGGAACGGTTCACCAGGCGGCGCACAAGCCCCGCATACCAGCGCTCGCTCGCGTCATAGGCACGGTTGAACAGGCGATACACGACGTTGCGCTTCTCCGGCGGTGTCACCGGCCGCAGCCAAAGCGCGCACTGCGTGGGCTTCAAGGTGAGTGCGTTGATGGCCGAAATCAGTGCCGTTGCCGCAATCACGAGCGCGAACTGGCGATACATCTGCCCGCTCAGGCCTGGCAGGAACGAGGCCGGCACGAACACCGCCATCAGCACCAGCGTGATGCCGATGATGGGCCCGAGCAGCTCGCCCATGGCCTTCACCGTGGCATCGTGCGGCGTCAGCCCGTGCTCGATATGCTTGGCGGCGCCCTCGACCACGACGATCGCATCGTCCACCACGATACCGATGGCGAGAATGATGGCGAACAGCGTTGTCAGGTTCACCGTGAAGCCCATCGCCGCCATGGCCGCGAACGCGCCGATGATGGTCACGGGCACCGTGGTGGCGGGCACCAGCGTCGCGCGCCAGTCCTGCAGGAAGACGAGAATCACGAGCAGCACCAGCACTGCGGCCTCGATCAGCGTCTTGTAGACCTCGTGCACGGCGGAATTGACGAAGCGCGTGGTGTCGAACGGGACGCTCCAAGCCACGCCGGCCGGGAATGACGGCTGCAGCTCCTTCAGGCGCTTTTCGACCCGGTGCGCCACATCGAGGGCGTTCGCCTCGGGCTGCTGGAAGATGGCGAGACCCGCGGCTTCCTGGCCGTTGAGGCGGAATGTCTGGCTGTACTGCTGGGCACCGAGCTCGATCCGCGCCACGTCCTTGAGCCGTGTGATGCGCCCACCCGCGGAAGCGTCCGTCTTGATGATGATATTCTCGAACTCGGCCGGGTCGAACAGCTTGCTCTCGACGAGAAGCGTGTATTGGAAGTTCTGCCCCTGCGGAGCCGGCTGTGTCCCCAGCTGTCCGCCGCCGGTCGACCGGCTCTGCAGGTTCACCGCGTTGACCACGTCTGCAGGCACGAGGCGCCGCGCCTGCATCTTTTGGGGATCGAGCCACAGCCGCATCGCGTATTGGCCAGCGCCGAACACCGACACACTACCCACGCCGTCGATGCGACCGATCTCGTCGACGAGCGATATGGTGGCGAAGTTGGAGAGATAGAGGCTGTCGTGCTTGGGATCGTTCGACGTCAGCGCCACGATCTCGAGAATGGAGGTCGAGCGCTTGTTGGTCTGCACGCCCTGGTTCTGCACGCTCGTCGGCAGCGTCGGCAGCGCGGCGGCCACCCGGTTCTGTACCAGGATCTGCGCCTTGTCGGCGTCCGTACCGATCTTGAAGGTGACGGTAAGCGTGTAACTGCCGTCACTCGTCGACATGGAGGACATGTAGATCATGCCGTCGACGCCGTTGACGCGCTGCTCGATGGGCAGCGCCACGTCCCGCACCAGAGTCGCCGCGGACGCACCTGGATAGCGCGCCGTCACCTGCACGGTGGGCGGCACGATGTTGGGATACTGCGCCACCGGCAACCGCATCAGCGAGACGATACCGAGCAGCATCGTCAGCAGCGCGATGACATTGGCGAGAACGGGCCGCTCGATGAAGAACTTGGCGATCATGGCTTGCGGCCCGCCGTACCGGTCGTGCCCGCGGCGGGCAGTTGCTCGACCGGCTTCACGATGGAGCCCGGAACTGCGCGCTGGATGCCACCCACCACGATGCGATCATCGGGCTTCAGCCCGCGCGAGACGATGCGCATGCCCCCCTCGGCATCGTCCGTCGCCTCGACCTCGCGCTGCTCCACCTTGTCGTCCGCAGCCACAACCAGGACGTAGCTGCCGCGCTGGCTGGTGCCGATCGCCTTCTCCGGCACCAGCAGCGTGTCGACCGCCTTCTGCACGGTGACGCGCACGCGCACGAACAGCCCCGGCATCAGCAGCGTCGACTTGTTCTCGAGCCGAGCCCGCACGGCAAGCGTGCCGGTGCCCGCGTCGACGTCGGGCGCCACATAGTCGAGGAGGCCGGCATGCGGATAGCCCTGCTCCGTCTGCAGCCCGATCTCGACGGGCACTGGACCCACCGACTTCATGGAGAGGCCCCGGTCGGCCATCGCCTTGCGGATCAGCAGCACCTGCCGCTCGTCGATCGTGAAGTTGACGAAGATGGGATCGGTTTGAACCAATGTCGCGAGTTTGGTCGGGCCACCTGCCCCCACCAGCGCACCGGGATCGACAAGTCGGGCGGAGATGTAGCCGGAGAACGGCGCCTTGATCTCCGTGTAGCCGAGGTTCGTCGTGGCCTGCTCCACGTTGCCCTGCGCCTGCTTCAGGGCCGCGGCGGCCTGGTCGCGCTTGGCCTTGCTGTCGTCGAACACGGCCTCGCTCGTCACCTGCCGCTGCACGAGGTTGGTCTTGCGCTGGTAGTCTGCGTCGGTCTGGGCGAGCAGGGCCTGCTGCTGCTCCACCTGCGCCTGCGCGATCTTCAGGCTGGTCTCGTACGTATTGCGTTCGATCGTGAAGAGCGTCGTGCCCTCTTTCACGTAATCGCCGTCGGTGAAGCCGATCTTTTCCAGCACGCCCTGCACGCGCGCCACGAGATCCACCTTGAGGGATGCCGCCGTCTGGCCCGTCACCACGATGTAGCGCGGCATGGGCTTCACGACAGGCCGTTGAACCGTCACTTCCTGCGGCGGTGGCGGCTGATAGGCGTTCCGGTCGTTGCAGGCAGCGAGTGAAAAGGATGCCGATAGAATGAGGGCGAGCGGGAGAGCGGCCGCGCGCCGCGATGCCTTGCTTGTCACGACAGGTCACCTTCGCTTCTTGCCGGTACTGCGTGCGGTGTCAGGGTGCGCCGCTGCCGCTCTGCTATAGCGCTGCGGTGCCGGAGGCAACGAATTCATTGACCGCTGGCAGCGGACGGCGCATGCCGCGCGCTTCCGCTGGTCCTCAACGCGGCCTAATGGCCTTCGAAGGCGACCAGCGCGTGACAGGCGATGCCGCGCGATGTCAGCTTGTCCATGCCCTTCAATTCCGGCAGGTCGACGATGAACGTCGCGCCCGCCAGCTTGCCGCCCGATCGCTCCACGAGGCGCACGGCCGCCTCTGCGGTGCCGCCGGTGGCGATGAGATCATCGACGATCAGGACGCGCTGGCTATGATGGATGGCGTCCGTATGCATCTCGATGATGTCCACCCCGTATTCCAGAGTGTACTCCTCCCCGATCGTCTTCCAGGGCAACTTGCCTTTCTTGCGTAACGGTATGAAACCGCACCCGAGCCGGTCGGCGATGGCCCCGCCCAGAATGAAACCGCGCGCCTCGATGCCCGCCACCGCCTCCACGCCCGCATTCGTGAAAGGGGCAGCCATGGCGCCGATGGCGGCGCGAAAGCCGGGCCCGTCGCCGAGCAACGTCGTCACGTCACGGAACATGATGCCGGGCTTGGGATAATCCGGAATGGTGCGGATCAGCTTCTTGAAGTCGGTCACGGATGCCCTCGGGAAAAGTGGACCGAGCAACATTAGCAACGACGACGCGCTCCGTCACCGGCGGCCATATCGCATCCGCGCGCCGCAGACTTGCCCCGGCTTGATGCCACAAACGGCCCCAATGCTGTTTATTGTGAGCACCCGAAAGGTGGCGTCAGCTGCTGGCTGTGATGCCGCTCAATTGGCGCGGAAGAAGCGAATCAGCTTCAGTCCCGCGCAAGTGCGATCGGCGAGAGTTGCAGCTCGCCACAAGAAGACGCCCAGGACAATCGGGCCAGGAGAATCGGCCATGGCCGAACCAAGTCTGTCGATGAGCGTGGACGACGACCTTCCACGCACTGTTCGTCGTGAGCGTGATGCACGCGAAAGGGCCGCGCGGGAGCGCGAACTGCCAGGTGCCGGCACAGGCAGCACGCACGGACCGAGCCTTCGATCCGGTCCAGCCGGCTTCGGGCCTCAGCCCATGGCGGCACCCCAGCCCATGCGCGGCTTCGAAGGCGACGATTTCGATCTTCCCGCCCCGCCGGCGACCGTCACCGCCTTCGACGTGCCGTTCCTCCGACTTTCCATGTTCCTGATCAAGGTAGTGCTCGCGGGCATCCCGGCGCTGTTGCTGCTGGGTGCGATCCTGTGGGGTGCGGGGCATGCGC
>JBDHTJ010000129.1:0-15245 GCA_039808585.1 Hyphomicrobiaceae bacterium | reverse complement strand
GCCGAGGAAATCGACCCCACCTACTCGCAGGCCCTGTCCGAGCGCCTCCTGAAGGCAGAGGGCAAGGCTACGACCCGTCAGAAGGAGGATCGCGCCGCGCTGGTGATGTTCTACGGCGAGCGCAAGAACGCACCCGTCTGGACGGATGCAAAGGACCTGACGCCAGCCGGCAACGCCCTGCTGGGCGAGCTTGCCAGTGCCGATGATTGGGGCCTCGAGGCCTCCGCCTTCAAGATCAAGGGCGTCGAGCGCGGAGCCTCCTTCCCGTCCGCGGCTGAGCAAGCTGCCGCTGAATTCGAATTGTCGGGCATGGTTCTGAAATACGCGCGCCACGCCCACGGCGGCCGCGCCGACCCGACGTCGCTCAGCCGGTTCATCGACCGGCAGCTGACCTTTGTCGATCCCCAGCGTGTGCTGAGCGAGATCGCCGCCACCGACAAGCCGGACGCTTACCTGCGCAGCCTGCACCCGCATCATCCCCAGTTCGAGATGCTGCGGCAGAAGTATCTCGCCCTGAAGCGCGGCGAGAAACTTGCCGTGGTGGCCGCGCCTGCCGAGAAGGAAGTGCCGCCAAGCGCAAAGCATGGCGACAAGTCGAAGGCCGCGGCAGAGCCGCCCAAGCCCGAGAAGGCGAGCCTCAAGAAGCTGCTCGTCAACATGGAGCAGTGGCGCTGGATGCCCGATGACCTGGGCGACACCTACGTCTGGGTGAACGTGCCGGAGTTCACGCTCCGCATCGTCAAGGACGGCGCCGTCATCCATACCGAGCGCGCCATCGTCGGCAAGCCGGACACGCAGACGCCGATCTTCTCGGAAGGCATGGCGCAGGTCATCTTCAACCCCACCTGGGGCGTGCCCGACAGCATCAAGAAGGCGGACATCCAGCCGAGCCTCGCCAAGGGCCGCATGCGCATCCTCACCCGCTACAACCTGAAGATCACGCAAGGCGGCAAGGTTATCGACCCCGAGAGCGTCGACTGGACGACGGCCGACATGCGCAAGTTCAACGTCATCCAGCCTTCCGGCGGCGAGAACGTGCTGGGCGTCGTCAAATTCCGCTTCCCCAACAAGCATGACGTCTACATGCACGACACGCCGACGAAGCGCCTGTTCAATGCCACCGACCGGGCCTACAGCCACGGCTGCATCCGCGTGCGCGAGCCGGAGAAGTTCGCCGAGATCCTGTTGTCGCTCGACCAGGGCTGGACCGCCGCCCGCGTCGCGTCCGCCGTGAAAAGCGCGCAGGAGAACCAGACCATCAATCTGAAACGCAAGATTCCGGTGCACCTCACTTATTTCACGGCGAGTGTCGGCCCGGACGGCAAGCTGCGGCTGTTCAAGGACGTCTACGGGCACGAGGCGAAGATCGCGCTCGGCATGGAGGGCAAGGCCCATCTCATTCCGCGCGAGAAGGAGCAGACCGTGAAGGTGGAAGCCGTCGGCAGCCTGGCCGAAACCCGAGAGGCCAACAGCAAGGAAGACTGGCGCCGCCGCGTCCTCACCGGCACGAATTAAGATTGCAGATGGAACATTTGGGTGGGTCGGCGATGCCTCGCAAATGCCCCACTGCTTGCTTACCCACTGAATCTCAACTGAGTCGCCGCTTTCTCAGGGGCTGTTAACTGTCCCTGATCAATGCATGCGGTTATTCTAGGGGGTAGGTGGGGACGTGTGGCGCGCCCGGTTGCAGGGCAAGCGCGACGAGGGAAGGAGCGGCATTTGCATCAGCGCCTCTGCGCAATGGCACTTGGCTTCGCCGGCCTGCTGCTGGCGATCTGCGCTGCCGTGGGCGACGCACGGGCCGATGCTCATGGCGACCGCACCATCTCCTTCTTCACTGTCAACGCCAAGGAGACGCTCACCGTCCAGTACATGAAGGACGGCAAGCGCATTCCCGAGGCCATGGACAAGATCAACTGGATCTTGCGCGATTGGCGCCGCGACGAGAAGGCGTCGATGGACCCGGCCCTGATCGACCTCATCTGGGAAATCCATCACGAACTCGGCTCCAAGGAGCCCATCCACGTCATCTCCGCTTACCGCTCGCGCGCCACCAACGACATGCTGCGTCGGACAGTCGGCGGACAGGCGAGCGAGAGCCGCCACATCCTCGGCAAGGCGATGGACGTCATGTTCCCCGACGTGCCGCTGAAGCGCCTGCGCTATGCCGGGCTCGTGCACGAGCGGGGCGGTGTAGGCTATTACCCGACCTCGCAGATCCCCTTCGTCCACATTGATGTCGACCGCGTCCGCGCCTGGCCTCGCGCCACGCGCCAGGAACTCGCGCTGCTGTTTCCGTCCGGCCGCACGCAGCATCTGCCGAGCGATGGCGGGCCCCTCACCCCGGCCGATGCGCGCATGGTCATGGCCAGTGCCAGCCGTGACCTGGCACAGGAAATGGCCGAGTTTCACAAGCTGCGCGGAGAGCCTAAGCCTGCCGTTCAGCTCGCCTCTCTCGGGCCCTCGCTGCCCAAGCTCGTCGGCATGCCGAAGCCCGCCGACCGGCCCATGGGCCTGACCGGCGGTGTGGCAGGCAGCCTCGCCGCATCGAGCAACGGCACCCGGGCGAGCGACGACGAGCGCGCCCGCCTCGCAGCTCTGGCGGCCGAGCCGCCCAGCCGCGCGCCGCGTCTCCTCACGCCGCCGCAGCCCGTACAGCGCGGCATACAGGAGGCGAACACCCGCCTGCCACTGCCTACCGCCCTGCCTTCGCCGATGCAGAAGGCCAACGCGCTTCCGCGCCTTGCCGCGGCGGACCCGCGGCCCGTTCAGACGCCGCGCCCGGCGGCCCATTCCGGCGTCGTGTTGCCGCCCGCGCCCGTGTTCGTGGCCCAGCCTTCCTTCGATGACGAGCACTTCGACGAGTTGTCGTTCAACGTCTTCCCGGCCGCGCCGCTTCTCACCCCCACCGCGTCGCCCGACGACCTTGTGCTCGTGCGTCTCATCCATCCTTTCGCGCAGGAGATGAGCGGCGAGACCATGAGCATTGCCAGTTTCATCGAGGGCGAGACGGAGGCAGCGCGCAATATCGCCCAGCTGCCGAACACGCGCGTCTCCGCTCGCGCCCGCTGACCGACGCGGACGTTGCCAAGCCGAGGGTGGCCTGGGCAGGAAGCATTCGCCTTCAATGAAAGTCGCGGCTTTTCGTCCGCCAAGATCCTTCGCTCACCTCGCGTCCCTCGTGCGCGAGCGCCTCCCCTTGGCTGAGCCGCGCAAGCTCGTGCGAAAGATCGGCGAGGTGCTCCGCGATCACGTGGCTGACGAGGCCCTGCCGTTCGATGCGCCCGCGCACCAGCAGGAACTGCGCACTCATGACGATGCGGCGGAAGCGTTCGAACATCTTCGGCCACACCACCACGTTCACCACGCCCGTCTCGTCCTCCATGGTGAGGAAGATGACACCCTTGGCGGTGCCGGGGCGTTGCCGCACCAGGACGAGCCCAGCCACACTGGCGCGGCGGCCGGCCCGGTTTGCTTCCCAATGCTGGGCGCTCGTGATGATGCCTTGCGCCTTCAAGCGTTCGCGGAAGAAGCTCACCGGATGCGCCTTCAGCGACAGCCCGAGCGCCGAGTAGTCTTCCACCACATGTTCACCCAGGCTTGTCTGCGGCAGGTCCACGCCCGCCTCCTTGAAGAGGTCACCCGTTTCAGGCTTCGCGAAGATCGGGGCACGCGCGCGGCCTTGACGCTTGTGTCCGGCCTGCAGCGCCCCGCCTTCGAGACCTTTCACGGCCCATAGTGCCTCGCGGCGGTCGAGGCCCAGCGAGCGGAAGGCATCTGCATTGGCAAGCCGCTCCAGGATGGCAGCTGGCGCCTGCGAGCGCAGCCACAGCGTGGGGATGTCGGTATACCCCTCGCGGCGTGCCGCGAGCACTGTGCTGCGCGTGGCGTCCTCCGGCAACCCCGACACGAGCCGCAGGCCGAGACGCACAGCGCACGCCTCGCTCCCCACCTGCCTTCCCGGCCGAGCGCAGCGAGAGACGGGATCTTTCCCCATCGCCGCCTCCGGCACCACCTCGAGCGTGCAATCCCAGTCGCTGGCGTTGACATCGGGCGGGCGGACGACGACACCGTGCTCCCGCGCATCGCGCACCAACTGCGCCGGCTGGTAGAAACCCATGGGCTGGCTGTTGATGAGCGCAGCACAGAACACTTCCGGATAATAGCACTTGATCCACGCCGAAACGTAGACGAGCAGCGCGAAGCTCGCCGCATGGCTTTCCGGAAAACCGTATTCGCCGAAGCCCTCGATCTGGCCGAAGCAGCGTTCGGCGAAATCCGCCGTATAGCCCCGTGCCAGCATGCCGCCGATGAACTTCTCGCGAAACGTGTGGATGGTGCCGACGTGGCGAAACGTGGCCATGGCGCGCCGCAGCTTGTCGGCCTCGTCCGGCGTGAACCCCGCGCCCACGATGGCGATCTGCATCGCCTGCTCCTGGAACAGCGGCACGCCGAGTGTCTTGCGCAGCACGGCTTCGAGATCCGGCGAGGGATACTCCACCGGCTCCGTGCCGTCGCGCCGGCGCAGGTAGGGATGCACCATGTCGCCCTGGATCGGGCCCGGCCGCACGATCGCCACCTCGATCACGAGATCATAGAAGCAGGCCGGCTTCAGGCGCGGCAGCATCGACATCTGCGCGCGGCTTTCCACCTGGAACACGCCCACGCTGTCCGCCCGCGACAGCATGGCATACACCTGCGGATCTTCGGCCGGCACGGTAGCAAGGCTGTAGGAACGGCCATAATGCTTCGCGATCAGGTCGAAGCTCTTGCGGATGGCCGACAGCATGCCGAGTGCCAGCACATCCACCTTCAGGATGCCGAGCGCGTCGATGTCGTCCTTGTCCCATTCGATATTGGTGCGATCCTCCATGGCGGCGTTGAGGATGGGCACCGTTTCGTCGAGGCGCTCGCGCGTCAGCACGAAGCCGCCCACGTGTTGTGAAAGATGGCGCGGGAAGCCGAGCAGCGTATTGGCCAGCAGCAGCGCCTGCCGCAGTTCCGGATTGTCGGGATCGAGCCCCGCTTCCCGCACATGTTCCTCAGGAAAAGCGCCCTCGCCATAGCCCCACACGAGGCCTGAGAGTGCGCTCGTCACGTCCTCGGTGAGGCCCAGCGCCTTGCCCACCTCGCGGATCGCCATGCGCGGGCGGTAGTGGATGACGGTGGCGCAAATGGCGGCGCGCTCGCGGCCGTAGCGCTGGTAGAGATACTGGATCACTTCTTCGCGTCGCTCGTGTTCGAAATCGACGTCGATATCGGGCGGCTCCCCGCGATCGGCGGAGATGAAACGTTCAAACAGCAGGTCGATCTGCGTGGGATCGACGGAGGTGATGCCGATGCAGTAGCACACCGCACTGTTGGCGGCCGAGCCGCGCCCCTGGCACAGGATGCCGCGACTGCGGGCAAAGCGCACCACGTCGTAGACGGTGAGGAAGTAGCGCGCGTAGCCGAGCCGCGCGATCAGCGCCAGCTCCTTGTCGATGAGCGCTTGCACGCGGGCCGGCACGCCATTCGGATAGCGCTCCTGCGCATGCGTGCGCGTCAGCTCGGCCAGATGCTCCTGCGGGGACTTGCCCGGCGGGCACGGCTCGTCGGGATACTCGTAGCGCAACTCCTCCAGCGAGAAGGTGATGCGGGCCGCGATCTTAAGCGTGCGCGAAACGGCCTCGGGCACGCGGGCAAACAGCCGCGTCATCTCGGTCGCGGGCTTCAGGTGCCGCTCGGCGTTGGCGGCAAGGCGATAGCCGGCTTGCGCGATGGTGCATTTCTCGCGGATGCAGATGAGCACGTCCGCCAACGGCTTGCGCGAGGGGTGATGATAGAGCGCGTCGGTGGTGGCCACGAGCGGCGCCCCCGTCGCCTGCGACAGGTCCATGAGCGCGCCGATCCGCTCTTTCTCGCGTCCATCGAAGGCGAGGGCAAGAGCAAGGAATACGCAGGCGTCCTTGCGCGCATGCGCCCGGCGCTCATGGATGGAGGATGGCACGCCCGCGATCAGTTCCTCGAGCTGCGCTCTGAACGCGGGACCGGTAACGCGGGGCGGAATGACGATGAAGATCTGCCCTTCCGCATGTGCCACGATGTCGGCAAGGGTGATGTGGCATTCGCCCTTCGGTGCGCGGCGGTTGCCGAGCGTGAGCAGCCGGCACAGGCGGCCATAGGCCTTGCGATCGGTGGGATAGCAGACTGCTTCGAAGCCGTCCGTGGTGACGAGCCGCGCCCCCACCAGCAGCTTGATGCCCGCTTCCTTCGCCGCCACGTGCGCGCGCACCACGCCCGCAAGCGTGTTGCGATCCGCGATGCCGATGGCAACGAGCCCGAGGTCGGCCGCCTGCCCCACCATCTCGTGCGCGTGGCTCGCGCCTGCCAGGAACGAGAAGTTGCTGGCGGCGACAAGCTCTGCAAAGGCTGGTTTCATGCGCGCCTCATGCAAAAACGCCATGCACGTACCAGCTGGGCTTCGGCGCATCGGGCGCATAAGGTCCGGCCCGGTAGATCCAGAAGCGGCGGCCCTTGCCGTCTTCCACGAGATAATAGTCGCGTGTCGGCTCGCCCGTGCGCCGCCACCATTCCGGGCCGATCCGCTCCGGCCCTTGCGCCTCGACCACCTGATAGAGCACCCCGCGCCAGCGGAATTGCCGTGGTGGCCCATCGGGAATGAGAGCGATCACCTCTGCCGCCTCCGGTTGCGACAGCAGGAGCGGCGGCCGCGGACCCACGGGGAGATCGGCAGCCCACACCTCCTGCGCTTCCTCCGCGAGGCCCGGGGCCGGCGTAACGCAACGTTCGGCAAGCTCGGGCACGTGGCTGTGATGTGGAATGAGCGCGCGCACCGCGCCTGGCCCCAGCCGCTGCCGCAGGCGGTCCACCAGCCCCGTCACCGCGTGCGGGTCGTGATGCCGCGCACCGAGCCGCAAGGCCTCTTGCATATCCGCCAGCGGTTCGGCCACCAGCACGTGCAGCGCCGCCGCCTCGAACCCGAAATCGGTATCGAGAACGCCTTCCCCCAGCCGCTCCAGCCGCAGTGCGAGCAGGCGTGCGATGTGGGCGGCATCGCGGCTTGGCGCGGCAAGGCCGATGTCGAGGCGGATCACGGTTTCATCCGCGCGGCCTTCGCGCGCCGCCACGCGGAACAGGATGAGGCGCACGAGCCGCGCACCCGCACCGTCCTCCAGCATCTGCCGGCAGGTCTCTTGCAGCAGTCGCTCGGCCGCCACCAGCACGTGCTCGGCGGAGAAGATCGGCTCCAGGAACGAGGTCTGTGCCCGGTAGCAGGGCGGCGGCTCCACTGGCGTGAGCGGCTCCGGTGTGCGTCCCAGCGCCTGATCCAGCCGCCCCAGGAGATCCGCCTCGAACCGCGCCGCGAACGGCGCGCGCGGCTGCGCCATGATCTCGCCGATGCGCCGCAGGCCCAGCCGCCGCAGCAGGCTCAGGGCATCGGCTGGCAGTCTGAGGGCCGCGAGCGGCAAGCCTTGCAGGGCCTGCGCCTGCGCACCGGGCGCAATGATGCTGCCGTCGGGTGCATAGTGGGACATGGCCCACGCGGCACCGGCCGTGTCGGCGATGCCGAGCCGTGGCGCCAGTCCGCCGGCAACGAGACGTCGGCGGATGTCCGCCAGCATCGTCGCCTCTCCGCCGAAGAGATGCGCGCAACCCGTGATCTCGAGGAACAGCCCATCGGCGCCACTCGCAGCGTCATAGGTGGCCACGATCGGCGTATAGCGCAACGCCCAGATGGCCAGCCGCGCGAGTGCTGCGGCATCTGCGGTCGGATCGGCATCGCGCACCTGCAGGTCGAGCGCCTTGGCCCGCGCATTGGAAAGAAGTTCGCCCATGCCGATGCCCGCCTTCTGCGCGGCCCGGTTGAGCGCTGTCACGCGCGGTCCGCCCGATGCAGGCGCCACCAGCACGAGAGGACGCGCACGATCGACGACGTCGGAATCAGCCGGCGCGTCGCAGTCCGGCCGGCGGCGCGTAGGGGAAGGCTGCTGCTGCTCTGCGCTGTGGCTGCGCAACAGTCGCGCGATGGGCCAGGCTCTCAACCAGATGGAAACGATGCGCGACATGATTCCACTCGATCAACCAGTGTCCAGGACGACCGTTCCGGCATCGCTCGAGGCTTGCGTGCCATCGCGGATGGGAAAGTGCGCCGAAATCATTCTTGGCGGCGCCTGCCGAGGTGATCCGCCAACGCGTGGCGGCAGGACCGGCATCGCCAGGCCCGTAGCGCAGCAAAGCCAGCGGTGTGGCCGCCGATTGAGCCGCGAGATTGAGCCGCCGCGCCTCGCTGAGATCGACACTGCCGGTAATGGCGCCGGCCACCATCGACACGCACCCTTGTGCGCGCAGCGCTTCCTCGATGGCCCACAACGCATCCTCGTCCTTGCCGGCTTCCACGAGGATCAGCCTGCCCACATCGAGGCCCAGCTGCGCGAGCCCGTGTCCATAAGGATGCCCGAAGTCGCGCAGCGCACGCCGTGACATGACGAGAACCACGGGGCCGCTACGGGCCTGCTGCGCCAGTGCCATCAAGGCGAAGGCGAAGCCGTAGGCAGCAGGCCGGTTCGCATAGTCGGCGGTAATTTCGTTGAGGACGCCCGCGGGCAATCCATCCCCCGGCAGATGTGCATCGAGATCGCCCAGGTGCAGAACGGGTCGTGCCCTGCCTGCCTCTGCCGAAGCGCCGGAGGCGGTGGCGCAGGCGCGATGAGAAGCTTCCAGGCGCTGGAGTGTCTCCCGCAGCGCCTCCAGCTGATGCAGCCTGTCGGAATGCCTGCCGTAATGCTTGTCTGAATGCCCCTCTGAATGGTTTTTGGAATTCGGTGGCGTGTCTTGGGACCCCGCCAGCATCAGCCCATCAGGGTCAGCCAATGCCGTCGACGCAGCCGCACGGGATGCAGGAAACATGTGTTTAGACATGCCTTTCCAGGTTCTTGGCAGATGCTGTGACAGTTTTTCGAGACGGCTGCCGGAGAGACGCCGCCACGGCGGAAGCGTTCATCGGAACGCCCTGCCTTTATAAGAACAAAAAGCGAACAAGTCAACGGCGAAGAGGTTAATGGCCCTCTTCTCGCAAGGCTCTCAGCACGCGCGTGGCCACGCAGGGCCACGCTTTCGCTTTGCCTTGAAAGGGCACGGCCAGGAAAAGGTATGCGCAAGCCAAGCCTCGGCCTCCGCCCCCACCGGTGGCGGAGTTCAGGCCAAGCCTTCACAAGCTGCGCAACGTCGGCTCACTCAGTGCGGCAGCGACCGCGCCTGGGCATGGCACTTGGCCTGCATCCTCGCGGCCAGCACCTCGCGCTCGGCGGTACCCATGTCCGCCGTCGACCCGCCGCGGGCGTAGGGCTCCGTATAGTACCGCCAGACATAGCGGTGCCCGGCACTGGCCACCACGGAACCGACGGCGAGGTGCGGATCCTCTTCGGAATAGAAATTGAGAACCCCCGTATAGGGGCAGCGCCGCTTCGAAAGCATATCGAGCTCCCTGAAAATCGAGGTTGAAGTATTTAGAGACTTGCATCTTGCATTTTAGCTAATCGAACAAAAATTGCCAGAATGATTCGCTTGAGCGGTGCATAAACACGTGCATTTTCGCAGCTGCGTCCGTGTAGTCCTGCTGTAGACCAGACAATTGTGCATCGCAAAAGCCGCGGCGTTGCTGTTCTTGCGCCCGTCACAATCGTCGTCCACATGAAGTCCATGCAGCAGCGGCAGCGCACGGGCGCCCGCGCGAATAAGGAGGCATACGTGAAGAAGATTGCTTTTGGTGCAGTTGTCGCGCTCTCGCTGACGTTGGGCGCCGCACACGCCCAGCAGCCCGCGGCCGACGCCGACTTGGCGAATTTCCGCAACGCCTACACCGCGGGCGACGGCCTCGCCTACGTCGTCGTACCCGATGAGAAGGGAGAGCGCATCTATCGCTATGGCGACGCCTCGCGCCAGGCCGCGAAGAAAGATCCGCGTGGCTACATGCTCTTCACCTGCAATTCGCCGCACGTCTTCGTGGTGCAGGACCCGAAGGCGAAGGCCGACCTGATGAAGGCCAAGGTGGTGAAGGCGGGCGAACCCGGTTTTGCCGACCTCGATTCCAAGTACGTCAGCACCTGCAAGAACCCGCTGGTGAAGTCGGCAGTACCCGCAGCCCCTGCCGCTCCATCCGCGACACAACCGGCCGCGGGTGATCCGGAACTTGCCAACTTCCGCACCGCTTACACGGCAGGTGACGGGCTTGCCTACGTCGTCATCCCCGACGAAAAGGGCGACCGCATTTATCGCTACGGCGATGCCGCCCGTCAGGCCGCGAAGAAAGATCCGCGTGGCTACATGCTCTTCACCTGCAATTCGCCGCACGTCTTCGTGGTGCAGGATGCGAAGGCCAAGGCTGACCTGTTGAAGGCCAAGGTCGTGAAGGCGGGTGAGCCGACGTTTGCAGACCTCGATGCGAAGTACATCGGAAACTGCAAGAACCCACTGGTGAAGTCGGCAATCCCTGCCGAAAAGGCGCCTGCCAAGAAGTAATCCAGTTGGATCAGGTTTCAGGCCAGCGGCGCTGCGGGTTCTCCCGCAGCGTTTTCTTTTTCCTCAGAAGGCGCGCAGCGGGAAATAGCGCAGCACGATTTCCTCGTAACGGCCATTCTCGCGCAGCTTCCGCAATGCGCCATTGATCTGCGCCTTCAGCTGCGGGTCTTGCCGGCCGAGGGCGATGCCGACGCCATCGCCAAAGAATTTCGGCTCCGTGAACGGTCCGCCCTTGAACTCGCAGCACGCCTTCGAGGCCGTTCCATTGAGCCAGAAGGCCAGCGAGATGCCGTCGTCGAAAAGGAGGTCGACGCTGCCCGTCACCACCGCGTCGCGCGCAAGCTCGGTGCTCTCGAACACGCGCACCGCACTGTCGCGGAAGAAGGCGCGCACATAAGCCTCGTGCGCCGAGCCCTTGGCCACCGCGATCTTGCGGCCTTCCAGGCCCTCCGGCGTGATCTCGAGCTTGGCGAGCGTGCGCTTGCCCACGAAGCGCCCGGGCGTGAAGTAGTAGCGGTCCGAGAAGTCCACACCCTTCAACGCACCCGCGGTCAGCGCGTGCGAGGCCATCACCGCATCCGCGTCCCCCTTCTGCAGCGCCGGCAGGAGTTCGTTCCATGGCCGCACCTTGATGTCGCAGGCCACGGCCAGTTCAACGCATACGGCGCGCGCCACATCCACGTTGAAGCCCGTCAGCGTGTTGTCTTCGTCAATGTAGTTGAAGGGCGGATAATCGCTATCCGTCAGAAACCGCAGCGTGGTGCGCGCCTTGCCTGTTTCTGCCTCTGATTGCTGAACTTGGGCAGAGGTCTCGCCGGCTGACAAAGTCAGCAAGAGTGCGCCAACAATAAATGAGAGCACCGCTCGCGCTTTCATCTGTAGCATCGCTGCCATGTTGAATGCCTTTGCTGCCGCACCTTGGCCGGTGGCGTTTTCTGCGATGTCGCCATGAGACGCGAGTTCGAGTTGCCCAAGCGCGAAGCGGCCACACCGTATTCCCCGAATCCCGCGCCGATACTAGCCGCTCCCGCCGACGGTGCAAAAATACCTGCCGGCTTGCCCGCCTTGCCCTCTCAAGCCCTCCACGGCGCCTCCTGGTTGCTGCAGTTGGTTGGCCCTGAAGTCTATGCCCGCGTGCGCCGATCCGCGCTCAGGGACGGCGTAGAGACGCACGCCCAGCTTATCGCCGAAGAGATCCTGTCGGAGGCGGCTTATGCCGCGGCTCTGGGGCAGGAGATTGGCGTATCCGTCGCGCTGACCTTATCGAGCGCCTGGGGCTCTGCCTCGATCGTGCGCAGCTCCGCGCTCCCCCTGACGCTCCACAGTCCGCCCTACGCCCTGGTCGAGGCCACCCGCGAGCCACCGGCCGTCGTGGCCGGCCACGTTCGTACGCTCACCGCGGCGGGGATGGTCTGCGTGCTGGCCCCTGCCCGTTGCATCGCAGAGGTGCTGGAGGAGGCGGCGTGCGATACCCGTGCCGATGAGGCGGTGCACGCCCTGTTGCGCACTTCGCCAAGCAGTTCCGCTGCGAGCGGCTGGCGCTTGCGTCAGGTGCTGGCGCCAGTTGTGCTGTTTGGCGTGTCGGCTGGAGGCCTCGCAGTCCTGCCGCAGCTGACACTGGCGCTGCTTTCGGCATCGATGGCCTTGCCCTTCTTGTGCGTCACAGTGCTTCGCCTCCTCGCCTTGCAGCAGGTGATCATGGGCCCTGGCCCGAAGCCACCGCGAACGGCCCTGCCAAGATCTGCACTGCCCACCTACACCATCCTCGTTCCGCTCTTCCGCGAAACAGAGGTGCTGGGTGACCTCGTCCATGCGCTAGCCGCTATCGATTATCCGCGCGCGAAGCTGGAGGTGTTGCTGCTGATCGAGGCGGTCGATCTGGAGATGCAGGCTGCTCTCCTGCATATGAGTTTGCCGCCACACTTCCGTGTCGTCGTCGTGCCCGATTGCCAGCCGCGGACGAAGCCCAAGGCCCTCAACTACGCGCTCGATCTCGCCGGCGGCGACCTCGTGGTGGTCTACGACGCGGAGGACAGGCCGCAACCCAGCCAGCTTCGCCACGCCGCTGAAGTCTTTGCCCGCGCGCCACAGGACGTTGGCTGTGTCCAGGCGCGTCTCAACATCTACAATGCCAGCCAGAGCTGGTTCTCGCGCCAGTTCACGATCGAGTATTGCGCCCTGTTCGATGCCTTCTTGCCCGCACTCGACCGGCTGGGCCTGCCCGTACCCTTGGGCGGTACATCCAATCACTTCCGGCGCGAGACCCTCGTCGCGCTCGGCGCCTGGGACCCCTTCAACGTGACAGAGGATGCGGATCTCGGCATCCGGCTTGCGCGCAACGGGTACCGCACCATGGTGCTCGCCTCGACCACCTGGGAGGAGGCGCCCACCACCTTCGGCGTCTGGCTGCCCCAGCGAACCCGATGGATCAAGGGCTGGATGCAGACCTGGCTGGTGCACACCCGCGCGCCGGCGGCCCTCCACCGGGATCTCGGGCACCTGGGCGCGGCGGGCCTGCATGCCGTATTGGGTGGGCTGATCATGTCCGCGCTGGTGCAGCCGTTGTTCTACGTCATGGTTGCGATGCAGGCCTGGAGTGGCGAGCTGTTCGTACCGCCCGAGACGATAGCGGCGACCTCCATGATGTGGATTGCCTGGGGCAACCTCACGGCCGGCTATGTCGTGTCGATCGCAGTGGGCGCAATCTGCGCCTGGCGACGCGGGCGCCGGCGGCTGGCGCTCGACGCGCTGATGATGCCGTTCTACTGGCTACTCGTTTCCTTCGCCGCCTATCGTGCCCTGTATCAGCTTGTCCGCGAGCCCCACCGCTGGGAGAAGACACCCCACGGCAGGGCCAAGAGGCGACGGCATGAAAGCCGCAAGCGCGTCGCCTGAGCACCGGATCAGCAAACGCCCGAGCCGCGAGAGCAGGTCCCGTGGCGCGACCTCGCTCATCCGATCCGCGTCAGATCAGAAAATCTTCCTTCTTCATCCGGCCGCCCTTGGTAGCAGCCACCAGCCAACGCGGCGTACGGCCACGGCCGGTCCAGGTGTTCTCGGGGTTCTTGGGATCACGGTACTTGATCGGCACCGCGCCGCGCTTGCGGCCCTTGCCGAGCACTTCGTCCAGCGAGAAGCCCTGGGCCTTCGCCATGTCTGCCAGGCGCTGCTTGAGCGCGGCGCGCTCGGAGGCCTGTCTCTCGACGATCAACCGGTCGATCTCGGCGCGCAGCTCGACGAGCTCCGCATGGTTCAATTTTTCGATTCCGGATTGGCGTGCCATGTTCATCTCCTCATTTCTCGGGATTTGTAATTTGGAACGGTGAATTTTATTCTAACGCCGCTTCATAGAAATATTGTTTTGTAAAAAGCTTATGCTGAGCTTTTATTTCTGGGCATATACATGCTTTATAGGAGTTCACAGGCCGCAGGCACTGCAGTGCACCCGGCCGCCGTCCATCCAGCTCGTTGGCAGGCGCACAGTCGCCTCGCGCAGAGATTGCATCTGGAGGCAAGGTGGCAACTAAACGGCGATCACTGCCTTGTGAACACTGGCCAAGGCGCTGGCCGTCGCCGTTCTGTCACTCCGTATCAAAGTGTGGCGTAGAAGTTACCAATCGTAAGCCAGGGTCCGATATAGACGCTTACTCTTGTTTCGTTCACGTGCCCGGCGGCGCGGGCGCGCGCGGGTTTTTCTGTGCCGACAGAACATGTTCGCGCGAGAAGAGGATGGACATGATGCACACGATTTCGACTGGGGCTCGCAACTGGGCATTGGCGCTGGGCGTCGCCATGGGCCTGCTTGCGACTTCAGCTGGCTCGGCTTCCGCTCAGTTCTGGGACTGGGGTGGCCAGGAGAGCGAGAAGAAGATCGATGGCAGCGGCAAGAAGTCGGTGCCCATGGACAAGAGCGCCAAGCCCGGCGAGTTGATCGTAAGCTTCTCGGACCGGATGATCTATCTCGTTGAAAAGCCGGGGCAAGCCACCGCCTACCCGATCGCCATCCCGCGCGAGCAGGACGATTGGAAAGGCGTGATGAGCATCTCCCAGAAGAAGGTCAACCCGTCCTGGACGCCGACGCCGACCATGATCAAGGAGAACCCGAAGCTCCCATCGTGGGTGCCGGGCGGCCATCCCATGAACCCTATGGGCGTGCGCGCACTCTACCTTGGCTCCTCGGCCTACCGCATCCACGGAACGGACGCGCCCTGGACCATCGGCCAGCCGGTATCCAAGGGCTGCATCCGCCTCTACAACAAGGATGTCGTGGATCTGTATGACCGCGTGAAAATCGGCACCAAGGTCATCGTCACGTGGGACAGCTATGCCGACGGCCGCATCACCCCGGGCAAGTCGCCCTACGACGAGGCGAAGGCGCCGCCAGCGGCCAAGAAGGTGAACACGCGCTCGGCCGCGGTGCAGATCAAGAAGGCCCCACAACCTCAACAGCCTGCGGCCCAGCCCACGCCTGCCGCTCAGGAGCAGCCGCAACAGCCTGCCCCGCAGAAGGAGCCGCCCCAGCAGGAGCCGCCGCAGGACTAAGGCTGATCCGATCACTATCGCAACATCTCGAACGGCGCGCTCCCCATCACGGCGCGCCTTTCCGCTTTTCAGCGGCGCCGCACCGCCAGCACCTGCCGCAGGGGCTTCTTGAGGCCACGAAGCCGGTCGGCCCCCGAGAGCAGCCATGCCGGCGCCATGCGCCCTGACCCCGATCGACCTGC
>JBDHTJ010000128.1:0-15310 GCA_039808585.1 Hyphomicrobiaceae bacterium | reverse complement strand
TGCCGATCGGGTTGGCGATGCCCTTGCCCATGATGTCGAAGGCCGAGCCGTGGATCGGCTCGAACATCGAGGGGAATTTCCTCTCCGGGTTGAGGTTGGCCGTGGGCGCGATGCCGAGCGAGCCCGCCAGGGCTGCCGCGAGATCAGAGAGAATGTCTGCGTGCAGGTTCGTCGCCACCACCGTATCGATGGAGCCTGGCCGCAGCACCATGCGCATCGTCATGGCATCGACCAGCATCTTGTCCCACGTGACGTCCGGATACTCGGCGGCCACCTCGGCGGCGATCTCGTCCCACATCACCATGGCGTGGCGCTGCGCGTTGGACTTCGTGACCACCGTCAGCAGCTTCCGGGGCCGCGACTGCGCCAGCCGGAAGGCAAAGCGCATGATGCGGGCGACGCCGGCCCGCGTGAACATCGACACGTCGGTTGCTGCTTCCTCCGGCAGGCCGCGATGCACCCGGCCGCCAACGCCAGCATACTCGCCCTCCGAGTTCTCGCGCACGATCACCCAGTCGAGTTCGGGCCCGCTCACCGCACGCAAGGGGCTGGTGATGCCCGGGAGGATGCGCGTCGGCCGCACGTTGGCGTACTGGTCGAAAGGCTGGCAGATGGCAAGCCGCAGCCCCCACAGCGTGATGTGATCGGGCACGTCCGGCGCACCGGCCGAGCCGAACAGGATAGCGTCGTGATTGGCGATCAGGGCGCGGCCGTTCTCGGGCATGAAGGCGCCGGTCTTCTTGTAGCGCTCGCTGCCCCAGTCGAAGTGATCCACGTGAAACGTGAAGCTGGCCTCGCGCCTGGCGAGCGCATGCAACACCTCGACGCCCGCGGCGATCACCTCGCCTCCGATGCCGTCTCCCGGGATGGCCGCAATCTTGTAAGTCGGCATGGTGCCTCTCGCGCGCAGGGTCCGTAACACCGGCTCCCCCTCTCACGGCGCACCGCTGTCGTCCAGTGCAACGGCGCGCTCGCACCGAGACGAGGCTTTTTCGCTAACCGCAAAAGCAGAACGGTAGGGGAACATTAGCAGAACATTTGTTGACGGATCGCCGCGTGCGCCCTATATCTTCTTGAAGAGACGAGGCATCAGGGTCGTGTGGGCGTAGCGGTGACCGTTTCATCCATTTCCGAGCACATCTGGGACCTGAAGTACCGCCTGAAGCGGTACGACGGCACCCCCGTGGATGCCTCGCTGGACGCAACCTTTGCCCGTGTGGCACAGGCCGCCGCCGAGGCGGAAAAGCCGCGTCTCAGGTCGCAATGGGCCAAGCGCTTCAAGTCCGCCATGTCGGATCTCAGCTTCCTGCCCGCTGGCCGCATCCTGGCCGGCGCAGGCACAGGCCGGGCCGTCACGCTCTTCAACTGCTTCGTCATGGGCCGCATCGACGATGATCTGGGCGCCATCTTCGACAACGTGAAGCAGGCCGCCCTCACGATGCAGCAGGGCGGCGGCATCGGTCACGATTTCTCCACGCTCAGGCCCAGGGGCGCGCCGGTGAAGAGCATCGGCGCCGACGCCTCGGGCCCCGTCAGCTTCATGGACGTGTGGGACGCCATGTGCCGCACCATCATGTCCGCCGGCGCCCGCCGCGGTGCGATGATGGCCACCCTGCGCTGCGACCATCCCGACATCGAAGCCTTCATCGATGCAAAATCCGACGCCACGCGCCTGCGCAACTTCAATCTCTCCGTTCTCGTCACGGATGCCTTCGTGCATGCCGTGCGCAGCGATGCGCCATGGGATCTCGTGTTCGAGGGCAAGGTCTACCGCACCGTGCGCGCCCGCGCCCTGTGGGAGCGCATCATGCGCGCCACCTACGACTATGCCGAACCTGGCGTCGTCTTTATCGACCGCATCAACGCTGCCAACAACCTCGCCTACTGCGAAACCATCAGCGCCACGAACCCTTGTGGCGAGCAGCCCCTGCCGCCCTACGGCGCCTGCCTGCTTGGCTCCATCAACCTCGCCCAGCTCGTGGCGCACCCCTTTACGCCGGCAGCGGCCCTGGACGAGGCACGGCTTGCGGCCCTCGTGCCTTTGGCCGTGCGCTTCCTCGACAACGTCATCGACATTTCGGGCTATCCCCTGCCGCAGCAGGCGGCAGAGGCCAAGGCCAAGCGCCGCATCGGCCTCGGCGTCACCGGCCTTGCCGACGCGCTGATCATGGTCGGCGCCCGCTACGGCTCGCCCGAGGCGGTGGCGCTCGCCTCGAAGTGGATGGCCGCCATCGAGACGGCCGCCTATCGCGCCAGCGTCGCCTTGGCCGCGGAGAAAGGCGCTTTCCCGCTGTTCGAGCGCGAGGCCTATCTCTCGCGGCCCAATGTGCGCCGCCTGCCCGAGGACGTCCGCACCGGCATTGCCGCAAAGGGCATCCGCAACGGGCTTCTCACGTCGATTGCGCCCACGGGCACCATCTCGCTGCTCGCCGGCAACGTCTCGAGCGGCATCGAGCCGGTCTTCAGCCTGCGCGCCGAGCGCCGCATCCTGGCGCGCGACGGCACCTCCGCCACCGAGGTCGTGGAGGATTACGCGCACGCCTTGTTCCGCCGGCAATTCGGTGCGGATGCATTGCTCTCCCCCGCCTTTGTCACGGCCGAGATGTTGTCGCCCGGCGAGCATCTCGCCATGCAGGCCGCCGTGCAGGCCCACGTCGACAGCTCCATCTCCAAGACCATCAACTGCCCGGCCGGCATCTCCTTCGAGGCCTTCAAGGACGTCTATCTCGAGGCTTACGACCTGGGTCTGAAAGGCTGCACCACCTACCGTCCGAATGCCGTCACCGGCGCCGTGCTGACAGCCATGCCGGAAAGCGGGGCTGCCTCGGCATCTCACGCCGAAGCACCCGCAGCTGCCGGCGTCATTCCTCGCGAGGCGCGCAGCCTCGAGCGGGCGTCTGGCGCGGATGTCGTGTACATGGCCCAGCCCCTGGCGCGCGAGCCTGTGCTGTCGGGCTTCACCTACAAGCTGCGCTGGCCCTCCTCGGACCACGCCATGTACGTCACCATCAACGATATCGAGGTGCCGGGCGCATCAGGCGCAGCACCCCGGCGCCGCCCGTTCGAGATCTTCATCAACTCCAAGAACCTGGAGCACTACGCCTGGACGGTGGCCCTCACGCGCATGATCAGCGCCATCTTCCGCCGCGGCGGTGATGTCACCTTCGTCGTGGAGGAGCTGAAGGCTGTATTCGACCCGCAGGGCGGGCACTGGATGGCCGGCCGCTACGTCCCGAGCCTGCTGGCGGCCATCGGCGAGGTGATCGAGACGCACATGCGCCGCACGGGCTTCCTCGCCGATCCGGACAAAGCCCAGCACCTGCACGCGGCACAGGAAGTTGCGGCCGAAGCCGCGCCCGCGCCGTTCGGCATCGCCACCAGCCCTGTCGATGCGGCTCCGGGCCGGTCCCAATCCGCTGGCACGCAGCCGCCGCCATCGCCGCACCTTGCCCAGCACGGCCGCGCCTGTCCGCGCTGCAACAACCTCACCCTCCGGCGCGAGGAGGGCTGCTGGGTCTGCGCCACCTGCGGCTACTCGCGCTGCGGCTGAAGCGACAGCTCTGCCGCAGGGGCAATTCGTCACCTCACTGACGATGCACGATCGCGTGTTTGCCTTGCTTCCGCCATACGCTGCCACAATTTCTGCGAATTGCGCGATTAATCGCTGATCCATCGACTTTTTTGCTGGTCGAAGCGCTGGACCCGGAACTGAAAGTCCGAACGCGCATTGCTTCCCGAGTGGTCCCGTTTCCACCACCGACAACCAGCAAAGATCCGCGCTCCCCCTGCCACACGTATCGCGGCAGGTTGTGCTCAAAAGCGAAAGTTCAGCGTATGGCAGCGAGCATCACGGCGCTCCAAGGCATCCTCGCCCGCACGCGTACGCGTACGCGCGTCGACCGCGCACCAGCGCCCCTTGTTCCTTCCGCACCGGGCCTTGGCGGCGCATTGCCATCCCGCATCCACCTGTGGCGCGGCTCGTCGGGGCGTCAGCACCTGGCAAGCGTCTACACTCTTTTCGATTGTCCGCCGCTTCCGCCGTCGATCGCACTTCTCGTCTCGCGCGACGCAGAGGGCCGGCGCGTCGTGAAGGCTGTCCTGCGTCTCGAGAACGAGGCGGCAAGCCTCAATCTTGCGCGCGTCAGGCAGGATGGCGCGAACCTCAGGGCAAACGAGGTGCACGTGTCCTTCATCGCCGGCAACGAGGAAGCGCGCATGAAACTTGCGCTCGACATCTCCCTCGGCAACCTCGACCGGCCCGGCTGAGCCTCGTCGCAGGCGCCAGAGAGCCTGATCGGTTGAGATGGACGCGCTTGCGCGTCCATCGAAATCGTGAATCAGACTCTCAAACAAGAGCCTGATCGGTTGAGATGGACGCGCTCTCGCGTCCATCGAAAGCGTGAATCAGTCTCTCAAACAAACAATCAGAGCATGTCCGAATTACCAATTCCGATTCCAGCTAAATCGGACATGCTCTAAGACACCTGCAGCCGGTAGAGGAAGCGCCGGCCCGGTTCCTTCTGCCGACGCGGCGTCACCAGGGCCGCCTTCTGTGCCAGCGCCTTCTGCATCGCCCGCGACGACGGCCGCGCATGCGCGTCATCGCCCTGGCCCGGCCGCGCTGCGAATGGTCCCACCAGCGCCAGGATGCGCTCCAGTTCCCTCTCGCGGATGCCCATCTCGTCGAGATGAGCCAGCGTGTTGATCAGGTAGTCCGTGTTGGCGCCGGAGATGCCGCGCGCGCTTGCGATGATGCGCGCCTGCGCCGCGATGGGCAGTTGCCCCGCGTAGTTGATATGCGAACGCTCCACGATGAAGGCGAGCGCCGGCACCTCCCGCCGCTCGTCCGTCAACTCCACGGGCAGGTGCGCCTCGCGGTAGACGCCTTCCACCTGCTCACGCGCCTTGAGGTAGTCGCGAATGGGCCGTGCATCCTCCGGCGCAACCCGGAAGGCCATGCCTTCGCATGCCCCGCCGCGATCGAGGCCCAGCACGAGGCCCGGCCGCGCGCGGGTGCCACGGTGATGGATGGAATACACGCAGAAGCAGCGCTTGTAGCCCACAAGCTTGGCCCGTTGCGCCTCGCGGAAGCGAAACCCGGGCCGCCACATCAGCGAGCCGTAACCGAAGATCCACTCTGCCTGGCCCGTCATGATGCGGGCTTCGGCATGTCCGTCGTGCTGGCGCCGGCCGGTGTGCCGCTGCCGCTCTTCTGCCGACCGAAGTCGGGTGCAGCCGTATCTTGTCCTGCCGCGATGATGCCCTTGCGCGTGGCACGCGCCTGCGCGAACAGCTTCTGCAGCGTCTCCCCGTCGCCGAAGCGGATCGCCCGCTGCAGCACCGTCAGATCCTCGCTGAAGCGGCCCAGCATCTCCAAGGCCGCCTCTTTGTTGGCGAGGAACACGTCGCGCCACATGATCGGGTCGGAAGCCGCGATGCGCGTGAAGTCGCGGAAGCCGCCGGCGGAAAACTTGATCACTTCCGTATCGGTGACACGCTCGAGGTGCCGCGCCGTATTCACGATGGAATAGGCGATCAAATGCGGCAAGTGGCTCGTGATCGCGAGCACCATGTCGTGGTGCGCCGCATCCATCATCTCGACGTTGCTGCCGCAGGCACTCCAGAAGGCGCTGAGCTTCTGCACCGCGCCTGCATCGCTGCCCTCCACCGGCGTGAGAATGCACCAGCGATTGTCGAACAGCTCCGCAAAGCCCGATTCCGGTCCCGAATGTTCGGTGCCCGCGATGGGATGGCCGGGGATGAAATGCACGCCCGGCGGCACGAACGGCCCGACGTCCTTCACCACCGCGCCCTTCACCGAGCCGACATCCGTGAGGATTGCACCTTGCGCAAGGTGCGGCCCGATCTCCTGCGCAATGCGGCCATAGACGCCCACCGGCGTGCACAGGATCACCAGGTCGGCGCCCGCCACTGCGGCGGCCGCCGTATCGAACACCTTGTCGACGAGCTTCAGCCGCAGCGCCGTAGCCCGCGTCGCTGCGCTGTGCGCATGCCCCACGATCTCGCGGGCAAGCCCTGCCCGCCGCATCGCATGCGACAGCGATGAGCCGATCAGGCCGATGCCGATCAGCGCCACGCGCTGGAAATGCGCCTGCGCCCCTTTCGGGCCCTCCGTCATTTCCGCCCCATGAACTCTGCGAGTGCAGCCACCACGGCGCGGTTGTCGTCCTCCGTGCCGATCGTCATGCGCAGGCATTGCGCCAGGCCATAGGCGGCGACCCGGCGCAGAATGATGCCGCGCTGCTTCAGGAAGGCGTCGGCAGAGGCGGCATCGCGGCCTTTCTCGGTGGGGAAGTGGATGAGCACGAAGTTGCCCACCGACGGTGTCACGTCGAGGCCCGCTTTCTTCAGCTCCGCTTCCACCCACGGCAGCCAGCGCTCGTTGTGGGTGATCGCCGTCTCGATGTGGTTGCGATCGGAAAGGGCGGCCACACCCGCCGCAATGGCCGGAGCGTTTATGTTGAACGGCCCGCGCGTGCGGTTGATCACGTCGGCGATGCCGGCGGGGCAATAGGCCCAGCCGAGCCGCAGCGCGGCAAGCCCGTAGATCTTCGAGAAGGTGCGCATCATCACCGTGTTCTCGGAGGATGACACCAGCTCGATGCCGGATTCATAGTCGTTGCGCCGCACATATTCGGCATATGCCGCGTCGATCACGAACAGCACGTTCGGCGGCAAAGCCGCGTGCAGCCGGCGCACTTCGTCGTGCGGGATATAGGTGCCGGTGGGATTGTTCGGGTTGGCGAGGAAAACGATCTTCGTGCGCGGCGTCACCGCCTTGATCATGGCGTCGACGTCGGCCTTCAGCGCCTTTTCCTTCACCGGCACCGGCGTGCCGCCGCAGGCAAGCGTGGCGAGCTTGTACATGAGGAAGCCGTGCTCGGCGTAGACCACCTCGTCACCGGGCCCCACATAGGCATGCGTGACGAGGCTGATGAGTTCGTCCGAGCCCGCGCCACACACGATGCGATCGGGGTTCAGCCCGTGTCGCTCGGCAATCGCCTTGCGCAGCGCCGTCGCCCCGCCGTCCGGATACCGCTCCAGATGATCGGCCTCGGCCTTGAAGGCTGCCACGGCAAGCGGGCTGGGACCGAGCGGCGTCTCGTTGGAGGAGAGCTTGATCGGCTTCAGGCCGCCGGGCGTGGTGCTTTCCCCCGGCACGTAGGGGTCGATCTCGAGGATGCCGGGCTGCGGCACGGGGGCTTTCGCGGTCATGGGATGTCTCTCAAAGCGCATGCGGCCCGCACTTGTTTGCGAGGCGGGCCAGGAAAAAGCGCGCCAAAATAGGCGCTCGGGCGGGACTTGGCCAGTCGCTAGTGCAGCGCACCTGATGCTTGGTCCCCGCCCGCGGTTGGCGTCGTAACCAAGCGTCAGGTGCAAAAGCTGCACGAGCAACATATACGACCTAGTGTTCCTTATGGCTCCGACATTTGCTCTCAACCGTTCCGAAACGGGTAGCAAATGTCGGAGCCGGAACACTAGCTGCAGGCCACGTCGGCGCAGGGGGCGGCGGTGGTCAGCTCGCCAGCTCCCGCGAACGCCGCGTGGCGGCGTCGATGGCCTTGTCGAGCAGGGGCCCCATGCCGTCATTGGCCATCAGCACCTGCAGCGCTGCATACGTGGTGCCGTTGGGCGAGGTCACGTTCTGTCGCAAGGTGTCGGCCCCCAGGGGCGAGCGGTGCAGAAGTTCGCCCGCGCCCGCAACGGTCCAGCGGGCGAGCTTATGGGCGAGTTCGGGCGACAGCCCCTGCGCAATGCCAGCCGCTGCCATGCACTCGGCCAGATAGAAGACATAGGCCGGCCCCGAGCCCGACACGCCCGTCACGGCGTCGAGGTCGCCTTCCTTGTCCACCCACGCCACCTCGCCGACAGCCGCAAGAAGCTTGCTGCACGCCTCTCGCTGGGCGGCCGAAACGTGCAGATTGGGCGTCGCGACCGTTATGCCGCGTCCCACTGAAGCCGGCGTGTTCGGCATTGCGCGCACCACCGCAGCGCCTGCCGGCAGCGCTTTTTCGAAGCTGGCGATGGTCTTGCCGGCCGCAATGGAGAGAACCACCGTGCCAGGGCCGACGTGCGGCGCCACCTGGGCAAGCACATTCGCCATGATCTGCGGCTTCACCGCCATCAGCACGACGGACGGCGCCGTCTCCAGCTTGTCGATCTTGGCGCGCGCCACGATGCCGTGCGCCTTGAGGAAATCAGCGGCCGCCGGCGGCGGCGCAGGGTCCTGCACCAGCACACGGGAAGCCGGAAGCCCGTGCGCGATCCAACCCGAAAGCAGGGCGAACCCCATGTTGCCGGCACCGACGAGGAGAAGGGGCCCAGGCCCTGGAAGTTCGATCTGCATGAGAGACACCGGACGGTTCTGGAAAAACGAAAGCGCCCCGGGGCTGCCGGAGCGCTCGCAGTCATAGACGAAACATCAACCGTACGCCAAGCTTGGCGGCAAGGGATGCCTTTGCGCCGCTTCCCGGGGCCGCTTCCTTGCGCCGCCTCAGGAAGCCTGCGCCTTCAAGCCCGGCCTTCCGTCTCGAACATGATCGAGGACAGCGCCACGCGGCTGTCCTTCCCGGCCCACACCACGAACTGGAAAGCCTGGAAGTAGCGCTCGCACGCTTCGAGCGCCGCACGCAGCAGTGCCTCGCACTGGCCGGGAGTGGCAAGCGCGCCATGCAACATCAGGCCCTGTCGATACATGATCAGGCCTTCCTCGCGCCACAGATCGAAATGGCCAAGCCACAGCTGCTCGTTGATCTGCGCGATGAGCTTGTAGATCTCGCCCAGTCGCGTATCCGGCACCTTCACCTCGAAGGCGCACGCGATGTGCAGCGTCTCGAGATCGTCGCGCCAGTTGAGGGACACGTGATAGTCGGTCCACTGGCCTGCGACCTGCATCGTCAGCTCGTCGTCGGTGGTGCGATCCGAGGCCCAGTCATTCTGATGTGCGATTTGATCGATGAGATCGATCGGATTCCGCGTCTCCAGGCTCACGACTTCACCGATGGCCATCCCGTCCCTCGTTTTTCGCCAGCCGCTTCTCGGCAACCGAGAAGCGCTGCTGGGCTTGTTTGAGTGGGCTGAACACCGGTGTTCTTTGAGGCCCACACCGGCGTCGTCATCAACTCGCGAACTAAGCTGCGCTGCGCCTCGTGGCAAGCCGATGCCGGGATTGTCCACGGCCAAAATGGCCGAGAAACGGCAAGGTGTGACATTTCCGAATCGGTGGGCACGAACTGGGGAAATGCTGTGGAATTCGTCGCAATAACTTGCGCGTGTCGCGAACACCCCTTGCGTGCTTCGCGCTGCTCCCGCGACACGGCCGGGATATGCACTAGCTTTGCGCCAGCGCCGCGATCTGGGCTTCGAGCTTTGCGATGCGCTCGCTGAGCTGCACATTCTCGTCGCGTGCCTTGGCCGCCATCTCCTTCACGGCCTCGAACTCTTCCCGCTGCACGACGTCCATCGTGGCCAGGATCTTCTCGCCTTGCGACCGCATCATGGTTTCGACCTCGCGCCGCACGCCCTGGGCCGCGCCGGCAGCGTCCGTCATCAGCTTTGCAAACTCGTCGAAGATACGGTTGTTGGTCTGGGTCATGTGGTGTTGCTCCAAGGGAGACGTGCGCGCCGTGCCGGATGCGCCGGGTTTGGCGCTGGGCCTATGGCGAAGTCTTTTGCACTATGGGCGCCGCCGCCCTGGGGTTCAAGCTGGAGCAGTGATATGTCGGAAACCCTGCCTCCTCGCGTTGCTCCCCTTATGGCTTTCTTGACAGCCGCTTTCCGCTGGCACTAGGTGCGCCGATGCACATGCTGACGATCCCCTTCCCCGCCCTCAACCCCGTGGCTTTCGAGCTGGGCCCGCTGTCGGTGAAATGGTACGGCCTCGCCTACCTCGCCGGGCTGCTCCTGGGCTGGCTCTATATCAAGCGCCTCCTGCAGCAGGATTACTTGTGGCCTCAAGGCAAGGCGCCGTTCGCGCTGGCCAAGGCCGACGATCTCTTGCTGTACATGACGGTGGGCGTGCTGCTGGGCGGCCGCATGGGCTACGTTCTGTTCTACGAGCCCGCCTACTTCCTCAGCCACCCCGCCGACATCATCGCCGTCTGGCACGGCGGCATGGCCTTCCATGGCGCGCTATTGGGCTCGATCCTCGCCATCGTGTTTTTTGCCCGCCAGCAGGGCGTGAACCCCTGGTCCGTGCTCGACCTGTGCGCCTCGGCCACGCCGATGGGCCTGTTCTTCGGCCGGCTTGCCAACTTCATCAACGGCGAGCTTTGGGGGCGCCCCTCCGACGTCGCCTGGTCGATGATCTTTCCGCATCCCGCCTCTGGTGGCGTTCCCCGGCATCCGAGCCAGCTTTACGAGGCCGCGCTCGAGGGCTTGGTGCTGTTTCTCGTGCTCCGCTACCTCACCCATTCCAAGCTTGCGCTCCGCAATCCCGGCCTCGTCGGAGGCGCATTCGCGGCGGGCTACGGCATCGCCCGCTCGACATGCGAGTTCTTCCGCGAGCCCGATCCCGGCCACTGGCTCACGTTGGGGCCCTTCACCGCCGGCATCTTCTACTCGTTGCCGATGATCGCAGCGGGCCTGTGGGCCGTCATGAGGGCGCTGCGCAAGGCGGAGCGTACGCCCGCGCATGCCGGAGAATGACACCCCCGCTCTGAGGGCCCGTATCGCGGCCGAGATCCGCCGCGCCGGCCCCATTTCAATCGCCCGCTTCATGCAGCTTGCCGTTGCCGACCCGCTGCACGGCTATTGGCAGCGCGCGGCCACCATCGGCACAGCGGGGGACTTCATCACCGCGCCCGAAATCAGCCAGGTCTTCGGCGAGCTGTTGGGACTGTGGTGCGCCGTCACCTGGCAGCAAATGGGCGCGCCATCACCCGTCAATCTGGTGGAGCTAGGGCCCGGCAAAGGCACGCTCATGCGCGACGTGCTGCGCACCGTCTCTCGCGCCATGCCGCAGTTTGCAAGCGCGGCGGCCGTGCAACTCGTCGAAACCAGCGAGCCCATGCGCAAGGCTCAAGGGCAGGCCTTGTCCGGCATGACCGTTCAGGCCCCGCAATGGCATCGGGACGTCTCGAGCCTTCCTCCCGGCCCAGCCCTGTTCCTCGCCAACGAGTTCCTGGATGCACTGCCCATCCGCCAGCTCGTCTCGGACGGCAGCACCTGGCGCGAACGCGTCGTGGATACAGACCCTAACGACCGCCTGACGTTTGCCGTTGGCGCGCCCGTCGAGGCACACGTCAAGCCTGGCCCGGAGGGCGAGATCCTCGAGATCCTCGAGATCCGCGAGGGCGAGGCGCAACTGCTGTCCGCAATGGCCGAGCGAAAGGCGCCCCTGGTCGCGCTCTTCATCGACTACGGCACGGCCGACGAGGCCCGGGGCGACACGCTCCAGGCCATGCGCCGCCATGCCTACGTCGATCCCCTGGACGACCCCGGCTCTGCCGACCTCACCGCCCACGTCCACTTCGCGCCGCTCGAGAGGAAAGCCGCAGACCTCGGCTTCGCCACCGAAAGCCCCATGACGCAGGCCGAGTTCCTGGGCGCGTTGGGGCTTGCCCAGCGCGCCTCGCGCCTGATGGCGGCCAACCCTGCTCAGGCAGCCGATATCGAGCTTGCGGCCCAACGCCTTGTCGCGCCGACTGGCATGGGCAGCCTGTTCAAGGTGCTGTGCATCCGCTCCCCGTCCCTTCCGAAGCCGCCGCCTTGGGGTTGAGCGCTCTTGGGGCGTGATCTAGAACCTTCGCATGCTCGAGCCTGTCCTTGCTTCCACCATCGCCCCGCTGCCGGGGATTGCTCACGGCTTCTTCACGCGGAGGGGCGGGGTTTCCACCGGCATCTACGAGGGCTTGAATTGCGGCCTCGGCTCGCGCGACGAAGCCGATGCCGTTGTCGAGAACCGCGGGCGGGTCGCGCGCCACCTGGGTGCCGGCACCGTTCTCACTGCGCATCAGGTTCACAGTCCCACCGCCGTCGTGGTCGATGCGCCCTGGCGTCCGGAGGACAGGCCCAAGGCCGATGCCATAGTCACGCGCACGCCTGGTATCGCGGTGGGCGTACTGAGTGCCGATTGCGCGCCGGTTCTGTTTGCCGATCCGCAAGCCCGCGTCGTCGGCGCTGCCCATGCAGGCTGGCGCGGCGCCGTTGGCGGTGTGCTCGAAGCCACCATCGAGGCCATGTGCACCATCGGCGCCGACCCCAGGCGCATTCGCGCCGCCGTCGGCCCCACCATCGGCCCCGCGATCTACGAGGTCGGCCCGGACTTCCAGCAGCAGGTCCTGGCTCTGGATGCCGTCGCCTCCCAATTCTTCCACGCGCCGCGTCCGGGAGCGCGCGTTCACTTCGACCTGCCCGCTTACGTCGCAGCCCGGCTCCGGCGCGCACAGGTTGCAGTTGCAGAAGAAACTCCCCACTGCACGTTCCACGCGCATCAACTATTTTTCAGTTTTCGTCGTTCCCAGGTCATGAAAGAGCCTGATTATGGCCGCCAAATCTCGGCCATCGTCTTGACTTGACGAATTTTTTCCACAAGTTCTTCAGGTAGGGGACGGGCTTCGGTGCAACGGCAACGGGTTATCCCCAGCTCGAGCGAGCGTGCCGAGGTTGCCATCGGCCCGCGAATCCATTGGGGTGCGGCCTAGAACCACAACCGCCGCAATGTTCGTACGACGGCACCGCGTTCGAGGTAGTTGAAACAGGGGGACGTCACCGTGACGACCATCGACGCTGCAGCGGCGCGGCGCTTCAACCCCAGGATTTCGCTTGCGATCGCGCTAGGCCTGGTGGGCTTCGGCCTCGCGGGCTGCTCTGGCGGGAGTTCGCTCAGCGATTTCGGGTCCGGCATTTTTGGCAGCTCGAACTCTGCGCAGCCTGTTGCCGAGGCGCAGCCGCCCGCGGCACCGGCCCAGCCGCAGCAGCCGCTCGCCAAGATCGCCCTGGCGCCCATCATCGGCGCGCCGGACAATGTTGCGCGCCAGATCCAGCAGGACTTCACCAGCACGGTGCAGACCCAGCGCGTCTCTGTTGCCGCCAGCAAGGACGAGCGCGTGGATTACACCCTGCGCGGGTATCTCGTTGCCGCCAAAGAGAAAAGCGGCACGAAAGTGTCCTACATCTGGGACGTCACCGACGGCACTGGCAAGCGCGTAAACCGCGTGACGGGCGAAGAGGTTCTGCCGGGCCATGGCTCGAAGGACCCCTGGGCTGCCTTGACCCCGGAAGTCTCCCAGTCGCTTGCCAGCAAGGCCGCGAACTCTTTCGTCGGCTGGCTGGCCGCACACGGTTCGACGCCCGTAGCCGCCTCGAGCCAACCGTCGAGCATAACGAACACCGCGTCCGTGCCTGAGCCCGCACAGCCGAGGAAGACGCGCACGGCCACACCCGCCGCCAGCGAGCAGCCTACGGCCGCTCCCCGCACCACGGCCAGCGCCGGTGGTGGCCTGACAGCGGTCGTGCCGCGCGTCGCCGGTGCCCCGGGCGATGGCAGCCAGGCCCTTGCGGAGGCCATCAAGCAGGAGCTTGCAGGCCGCGGCGTGAACCTCGCTGAGGCCCCGAACGCCAGCACCTATCGCGTCGAAGGCTCCGTGAAGGTGGGCGAGGCCAAGGACAACAGGCAGCCCATCGTGATCGAATGGGTGGTCAAGGACCCGCAGGGCAAGAAGCTCGGCACGGTCTCCCAGCGCAACGAGATCCCGGCTGGCTCCCTCGACGGGGAGTGGGGTGCCACTGCACAGCAGGCAGCAGGCGCCGCGGTGCAGGGCATCGTGAAGCTTCTGCCGGCGCAGAAAACCGCCAGCAACGGCTGATCGGACAACGGCGCCGGCCGTCACGAGCGACGCCGGCGCTGTTTGCGTTCGGAACCACTTTTTCCGCGCCGGTCAGCCGCTTGTCATCTGACGTTTACAATGCACCAGACCTCTTGCTAGAAGGCCGCACCGGACAACGGAGGGCCGTCGAATGCCATTCGATAGCCGAGACGCGAACCGAGGCCGGGGAGCGCCGCGTATGAAAATCGTAGCTGGCAACAGCAACCGCCCTCTCGCCGAGGCGATCTGTCAGGCCCTCAAGGTCAATCTCACGAAAAGTGTCGTAAAGCGCTTTGCGGACATGGAAGTGTTCGTCGAGGTGCAGGAGAACGTTCGCGGCGAGGACGTCTACGTCCTCCAGTCCACCTCGTTTCCGGCTAATGACAACCTGATGGAACTGCTGATCCTGGTCGACGCTTTGAAGCGCTCGATGGCCCGCCGCATCACGGCCGTCATGCCCTACTTCGGCTACGCCCGTCAGGATCGTCGCCCCGGCCCCCGCACGCCCATCTCCGCCAAGCTCGTCGCCAACCTCATCGAGCGTGCGGGTGTCGACCGCGTCATGACGGTCGATCTCCACGCCGGCCAGATCCAGGGCTTCTTCGATATTCCCACCGACAACCTTCTGGCCGCGCCGGTCATGGTGCGCGACATCCAGGAGCGCTATGGCACCAACAACCTTCTGGTCGTCTCGCCCGACGTTGGCGGCGTGGTGCGTGCCCGAGCGCTTGCCAAGCGCATCAACGTTCCCATCGCCATCTGCGACAAGCGCCGCGAGCGCGCTGGCGAGTCCGAGGTCATGAACGTCATCGGCGACGTCAAGGGCAAGCGCTGCATCCTCATCGATGACATCGTCGACTCTGGCGGCACCCTCGTCAACGCGGCGAACGCTCTCTTGAACGAGGGCGCCACGGAAGTGAATGCCTACGTGACCCACGGCGTTCTTTCGGGCGGCGCCGTCGCCAAGATCTCGAAATCCAACCTCAAGACTTTCGTCATCACCGACAGCATCCAACCGACGGAAGTCGTGAAGGCCGCCAGAAACATCCGCGTGCTGTCCATGGCGCCGCTGCTCGCCGAAGCGATTGCGCGCACGGCCCGCGAGGAAAGCGTCTCGAGCTTGTTCTACTGATCAGCCGTTGGGCACGTGCCCGGCCACCACGGCGCGTGCCGGCGCGCCTCCCGGATCGTTGCTCACCGATCCAACGATGGCGGCAAGCAGCGCGAGCATCAGCGCTCCGGCAACAAAAATCATACGCAAAGACGGATCCATGGGGCGACCTCGGGCTGGGGCCGTTGCGACGCTTGCGCGCCGGGCTCATGTGCGGGAATGAAGGCAGTGTCTCACGCCAATCCTTGCCAGCGTCTGAACACCACCCCTCTGTTCTCAACATGGGCCTCGCTGATGCAAACGGGAGACAGCGTCACGCGGCTGTGATGCAGATTGATCGCGGCCAGGGAACACCGGTTCAGCGCTCCGT
>JBDHTJ010000127.1:0-15470 GCA_039808585.1 Hyphomicrobiaceae bacterium | reverse complement strand
CGGATCTCGCCTCCATGCGCACCACCGCGCGCAGGGTGCCCGGCGGCTACGTTCTCAACGGCGCCAAGATGTTCATCACCAACGGCGTGCACGCCAACCTCTATTTCGTCGCCGCCAAGACCGGCGATCCCGGCCGCAACCGCGTCATGACCATGTTCGCCGTGGAGAAGGGTGCGCCCGGCTTCCGCGTCGCGCGCGCCTTGAAGAAAACCGGTTGGTTGTCCAGCGACACGGCCGAACTCGTCTTCGAAGACTGCTTCGTGCCCGAGGAGAATGTGCTGGGCGAGGAAGGTCGCGGCTTCTACGCCCTCGTCAGGAACCTGCAGAACGAGCGCATCGTGCTCGGCGCGCAATCGCTGGGCGAGGCGATGAAGGCGATCGAACTCACGCTCGACTGGGTGAAGAACCGCAAGGCCTTCGGCGAACCTCTGTGGGAGAAGCAGGCCATCCGCCAGCGCCTCTCCATGCGGCTGGCGCAGGTCGAGGCGGCGCGCGCTCTCGTCTTCAACACCGCCTGGCGCGACACCCGCAACGAGAACGTCGTGAAGGAGGTGTCGATGATCAAGGCGCTGGCCGGCACCATCGTCAACGAGGTGATGTTCGACTGCGTCCAGTTCCACGGCGGCATGGGCTATATGCGCGAAAGCCCCATCGAGCGCATGTCCCGCGATGCCCGTGTGCAGGCCATCGGCGGCGGCGCCACCGAAGTCATGCTCGACGAAATCGCAAAGCGCATCTGACGCCCTTGCGCCAGGCTCACAGCTTCAGCGACTTGATGTAGGCCTCGGGCTCGCTCGACTTGAACGTCTTGCCCATGATCACCTCGTCGCGGAACTCCGTGTCGGGCACGGCGGCGCCCATGTCCTTCATCAAGCGTCCCGCTTCCGTGGCGAGCATCACGTCCTTGGCGAGCGCCTTGTAGTCGATGTCTTCCTTCAGCATGTTCCAGCGCCGGATCTGCGTCATCAGGAACACCGCCATCGAGTAGTGCGGGTAGGGCTGGTAGTCGACGCGGTCCGCCACCGTCTTCACGTTGCCGAGGCCGTCGGCGTATTTGCCCGTCACAACCTGCTCGATCACGGTCTCCGGCGCATTGAGGTATTTCGCCTGCGCCAGCACCGGCGCCATTCCGCCGCGATTGCCCTTGTCCGCCACATGCAGGCTCGCCGCGATGATCGCCCGGTAATAGGCCATGAAGGTATTGGGGTTCTGGCTGATCCAGGCTTGCGACGCCGTCACCGAGCAGCAGGGATGCCCCTGCCAGATCTCGCCCGACAGCGCGTGGATGAAGCCTGCGCCCTCGTACACCGCGCGCTGTCCTCCAGGCTCACCGCCGAAGAAACCGTCGATGCTGCCCACGCGCAGGTTCGAAACGTACTCCGACGGCGGCACCACGCGATAGCTCACGTCCTTGTCGGGGTCGAGCCCCGCCTCGGCCAGGTAATAGCGCAATTGCAGCGCCTGGTGACTCTGGTCGAACGGAATGGCGAAGGTGAAGCCCTTCCAGTTCTTCGGATCGCGGTTGTCCTTGTGCTTCATCGCCAGCACCAGCGAGTTGCCATGCTGGTTGAGGATCGACAGCACCTTCAGTGCCTGCTTGGTCCCGCCGATGCCGGCGCTCATCGTCAAGGCCACCGGCATCACCTGCTGCGAGACGTCCAATTCGCCGCTCAGCATTCTGTCCCGGATCAGCGCGATGCCAGGCACTTTCACCAATGCCACGTCCAGACCCTGCTTGGCATAGAGGCCCAGGTGTTCACCGTAGATGATCGGCGCCGCGCAAGTGATGGGCAGAAAGCCGACATTGATCTTGGGTTTCTCGAGCGGCGCTTTCTCCTGCGCGATGGCCTTCAGGGTGTCGAGGGGAAGCAGGCTCGAGAGTGCCGTCAGCAGCGTGCCCGCGCCGATCGCCTTCAACAGCGTGCGCCGCTCGATCGGATCGGGGAAGAGGCCATGCACCAGCCCTGCCTCCACCGCGTCATTCAGCGCGCTTTCGCAATCCGCCGTCCCCGCGTGCGACTTTCCGCACATGCAGACGCTTCCGGTTTTTGTCTCAGACATGAGTTGCCTCCCGTGCTCTGGCCGGGATGCTAGCAGCGGCAGAGTGATCCTGCGTGCACAAACAATTTGCAGGCACTGCCTGCTTGCGCGCCAGCCTCGGATGATGAGCCGAAGCAGGTTTCGCGCTACGCTGCCGAACATGCCACCGCGAGGGACACGTGCCACCCACACTCGAACCCAAGGGCTTCTTCCGCCGCATTCCACTGGCGCCGCACGAAATGCGCGACCGCGTCACGCCGACAGCCGACATGATCGTGCTGTGCCATCTGGGCGTGCCTCGCCTCGACGCGAGCACGCACACGCTGCGCATTGACGGCCTGGTGCATCGGCCGATGACGTTGACGCTGGCCGATCTCGGCGCATTGGAACGCGTGGAGGTGACGGCCGTGCACCAGTGCGCCGGCAGCCCCCTCCAGCCCGATGTGCCCACGCGACGCGTGTGCAACGTGCGTTGGCGCGGTGTGCGCCTCGCCGACGCGCTGGCGCTGGCAGGGATCAAGGCGCAGGCCCGCTATCTCTGGGCGAGTGGCGCCGACTACGGCACCTTCGCCGACGCGACGGTCGATAGCTACGTCAAGGATCTGCCGCTCGAAGCCGTGCGGCCAGATGTGCTTCTCGCCACCCACGTCAACGATCAGCCGCTGCCTCCTGAAAACGGCTATCCCTTGCGGCTCGTGGTCCCCGGGTTCTTCGGCACCAACAGCGTGAAGTGGCTCACGCGCATCGAGGCCCGCGAGACGCGCGCAGACAGCCCCTTCACCACCCGCTGGTACAACGACCCCGTATTGGACATCGCCGGGCACCCCACTGGCGCGACGCGGCCGGTCTGGCATTTGGCGCCCGAGGCCGTGATCGTGACGCCGGCTCCTGGCGCAGCCGTCGCGGCCGGTGTCCCCCTGCTCGTAGAGGGCTGGGCATGGGGCGGCGGCGGCATAGCCAAGGTGGAAGTGAGCAGCGATGGCGGTGCGGCCTGGCAAGCCGCCGCAATCGAACCCCGCACGGACAAGAGCTGGCAAAAGTTCACGGCAACCGTCACGCCGCTCGGCGAAGGACCGCTTACGCTACGCGCCCGGGCCACCGGTCTCGACGGCGCGATGCAGCCGGAACACGGCGCCCGTAACGCCTGCCACGGCGTCGAAATCACCGTTGCCAATCGCAGCTAGCCCCCCACCCGCTACAGCGGCCCCTTGAACACGAAGAACGCGCCCGCCGCGATCAGCGCAAACCCGACCGCGTGGTTCACCGTGAAGCTCTCCTTCAGGTACAACACCGAAAAGCCCACGAACACGCACAGCGTCACCACCTCCTGGATCGTCTTGAGTTGCGCGGTCGAATAGACCACCGAGCCCCATCGGTTGGCCGGCACCGCGAGGCAATACTCGAAGAACGCGATGCCCCAGCTCGCCACCACCACCAGCCACAAGGGGCGGTCGGTAAACTTCAGATGCCCGTACCAGGCGAAGGTCATGAACACGTTTGAGGCCACCAGCAGCAGGATGGGCAGCAAGGCGTAGGGCATGGAGGTCATGGCGATCTCGCGCTGAGGAAGGGATCTGGCGATCAAAGCAATGCCCGGGGCTGCGCGCCACATTTGTGTGGGCCGGACCCGGCGAAATTCACCCTGGCTGCCGCGCACCTGCATCCGCGCCCCGCTTGGTCCGGACCTCCCGTCTTTGAACGGGGCCGGGCAGGGGCCCCTGGCCCGAATTTGACGTAAATCAAGGCCCGATCGTCGCAACGGCCTCACCGTCCGGCAGCCTTCATTCGTGGAAAGCCATGCACAAGCACATTCTCATTGCCACCGATGGCTCGGATCTCGCCGACAAGGGAGTGATGGCGGGCTTGCAACTCGCGCGTCAGTTCGGCGCCAAGGTCACGGCCGTAACCGTAAGCGAGCCGCGGACACATCTCGTGCCCGACGCCAGTTTCATCGAGCTGCCGGACGACGACGACGGAGCAGAGGATGTCCTGCGGGGCGTCGCCGAAAAGGCTTCCGGCATGGACGTCCAGTGCGAGACGGTGCATGTGAAGAACCAGTTTCCTGCCGAGGCCATCCTGCGCGAGGCCGACAGCCGCCAGTGCGATCTCATCGTCATGTCCTCGCACGGCCGCCGGGCTTTCGGCCGCATGCTCCTGGGCGGAGAGGCCGTACGCGTCATCACGCAGTCGCAGGTGCCGGTGCTCGTGTGCAAATGAAAATGAACGTGGCAGGCCGCATCGAAACGGTCTGATCGAACGAACCGAACGGGGAGAGCGCCTTGCGCGGAGGGATCGCAACTGCAAGCCGGCAGACGGTGTCGGGAACGTCGGTGGCAATCGTGCCGGTGGCGTTCGATGCGCCGTGGCTATGGCTTGCCGCTGGTTGGCGCGACCTGTGGACCAAGCCCAACATATCTTTGGCCTATGGCTTGGCTTTCGCGGTCGCTGCCGTGCTGTTGACGCTGCTCCTGGCGGTTGCTGACCTGCAGGCCGTCGTCCTTCCGCTTGCCGGCGGCTTCACGCTTGTCGCCCCGCTTGCCGCCGTGGGCCTTTACGAAATGAGCCGCCGGCTCGAGAAGGGCGAGCCCGTCGGCTGGGGCGATGTCCTCACGGCCTGGAAGCGCGCCCGCGGCCAGTTGCCGTTCTTCGGCGGCATCCTGGCATTCGCCTTCTTCGTCTGGCAGCAGCTTGCCCTACTGCTCTTCATGCTCTTCTGGGGCAACAACGGCATCCCGCCTCCGTCGACCTTCATCCCGACGCTGCTCTTTTCCCCCCACGGCCTCTTGCTGCTGGTCGTCGGCACGCTGATCGGTGGCATGCTCGCGGCCGTGGTGTTCTCGATCTCGGTGATTTCGGTGCCGCTGTTGCTCACCGAGCAGCTTGATGCCGTGACCGCCATCAAGACGAGCCTTGCGGCAATCGCCACCAACCCGCGGCCACTGGCCTTGTGGGCGGCGCTGATCGCGGGCTTCATGGCACTCGGCATCGCCACGCTCAGCGTGGGGCTGGTGGTGGCGTTTCCGTTGATCGGCCACGCCACGTGGCACGCCTACCGCGCTATGGTCCGGCAGGTGTAGCAGGCTCCCCCGGAGCAACAGTCTGCCGTCCACCGAGAGCGTCAGTCAGGCCTTCAAGCAAAGATAATCTGAGCGACCGCATGGCCGCTGTCGGAGCGATAGGCCGGCATGGCCGCGCCTGCCACTGTCACCTCGGCGCGCGCTTCGGCCACACCGGCGCTTCTCGCGTTCTCCCCCGTCCCTGCCAGGAACGGGAAGCCATAGGCGCCCGGTGCGATGAAGCCGAACAGCAGGGGCGCGGCCGGCATCTGCCAGTCTCGGGTCGCCGCTGCGATCGCCACAGGCCCGCCGTCAGCCGAAGGCTGCTTGGGGATCGAAGCTGCAATGAAGCCAGACCAGACCAGCATGCCCTGCGAGGCGGCGGCGAGAAACGTGCGCATGGCCGCCTGCATGTACGAGCGGCCGAGGCTTGCGCCGAAGTCAGCGTAGGCGTGGGGGCGTGGGAAGTCCAACATGGCGTGTGTCTCCATCACCATCAGTCGGACGCGGTACGTGCTCCGGCCATCAACGTGCAGGCAGGAACGATTTCAGGGTACGGCCAAACCAGGGTGCGGCACAACACCTACAGCGAATGCCAGCGCAATCAAGCGCCATAAGCACCTGAAACCCCGAGAGAGTTAATAGGTCACAAGAGCCTGATCGGTTGAGAGTGACGCGTTTCAGCGTCCCTCGAAACCGTGAATCAGTCTCTCAAACAAGAGCCTGATCGGTTGAGAGTGACGCGTTTCAGCGTCCCTCGAAACCGTGAATCAGTCTCTCAAACAAGAGCCTGATCGGTTGAGAGTGACGCGTTTCAGCGCCCCTCGAAACCGTGAATCAGTCTCTCAAACAAGAGCCTGATCGGTTGAGAGTGACGCGTTTCAGCGTCTCTCGAAACCGTGAATCAGTCTCTCAAACAAGAGCCTGATCGGTTGAGAGTGACGCGTTTCAGCGTCCCTCGAAACCGTGAATCAGTCTCTCAAACAAGAGCCTGATCGGTTGAGAGTGACGCGTTTCAGCGTCCCTCGAAACCGTTCCTCCCGTCACGCCCGCGAAGGCGGGCGTCCACGCCAGCCCGCCGATACACGGCCCGAGTGCTCCGATGCACGTGCTCTGCGGAGGCTAACCCAGCATCCTGCCCACAATGCCGGTCGCTGCTGGATTACGCGCCTTGCGCGCTAACCAGGCTACGCCCCTGCCCGGATGCGTTCCTCCCGTCACGCCCGCGAAGGCGGGCGTCCACGCCAGCCCGCCGATGCACGATCCGAGCGCTCCGATGCACGCGCTCTGTTGCAACCGTGTCGATGTCGGGATTCGGTGTGAGCGTCGGCGCACCAAGGGAACGGCAGCGCTTCAGCCTCACGCCTTCGTGGCGGCCTCGCCCGGCTTCTTTACGGCAAACGGTGCGCTGAGCGGCTTGTCGCCATCGCTGCTGTCCGGCGCCGCAGCATTGCCGCTGGCTGCCCGCCCGGAGATCAGCCAGTACACCAGCCCGCCGACGAAGCCCGTCACGATGAACGCGATCACCGCGTAGAGATTGACGATCGTTTCCGGCCCGCTCGTCTCGCCCGAGTACTGCACGGCGAAGCCCAACAGCGCGATGAGAATGCCGAGCACGATGGAATAGGTGGCACTCGAGATGCCGCGCCATTCCGAATAGACCGTGCCTATGAAGGCGAACGGCGCGGCGAAGATGGCCGCCTGCGTGCCCACCGCCAGGGCCAGGAGGCCCGTCTCGGTGAACTTGTCGGCCGGCCACTCCGGAAACTCCGCCGGCGTGTGCACGAACAGCACCATGGCGAGGCCGGCTGCAGCGCAGGCGAGCAGGAAGCCGAACAGCACCCGGATCATACGACCGATCATGACAAGCCCCCGGCAAATCCCCGATCTTTAACCTTGATCTAATCTATACCGCGGGAGCTTTTGGGCTCAATGGCCTTTTTGGCATCGAAGCTGTGCGTGACGCCTACATCGTGTCGTTCGGGCACCGGGCCCCGGCTGGGCGCGCTTCAGGCCCCTCAGGCGTTGCGCCCGGCCAGCAGCCAATACACGAAGCCGCCTGCGAAACCGGCCGTTGCCAGCACCTGCCACAGCACCGGCGTAGCGGCCATGCCGCCTGGCATCGGCACCGTCAGACGGGCAAGGAATGGGATAACGGCAATCGCTGCCCCGCCGCCCACCACGTAGTAGAGCGCACTCCGCAGCCGGGCCACCTCGCCAACGATCACCAGCAGCAGCGGCGGCAGCAGCGTCTGGACCGAGGCAAGCCCGATCACCATCCCGACGATATCGAGCGCTGCGTTGATGGCAGCCTCGTCCATCGTGCGCCCGGCCATGGCCTGCACGATCCGCTCCTGCCCCAGCATCACGATCACGAAAGCCGTGGTCAGCGCCGCGGCCAGCATCGCAAACGGGATCAGGAGAAGCCGGCCGACCAGGCGCATCGCGTCAATCCGCAGCCTTCTCGGCATCGGCAGCAGCCATGCCGCGCTCCCGCGCCCGCGTCTTCAGGCTCAGCGACTTGAGCTGCCCGCAGGCCGCCATGATGTCCCGCCCGCGCGGCGTCCGCACGGGGCTCGCATATCCCGCCCGGTTCACGAGCTCCGCAAAGCGCTCGATCTGCGCCCAGTCCGAGCACGCGTACTTCGAGCCGGGCCAGGGATTGAACGGGATCAGGTTGATCTTTGCCGGAATGCCGGCCAGCAGCTTCACCAGCGCCTTCGCGTCCGCAAGGCTGTCGTTCACGTCCTTCAGCATCACGTACTCGAACGTGATGCGCCGGGCGTTCGACAGGCCCGGATAGGTCCGGCACGCCGCCATCAGCTCCGCAATCGGATACTTGCGGTTGATCGGCACCAGTTCATCGCGCAGTTCATCGCGCACGGCATGCAGCGAGATCGCCAGCATCGTGCCGGCCTCCGCGCCCCAGCGTCCGATCTCCGGCACCACCCCGCTCGTCGACAGCGTGATGCGTCGCTTGGAAAGCGCGATGCCATCGCCATCCGACGCGATCGCCATGGCCGTCTTCACGTTGTCGAAATTGTAAAGCGGCTCGCCCATGCCCATCAGCACGACGTTGGTGATCTTGCGCTCGGCATCCGGCACCAGGCCGCCGTCGCTCGGTCCGGCTGCCCCCGGCCAATCCCCGATCCGGTCGCGCGCCAAAAGGATCTGGCCCACGATCTCCTGCGCCGTCAGGTTCCGCACCAGGCGCTGCGTCCCCGTATGACAGAACGAGCACGTCAGCGTGCATCCCACTTGGCTCGAGATGCACAGCGTGCCCCGATCCGCCTCGGGGATATAGACCGTCTCGATCTCGGGCGGGCGCAATTCGTGCCCGAGCTTCGGCAGCCGCAGCAGCCACTTTCGCGTGCCGTCCACCGACAGCTGTTCTTCCACGATCTGCGGCCGATCCAGCGTATAGGCGGCCGCTAGGCGCGCCCGCAGGTCCTTCGCCACGTCCGACATCGCATCGAAGGAAAGCGCCCCGCGGGCATAGATCCAGCTCCACAGCTGGGCCGCGCGCATGTTGAGCTGCTTTGCCGGCACGCCGACCGCTGCCAGCGCGGCCTTCAGGCCATCGCGGTCGAGCCCGGCCAGCGACGGCTTCACGGCCGCCGAGGGCGCAGCTTCAGAAAGCGGCTTCGCGTCGCCCGCTATGGTCGAAAGGAGGTTCATGCCCCCTATTTAGTGCCTGCCCCCGCCCCTGTCACCCTGTCCCCGCCACTGCCGCATCGAGCCAGCACCACGCCCCCGCAACGCGACACCCACGCGAACCTGCACGGCCTCGATGTGCCGCCAACCTCTCCACTCTGCCTTCCCGGCCGATCGCAGCGAGCGCCGGATCTTTCCCCTCGGCGCGCAACTGACGCCGCAGGCCCCGTGCGCCACGCCTTCCGGAAAGGCACGTGGAGGGCGTGGCCCTCCCACCGGAGCACCCCAAGCGAGGGACGAATCCCGCCCTGCATCCACCTCCCGTCAAGCCCGCGCAGGCGGGCTTCCACGCAAGGCAGCCATCGCCTCGCGCGATGCGTCCTCGCACACATTCCAGTTGGGGCAAAGGAAAGAGCGCAGCGGTGCCAGCGAGAGCGAGACACGCCCTCCACTCTGCCTTCCCGGCCGAGCGCAGCGAGCGCAGGGATCTTTCCCTCTTAATGGTCGCTTGCTAGGATTCATCATGGAGAGAGTGAAGCAATATTTTGTCTATATGCTTGCGAGTGCGCCCCGAGGGGTCCTCTACGTTGGTATGACCAGCGATCTTTGTGATCGCACGCGTCAGCATAGCGAGCGCCTCCGCGAGGGCTTCAGCAGGCGATACTGGGTCAGCCGCCTGGTCTATTTTGAAGAGCATTCCGATGCCGCGGTTGCAGCTCGTCGTGAGCGAGCCCTGAAGCGATGGCATCGTGCGTGGAAGATCGATCTCGTCGAGAGCCAGAATCCAACCTGGAAGGACCTTTTCGAGGAAGTCCTCCTTGCCCACGGCTTCGACCAATAGCGAGCGGGAAAGATCCCGGACAGCCGCGGCTGTTGCCGCGACTTCCGGGAAGGCAAGTGGAGGGCGTGCACCCTCACGCAACCCGTCCCTTGCACTCCGGTGACGCCTCTCCCAGCAACGATGCGCATCATCTCTGACGTGTAGCAGACGCCATGCAACGTCTCCCACTTTCGCCACGAGCTTTGTATCGACGCCAACCCCTCGAAACTACCACAACGGCCGAACTCTACGACGCAAGCTTTCCCGGCAGCTCGCCAGACACTCTGCATGGAGGCAGCTGCCCCCAACCTCTCCACTCTGCCTTCCCGGCCGAGCGTCAGACGCTCCCAGCGCCTTCCGCATCCCCTTGCGCACGACTTTGCTACACCACTCTTTTCGAGCGGGCTCGCATCCCTGTCGCGCAGGACGCCATCGCCTCTGCATCCTGGCAGCGCAACACGCCCTCCTCTCTGCCTTCCCGGCCGAGCGCAGCGAGCGCCGGGATCTTTCCCCTTGGCGTGGAACTGCCACCGCAGCGCCGAGCCTTGCGGGAAGGCAACCGGAGGGGAAGGGGCGCGCCGGTGGATCTCCCGGCCACGCCACCTCAGCTCGAAGGCGCGTCGAGCTTCCGCGTCAGGTTCTCGAATTCCCGGCGCAGTTCCTCGTTCTTGAAGATCTGATCGAAAGTCGGCGCCTCGATCCGCTGCAGCGCCTCGAAGGAAGCCGAGGAATCCTCCATCATGTTGCGCAGCTGGTAGCTCGCCTCCACCGTCTCGTAGGTGTTGTCGGCGATGCGCAGGTCGTGCGTTGCCCGTTGCCGCGCCTTCGCCACCTGCTCGCGCTGCTGCAGGAGGTAGCGCCGGTAGGCCTTGGCGGCATCGTCCGCCAGCCTTTGGCTCTCGCGATTGGCCTCCAGCACCCGCTTCTGGTCCTCGCGGTTCTCCGCCCTCAGGAGTTCGGCGGTCTTGTTCCGCGCCGTGCGGATGTCCTGCTCGATCGCCGACAGCTTCGGCAGGTACTGCGTGTCGATCTTGGCGATCATCTGGTCCTGCGCGTGCACCAGCATGGCAAACAGCGCCGCATGCATGGCGAAGTACTTGCGCGCCGCCCCCACGTTCTCCCCCGACGCAGCCATCAGCCGCGCCAGCTGGCTGTCGATGAGCTTGGCGGAGTTGAACACGGCCACGAGGCGCACGAGGTCGCCTGAAAGCACGCTGTCGAGCAGCAGGTCGATCTGCTCCGGCGCCAGTTCAATGCCGGCCTTCGCCATCGCTGCGCGGATTTCGCCCTTGGCCTTGGCGATCTCCTCGCGATTGAGGTCGATCTTCTTGCGGCTCTCCGCGATGTCCTTCTCGAGGCTGTCGACGGTATCTGTCAGGATGCCGGCCAGCATGCCGTCTTTCGGCGCCGTCACCTGCTTCTCGCGCAGCCGCACGATGCGCTCGTCGATCTCGCGGATGTTCTTCCTCAGGCCCTCGATCTTCTTCTGCACGTCCACCACCGGCACGTCCGTCACGATGCCGAGGGCCGCCTCCAGAAGCTCGCGGATCTTCTTGTCCCTGTCCTCACGCGTCTCCGCGAACAGGGGCTTGATCAGGAAGTCGTTCTCGGAGGGAAGCTTCTTGCCTTCCGCCCGATTCTTCGCCGTGTCCTGCAGGATGGAATCGATCGCCTTCATCAGGCGCTGCGCCTGCTCGTAGCCCGGATCGCCTTCGCGTGGGTCCTTCGGCGTTTCCTTGCCCGCGTCCTTGCCCGCATCTGCAGGCTTGCCCTGGGGCGGCGCTGGCGTCTTCGTCTGCGCCTGCGCGACATCAATCCTGCCGCGCCCGCCGCCGTTCAGCAGGTCGCCGATTGCATCGTTGCGGCCCGCAGCAAAGGCCTGCGACCCGAGCCAGAGCCATCCAGCGCCCAAGGCGAGCACAGGCAACAACCGAACCGCGCGCATGGCGCTCTCCTCCCGCATGGAAACGGTCGATAGAAGCGTCGCAATGTTGGAGTTTGTAAGGCGAAAGATGCGGCCGATGCCTCAGCCCTGGCTTTTCTCGTTCCCGTTCGCAGCGATGGCGATAAGTCCCTGAAGCTCTGGGTTGATCTGGCGCGCGTCCTTCAACACCAGCATATGCGTGATCGATGCCGGCGCGCCCTTGATGCGCGGCGCCAGCAGGTTGGCGTCGTGCGGTCGTTGTCCCAGGCGAAGCCCAAGGCGGATTTCCGATGCTGTCGGCAGCACCACCGCGAACTCCAGCCCGGCTTCGAACACGATGAGGCCACTCTTGGCCTTGCGCATCGCCTGCGGGGCGGCGGCGCGAATGCAGGCCTCGAGCATCATGTAGAGCGGCCGATAGCCCTTCGCCGCCGCGATCAGGGCCTCGAGCGCAGTTGCCTCGTCTGCACCGGCTTGCACCGCCGCCGTCGCGCTCACCGTCGCGCTTGCAGCGACAGGTTGAACAGAAGGCGCTGGCGGCTTCGCCGCGCTCTCGGGCGCTGGTGCCGGCGTCGCCACCGCACGCACACTCCGCGGCATCACCAGCGGACCCGCCTCTGTCCCCACCCCCGCCTCGTCCGGCGCATTCTCGAGATAGATCGGCCGCCCGCCATTCGAATGAATGCGCTCGAGCCAGGAAGCGCGCGCGAAGGGAAAGCCCTGCCCCCGCAGCCAGTCGATCGCCTCGTTCTTGTCGCGGAAGCCCATGGCGCTGATGGCGGCCATCCAACCGGCCAAGTCCTGCCCGCTGCGGGCCTTGAGGTCTCGCAGGAACTCGCGTTCTTCCTCTCGTTCGTCGCGCGCAGCCATGGGGCAAGGATGACAGATTGCTGTGAGTTTCTCAAAACCAGCGGCGCGAACGATCCATGTACGCCTCGTACTCCGCGCCGAACTTGGCCTTCAGATGCCGCTCTTCCGGCATCACCGCAAGCCCCCGCACCAAGAGTGTGAACAACACCGCGCTGATCACGAACCAGACGTTCAGCGAGATCTGGGCGAGCCCCAGCAATATCAGCGTCTCGGCCATGTAGATGGGATGGCGCCAGATGCGGAACGGCCCCCACGTGATCAAGCGATCCGCCGCACGGTTGGGCATGATGTTGGTGCGGGCGCTGTAGAGCGTGAGGATCGCCCACGCCGACAGCCCGATGCCTGCCACCCCGAAGCCGTAGCCGATGATGCGGGCCGGCAGGTCGTCGAGCCCCGGCCAGCGAAGCGGCATCAGCCTGCCCATGGCAAATCCGAACAGCAACGTTCCGGCAAACAGCACGGGCGGCCAGGGAAATGCAGACGGCCGCGCAGCATCCCCCTGTGTCTCTTCGCTGCTCATCCCGGCACTCGCGGGGACACGGACAAGGGCCGCGACATCACTTGTGGCTTCCATCCGCGCAGAACGACACGCGAAGCTGACAGGCGCGTGGAGCAGCCGCTTTGCGCTTGCACTCTTCCAGGGCGTCCTGCTGCGCCTCGATCAGCGACGACCGCCTCACCACGAACGAACCCACGCGTCCGCCACCGGAGTAGTAGCTCATCCCGCTGCACCAGCTGTCGTAGATCGTGAAGGTGTCGCAGTTCTTGGCGTCGCCTGCCGCATACTTGCGACATTCGGCCATGGCATCGTTCTCCGCGTCCTGGCGCGACCCTCTGTTCCACACGATGCCATAGGCGCCGCGCGCCACGAAGGCGATGGCGCCCCACGTCGTAATGGGCTTCGCGGTGCGCAGGAGCTCGAGGTCCTCCTGCGTCATGTCACCTGTCTGCGACCGGTTCACCACCTGCTGCCAGGCACGAATGGCATCGCGCGTCTCCCGCGACAGCTGTCCGTTCATCACCTTGACGTTGTAGTTGAGCGCATAGAGCCGTTCCTGCACCTCCTTGATGACGGTGTAGTTCGTCAGAACCGATGCATTCGAAGGCGGCGGTGGCGTCGGCGTGTAAGGGGCCGGCCCCGGGTTGGGTGCCGGTGGAACGTAAGGCACCGGCGGCGGGGCAGGGGGGCGCGTATTGTTCGACGTCGTGCCCTCGATCTCGGCGATGCGCGCCCGGGCCCGGTCGGCGTAGAAGCCTCTCGGAAAGGCCTCCAGATAGGCGCGGTACTCCGCAGCGTTGCTGGAAGCCTTGATGCTTTCCCAGAACGTCTCTTCCGCTGGCGTCGGCCCTTGGGCGATGGCGGCTGCCAGACTGGCGAGCAGCAGGAGTGGCGCGAGGGCCCCGATGCGGAAGAAGCGGGTCACGTCTGGCTCCCAGGACGGCTGGCGACTCGTACTTGCAACAATATCCCATCCTACCACGATGGTATCCCCGTGGTCATCCATCCGGAGACGGAAAAGGCGATGCCGCACTTGCCCATGGCCCGCAAGCCGTTTAGCCAAAGGCAACCAGCGATTGCGAAGGAAACGCCATGATCCCGAACGACCTGCCGAGCCTCAATTTCGATCTTGGTGAGACGGCCGACCAGCTGCGGGCCAGCGTGCGTGCCTTCACCGCGGACGAGATCGCACCCATCGCGGCCGAAATCGACAAGACCGACAGGTTTCCCCGCGAACTGTGGCCGAAGCTCGGGGCGCTGGGCCTGCACGGCATCACCGTCGAGGAGGAATACGGCGGCTCAGGCCTCGGCTACCTTGAGCACTGCATTGCCATGGAGGAGATCAGCCGCGGCTCGGCGTCGATCGGCTTGTCCTACGGTGCCCACTCCAACCTTTGCATCAACCAGCTGCGCCGCAACGGCTCGCACGCGCAAAAAATCAAGTATCTTCCCAAGCTGATCTCGGGCGAGCACGTCGGCGCCCTTGCCATGTCGGAGCCCGGCGCCGGCTCCGATGTCGTCTCGATGACCTTGCGCGCGGACAAGAAGGGCGACCGCTACGTCCTCAACGGCACCAAGTTCTGGATCACCAACGGCCCCAGCGCCGACACGCTCATCATCTACGCCAAGACTGATCCCAGCGGCGGCCCGCGCGGCATCACCGCCTTCATCGTGGAATCGACCTTCAAGGGCTTCCGCGTGGCGCAGAAGCTGGACAAGCTCGGCATGCGCGGCTCCGAGACGGGCGAGCTCGTGTTCGAGGACTGCGAGGTCCCGGCAGAGAACGTGCTGGGCGAGGTGGGCCGTGGCGTCAACGTGCTCATGAGCGGCCTCGACTACGAGCGCGCGGTGCTTTCGGCGGGCCCGCTCGGCATCATGCAGGCGGCGATGGACGTGGTGGTGCCCTACGTTCACGAGCGCAAGCAGTTCGGCGCCGCGATCGGCACATTCCAGCTTGTGCAGGGCAAGCTCGCCGACATGTACACCACGATGAACGCCTGCCGCGCCTACGTCTACGCGGTGGCGAAGGCCTGCGACCGCGGCGAGACCACGCGCAAGGATGCAGCCGGCGCCATCCTCTACGCGGCCGAGAAGGCCACCCTCGTCGCCCTCGACGCCATCCAGTTGCTGGGCGGCAACGGCTACATCAACGACTATCCCACCGGCCGCCTGCTGCGCGACGCCAAGCTCTACGAGATCGGCGCCGGCACCAGCGAGATCCGCCGCTGGCTCATCGGCCGCGAACTCTTCTCCGAAACCGGCTGACGCCGCTTCCGCTAATGCCTTACCGCACATTGAAGCTCAGCTCCCTCTCGCCTCAGCGAGAGGGCCCCGCTCTCCTATGCTTCCCCGGAAGCCCCGCAAACAACCGCAATTGGGCCGCACGTACCGTCCCCGCACCCGTCATCTCCGCGCCGGCGGAGATCCACGCAACTCAGCGGTGAACGCGCAACCTCTCCTCTCTGCCTTCCCGGGCGAGCGTAGCAAGACCCGGCAACTGTATTCGCTTTTGAGCTCGGGCTCACCAAGGGGATGGCCCGCCTTCCCCTCGGATCCACCGCCGCGATTGGGGTGGGCGACGGCGGCTCCGAGGGGAAGGCTCATGCG